>JAJYUW010000202.1 GCA_021792335.1 Pseudomonadota bacterium | reverse complement strand
GACCTCTTCCCGGGCCCGGGTCATCGACTCTTTTGTCTCATTGGTGCCGGCCTGGATAGTCTGCACGATCTTGGCGATATCGGCAGTGGAAGCGGAAGTGCGTTCCGAGAGCTTTCTCACCTCGTCAGCCACCACCGCAAAGCCGCGCCCTTGATCGCCGGCACGCGCGGCTTCGATGGCCGCGTTCAGGGCAAGCAGATTGGTTTGTTCGGCAATCTCCCGGATCGTGTTGCTGACGGTGCCAATCCGGCTTATCGCCGCATCCAGTTCAGCGATCGTTGTCGACGATAAACCGACGGTTTCATCGATGCGGCTGAGGGCGGAAATCGTTTGCCGCCCCGTTTCGGTTCCGGCCTGGACCAAATCCAGCGTTTGATTGGCCGCGGTTGCCGCCCTGGCCGCGTTAGCGGCAATCTCCCCAATGGCGCCGCCCATTTCATCGACTGCGGTACTGACCTGGAAGACTTTGTCCGACTGGGCCTTGGCATTGGATGTGACAGCCGATGTCATGTCGCTGATGCCGTGAGCCGTTTGCTTGGTCTGATCGGCGGAAACATGCACATTGTGCAAGATGCCCTCGAAACGGGCGACAAAATTGTTGATGGTTTTTGCCATGTGGCCTATTTCGTCGTTATTTGCGGCCGGCAGACGACGGCTCAAGTCACCCCGATGCAGATGGGCAACCACCTCGGTTATTCCTGCCACCCGCCTTTTCAGGCTGCGCGTGAATTTAATCTGAAATCCCGTCACCACGATCCCGGCCAGCACCAAAGGCGCCAGCACTACCCATAAAATACGCTCCATGTTCGACCTGATCCGCTGCCGGGATAAAATCTCCTTGGCTTTATTGGCAGTGACCAGTCCATCAAGGTCAACCACCATCGGCTCGAGCGCTGACTTGTAAATGGCATCCGGGATCTGCAAGGCATCCGCCGGGCTCTCGGAGGCGATTTTAATTGCCCCGGCGAAGCCTCGGTCATACTCGCTCCATGCGTTAATTATCTGGCCGATTTTTTTCCTTTCCGCTTCATCTCCGGACAGCCCCATAACCAGTTTCCCCAGCGCCTGGATATGCGCGTCCGTTTGCACGAGCTTTTGCCCGGTTTCCAGCAGAATCGGGTCTGCCCTGGCAATCGAAAGGGCGGTCGCCTTGATTTCTATCAGGCTTTTATCCATGCTTTGTTGCGACTGATAAACGCCGAACTCTTGTTGAAGCCGGCCCAGGTTCACCGCCACGGAAAGGATGACCGCAAGCAAACCGGAAATGGTTACCACGGTCATCAAGTTAAGCTGTTTTTGTAGTGTCACGATTTTGTCCAATAGTCATTATGGTTTTCAATGTGTCGCCTCAATGGCGCATCCGAAGCGATCGCGGCAACGGCCACACCGCTCTTCGTCGACAGGATTGTTGTTGAGCATTGTTACGCCATCATGACAGGCGTGCCGTTGCACGCACAGCATGTTTGGACAGGAAGGCCTGGGGTTACAGCCCGAATGAAAGGGACGCGACCGTTGCGCCGATCAGCGCCCCGGCCAGCACATCGGTGGGATAGTGCAGCCCCAGAACCAGGCGCGAAACGGCGACCAGCAAAGTAAACGGCACCAGAATAAAGGCGAGGAGCGGGTAATAGGCCAGCGCCACAATGGCAAATGCAAATGCATGCAGGGTATGGCCGGAGGGAAAGCTGAATTTGTCGAGCGGCGGCACGCTGAGCACGATGTCGCGGTAGAATTCGCAAGGGCGAGGGCGCAGGGTTTTGGCCTTGAGCCATTTATACAGAAGAGTGCAGGATAGCCCCACAGCGCCCATGTGCAGAACGGGAAGCGCCGCCCGTTCCCTGTCCCACAACAGCAATAACAGCATCAGCTCGTACCAGAACAGGCCGTCCCCCAGCCGGCTGACCGCCCCGAAAAAAAGGCCGACCCATTTTCTGCTGTTGGCGCGGTTAAAGCGGAGGCACAGCGCTAGATCCCAGGTTTGTATTTGCCCCAGGAATGAAACGGTCTTGTTGTCCATGCCGCCCCCCTTCCCCTACGGTTTCCAGCAACAATTTTTCGAATTTGTCGCAGATGTGGTCCCAGGCCAGGTTTTTTGCGCTTAGACGCGCATTTTTTCCAAGCTGCGGAATCATTTCCGGCTGGGCCGCCAGGCTTGCCGCCTGCTCGCAAAAGCGGGAAATGTTGTCGAATTCCGCCACCAGGCCGTTTTCACCCTGGCGGATATGCTCCGCGGCAGCGGCGTAATCGTAGGCCACCACAGCCAGTCCGCTGGCCATCGCCTCGAGGGTGACATTGCCGAAGGTCTCGGTCAGGCTGGGAAAGAGGAACACGTCGGCCGAGGCGAAATGGGCCGCCAGATCCACCCCGGTGCGCATGCCGGCGAAGATGTGGCCGGGGTTTCTGGCCTGCAGAATATCCCGTTGCGGGCCGTCACCCACCCACACCAGCTTCGCTTGGGGATGTTTCTCACGCATTGCGTCGTAGGCCTGGATCACCGCCTCGAGATTTTTCTCGGGCGCGATGCGGCCGACATAAAGCACAACCAGCTCGTCCTTGGACGCGCCCCATGTGCGCCGCAATTCCATGCTGCGACGCGCCGGGTCGAACAAGCCGATGTCCACGCCGCGGCCGACTATGCTCAGATTCTGGTAGCCTTGAACTTCAAGTTCGCGGCGCAAGCCCTCATCCGGCACCAGGGTGAGCAGCGCCCGGTTGTGAAAGCTGCGCAAATAGGCGCCGATCGGCTTTTGCAGCCAACCGATGCCATAGTGTTTGGTGTAATTGTGGAAGTTGGTGTGGAAGTCGCTGGTAACCGGGATTTCAAGCTTGCGCGCCACAGCCAGGGCGGACCAGCCGAGCGGCCCCTCGGTGACGATGTGCACCACGTCAGGCCGTCTCGCGCTCCAGATGCGCTTCAATGCAGACCCGGAGGGTAATCCCATTTGCAGGTTCTGGTAGCGGGGAATGGCCAGCCCGGGCAGCAAAAACTGTTGCAGACCAGGTTCTGACGAAGCGGCATCGTCCGGCCCCTGCCGTGGCCGGATCAGCTGGACATGGTGTTGGCGTTGGCGCAAGCCTTCGACCATGTGCTCTATGGTCAGGGCCACGCCGTTGATCTCCGGCGGGTAGGTTTCCGTCACCACCGCCACGCGCAGCGATCGTGCGCTGGAGGGAAACTGCTGCAGGGGGTAATAAATGTTTTCTTCCATGCCGCCAATTTGCCGCACCAGGAAGAAACTTTGATGAAGGAATTTTGAAGTTTTTGTTACAGGTCGTTCAGCCCAGCAGCACCAGCAGCCAAACCACAGCCAGGTTGATCAGGCTCAGCAGCACGGCGGCGCTGCCGATGTCCTTGGCGCGCTTCGCCAGCAGATGGTCATCCAGGGAAATGCGGTCAACCGTGGCCTCCACCGCCGAGTTGAGCAATTCGACGATCAGCACCAGCACCACGCTGGCGATCATCATTGCCTTGCCCGTCGCTGCCGCAGGCGAAAACAGCGCGGAGGGGATCAGCACCGCCGCGAGCAGGGCCTCCTGC
>JAJYUW010000201.1 GCA_021792335.1 Pseudomonadota bacterium | reverse complement strand
GGGATCGGCCGCGCGCTCGCGCCTTTGCGGGACGAGGGTGTGCTGATCCTTGGAAGCGGCAATCTCATACATAATCTCCGTATGTATGCCTGGGATAAGCCATCGCAGGAACCTTACGACTGGGCGGCGCGCTTTGACAATAAAGTCCAGGAGTTGATGCGCGCCGGTGACAATGCGCCGCTCATCCAGTATGAAACGCTCGGACCCGATGCGGCCCTGGCGATCCCCACGCCGGACCACTATCTGCCGCTGCTCTACGTTCTCGGCACGCGACAACCAGGCGACCTCGTTCGCTTCCCGGTCTCCGGTATCGAGGGAGGATCGCTTTCCATGCTTGCGGTAGAGCTCGGCACGGTTAGCGGACATCAGAAGCCGGTTTTGGGTGATTTCCGCAAACCTGCAGGCGGCGCGCGGACTCATTAACAGAAACCAACGGAAAATTACGCGCGATATAGAATAAAGTAGACTTGCAGGGATATTGTCTACGCGTATACTTTGAAATAGTCGCTGTTGCGTGCGGGAGACGCATTTTAAGGTATTTACAAGGAGGTGCGCTCTCAGTACGGCAATCTTAGAATCGACCAAGGAGGTATGGTATGGGTCTGCGCGAAGTGACACCGGCGGTGCGCGATCTTGTTGCCACGACGCAGGCGATGATGCAGGCAGGTAAGGGAATACTTGCTATGGATGAGAGCAACCCGACCAGCAGCCGGCGGTTTGCCAAACTCGGGATCCCCCAAACTGTGGACGCGCGGCGTGCTTGGCGGGAGCTGATCCTGACAACGCCAGGACTCGGAGACTATATCAGCAGCGCGATTTTGTACGACGAGACCATACGGCAGGCGACGGCGGATGGAACCCCATTTCTGACGGTGTTGGCAAAAGCGGGCATTGTCCCTGGAATCAAGGTGGACGCGGGCGCCAAGGAGCTTGCCGCCCATCCGGGAGAAAAGGTTACCGAAGGGCTCGACCGGCTGCGGGAGCGTCTGGTTGAATACCGGCAGATGGGCGCGAGGTTTGCCAAATGGCGCGCCGTGATCACGATAGGCAAAGAAATCCCGAGCCGTGCGTGCCTCGAGGCGAATGCCCACGGGCTTGCGCGCTATGCCGCGTTGTGTCAGGAGGCGGGGATGGTGCCGATCGTCGAGCCCGAGGTGCTCATGGATGGCGACCATACCCTGGAACGGTGTGCCGAGGTTACGGAAGCCGCGCTGCATACTGTTTTTGAACAGCTTTACCGGCAATGCGTGGTTTTTGAGGGCATGATACTAAAGCCCAACATGGTGTTGTCAGGGGCCGACTGTCCGGTCCAGGCGAGCGTGGAGGAGGTGGCGGACGTTACGGTAAAGGTCCTATTGCGAACCGTGCCCGCCGCGGTCCCTGGCGTGGCGTTCCTTTCGGGTGGCCAAAGCGCGGAGCTTGCCTCGCTACGCCTCAATGCCATGAACGTGCGGTGGCGCGGGAAAGCCCCATGGGTCCTGACCTTCTCTTTTTCGCGGGCCATTCAGCAGCCGGCCATGGATCTTTGGAGAGGGGAGGCCAGTCAAGTGGCCGCAGCCCAAAAAGTGCTTCACCATCGGGCCTTGTGTAATGGCATGGCCCGCCGCGGGGAATACCGGCCCGACATGGAGGCTCGCTGATCATAGGCTTCATTCTTTCTTCTCAGTTGTCGCTATGCGCGTCTTTTCAAAAACATGCTCATCGGCTGTTTGTCGCCTGCGCGTGGGTTATCTGAGCCTCGTTTGCCGACGGCTCTTGCAATCTGTGAGGGCGTAGTTCGTCAGGAGTTGGAGTTTCTGGTCCTCGAAGGTCTCTCGTACGACCAAAAGAAGGCGGATCGGGGCTGGTGAATGCCGCGTTTGGTCTTTCTCCTGTGTCATGAACGCCTTTTTTCGTCCTTGGACGTATCGAAATGGTAATGAGTGAAGGCGCCCTCTAAATTTACACGGGGCGGGGCGGCCCGCCAGGAGCGACGGGTGTGGATGCGTGTTTAGTATTCCGCGCTGTGGAAATTCACGCTGGCGCCATCCTGTGTACCGGCAAATAGATAAGATAGAAAGTGGCGGTCAGCGCATCCAATGCGCCTGAAGCTTAAAGGTAGGCCAGAAGCCCACCGTCGCCGGGTAGCTGGCGTAACAATAAAAGGACACTACCCAAGTATGGCTGATATGGCGTCATACTGCCCACGGAGTCGGTGGAGCGTGTCGCTATCCGGGTGGTCACCGTGTGGGGGTGGGGCGCGGTTGGCGCACAAAGGAGGGCTGCGTTGCGGCCGCGGTTCGGGAACTGCTTCTCCTATGCCTTGGCCCAGTAACGCGCTGAATCGTTGCTGTTCAAGGGTGGCGATTTTGCGAAGACGGATGTGATACAGGTGTGTCTGATTGAAAGGTGCGGGCCGTTTTTTGCCTGCTAACCGCTATTGTTTCTGTTGGTGCCCCGGGCCGGAGTTGAACCGGCGACCTGCCGCTTAGGAGGCGGCCGCTCTATCCACTGAGCTACCGGGGCGAACCGGCGCATTATACGCAATGCGCTTGCCCACCCATAGGGGGCGGCGTGGTCCACGCAGGGTCGGCGTGACCGGTCATTCCTGACCGCTATAGGGAAAAGTAGCGGTTCAGTGCTTTGGGCACCCGTTATCCGCGCGGACGCAGCAGTGCGCGCAAGTCTTGGGTGAGTTCCTTATGTGGTCGTGTCGTGAGGTCTTTGGGGATCCTGTCAATAACCTTTTTGGCGGTCTGTGCCGACAGGTTGGCTTGCAGAGTGCCAAGGAAACCGGGTTCGGCGACCAGAATGAGGGACTCATAGAGGTGATTGGTCCGTCCCTTATCCAAGACTCGGGCCAGGGTCTTCGCGAAGCGTGCGGCCGCCTCTTCCTTGGCCGATATCTCGACGGTCATGGCGTGGCGCCCGGAGCCCTTACGGTCGAAGGTGCGTCCTGGTTTGTCCGTCAACACAGCCCGCTCAGGTATGCGCGCCTCCGGATACACCAGAGCCTCGAGCTCTTCCCAGTCGCGGCCATTGCTGGGCACCGCGTTGGGTTTCGTCACAATCCGCGCGCGTGCCCGGTCAGCAACCAATATCCATGTATACTCCATAGGCCTTAGGCTCCCTCGTTTGTGGCAATCGATCCGTTAGCAGATTACGGCACCCCTCTCGCGGCGGCCCGTATCGAGGCCTCGCGCGATTCGCCCCTCCATGGCTTACTTTGCGCTGATTGTACGCAATTTCGAGGCCTCGTTCACCGACCGAAAGGGTATAGATAAACCGGAGAAGGTCCCGTTGTAGGCAAACCGCCCCCTCATGGCGACATCGTCACCGAGAGAAACGGGGTTAAGCGCGGTTCCGGCAGATCCCAAAGGCGGCCTCATGGCGCATAACATAAAGATTTCATGGCTCAAAAGTTTCTGTGGGGGTTGCCCCTATGCGGCATGACGGCCATGACCATTACTATTTTTTATGGCAAGCTGCGTAGGCGGCCGTCTGGCCTTCCATGGGCTACCTCAGTGTAAGATCCTGATGCGCGTGTTGCGTGGCGGCCGACGTGCCTAAGATGTCAGCTCGCGTCCAT
>JAJYUW010000200.1 GCA_021792335.1 Pseudomonadota bacterium | reverse complement strand
CCGGTTTGACGCCTTGCGCCAAATCGGGTACGTTACGCAACGCTATGGCCGACAAACTCGCAATCATGCTGCTGACAATCGATCCGGATCATCCGCATGTATGCGGCACGCCGTTTTTCCAGGCGGCCGCGGCAGCGGCGATGGATGTGGATGTCGAGATTTATTTTGCCAGCCGCTCGGTGCGGCTGCTGGTCAAGGGCGTTGCCGAGAACCTCTACCCCAGCGACAACCGCACCAAGTCAGTATACGCTTTCATGAAAGACGCTTGCGATCACGGCGTGAAGTTTCTTGCCTGCGGCGGGGCAATGGAGCCCTGCGATGCAACCAGGGAGGAACTGATACCGGAATGCAGCGGCATCGCCGGCGCGGCCACTTTCGTGACCCGGGTGATGGACGACAGATGGAAAACCATCACTTATTGAGAAACCGGCTCCATCATCCTAAAAACCACCATTAGCCACGGATTACCAAAAGTAGGCGCCTCTAGGCGACACAGATAAAACAAAGTGTTGCGGAAAATTCGCCATTCACCCGGAAGGCGCGCAGGACGAGAAATATTATTCATTGATAATCCGTGTGTATCTGTGTTAATCCGTGGCTGAGCTGCTTTTTATAGGATCATTGCATTCTGTTGATGGACGAAAGCCAGGACGCGGATAAATGCCGCTTCCATCTGCTCGAAATGTTCCCCGGCTTGCTCCCAGGCCGCATCCCTGATTTCCTTTTCTATATTTCGTGCCAGGGCCGCCATTTCCCCTGCGGAAATGTAGGCTGACGCCCCTTTGATTTCATGCGCTGCCCTTGTTCCCGCGCCGTCTTTCCGCGTGATCGATGCATTCAGCTTCTCCAGCAGCGGGGGTGTCGTGTCGAGATAAAGCGCCAGCAGTTCCGCCACGATTTGCCGGTCCTGCTTGTAAGTGGCATTCAGGTTTTCGAGGTCGATGGGCGGAATTTCGGCGGCGGGCGCGTTGTTGACGGACGCCTGACCCTTGCCCTCGGGTGGTTTGGCCGAGGGTATGCGACCCGAAGGGGCGTGTAGGGGAAGCCCGTGTAAGATCGTTTGCCCTAAAGGACTCCGACTTTCTACGGGCTGAAGCCCGTGTAAGATCGTTTGTGGTAGCCATTTTTTCAGCGTGGCTGCCAGGTTTTCCAGCTTCAGCGGTTTCATCAGGTAGTCGTCCATGCCCGCGGTCAGGCATTTCTCGCAGTCGCCGCGCATGGCGTTGGCAGTCATGGCGACAATCGGCATGCGGGGTAAATGGCCGGCTTGCTCCCTGCGGCGGATTTCGGCGGTGGCTTCGAAGCCGTCCATCCTGGGCATCTGGCAGTCCATCAGGACCAGGTCGTAGCGTTCGCGGTCGAGCGTATCCAACACCTCCAGTCCATCGGCAGCGATAGCGGCCTGCAAGCCGATCTTTTGCAGCATGTACAGCGTTACCTTGAGGTTGACCGGATTGTCTTCGGCCACCAGGATGCGGACATGCGGCGGGATTGTTCCGGCAACGGAGGGCGCTGCAGGGAGCGCCACCAGACAGGATGGATTCAGCGCGGCTGCGAGCGTTTTCGCCAGTTTTTTCAGGCGAACCGGCTTGGCGAGCAGTGCGTCTATTCCGGCATGGATCATTTTCTCCTTGTAAGGCTGGCCCAGGGTGACGGGGGCGAACAACATCAGAGGAATGGGTCGGAATGTATCCTTGTCCTTGATCAGCCTTGCCAGGGCATCCGCTTCGATGTCGGGCAGGGGCATGTCGAGGATGATCAGGTCGAAAAGTGCCTGGCGCTTGTCCTCAGGTGGGGTGGCTGAGGGATTGTGGGCGGCATATAGTGCTTCCAGCGCCTGTTGGCCGTTGGCGGCCGTGCTGCAGTTAACCTGCCAATATTCAAGGTGACGTTTAAGGGCCATGCGGGTGCCGCCATTTCCACTGACGACAAGAGTGCGGCGCCCCGCCAGGCATGACGCGGGATTCTGTCTTTCCGTCAAACCGGTCTGTTTTTCCAGCCTGAGGCGAACCCAGAAGGTGCTGCCCAGGCCGAGACGGCTTTCCATCCCGATCTCCCCTCCCATCATGGCAGTGAGCTGCTTGGAAATGATCAGGCCGAGGCCGGTGCCGCCATATTTGCGGGCGGCGGAACCGTCTCCCTGGGAGAAGGCCTGAAACAGCCGTTTGTGATCTTCGTCGGTGATGCCTATGCCGGTATCCCGGATCTCGAAGCGCAGGCATACGGACTCGTTTTCCTCCGATTCCTTCAGTACGCGCAGCAGCACCCCGCCGGTATCGGTAAACTTCACCGCGTTGGCCGTCAGGTTGGTGAGGATCTGGCGCAGGCGCCCGGCTGCTCCGTGCAGGCGGCCGTCCAGGTCGGGCGGTATGTCGTACAGCAGTTCGAGCCCTTTGTCTTGCGCCTGGCCCGCCAGCAGTTCGGCAACTTCCGCCACGGTTTCGCATAACTCGAAATCGACCGATTCCAGTTCCAGCTTGCCGGCCTCGATCTTGGAAAAATCGAGGATGTCGTTGATGATGGCGAGCAGCGATTCAGCCGAAATGCGCACGGTTTCGGCATGGTCACGCTGTTCCGGGGTCAGGTTGCTGTCCAGCAGAAGCGCGGTCATGCCGAGGATGCCGTTCATCGGGGTGCGGATTTCATGGCTGACGTTGGCGACGAACTCCGATTTGATGCCGGCGGCCTTTTCAATTTCCAGCGTGTGGCGTGCTGCCCGGCGGGTGACGAAAATCGCAATGCCTATGCTTAGAAACGCCGCCACTGCGCCGAGTATCAGCATCAGCATCTGTGTTTCCCGGTAGGCGGCCGCGGCTTCCTCGGCCGCTGCATGTGTCGCTTCGCGCTGCAGCTTGAGCAGGTCATCCAGTTCCCGCAACAGTCTTTTCTGGGCCGGGATGGTTTCGTTTTGCATCAGGTCGAGCGTTGCCGGGTTGTGTTCCATGGCAAACTCGATGGTTTTGAGGACGACCGGTTGGGTTGTCAGGGTGAGGTTGCTTATTTGAGCCAGTACCAGTTTTTCCTGTTCGCTGGATACCATCTGCTCAAGTTTTTGCCGAGCGACAGCGTAGTTTCCGCCATATTCGTAAAAGTTCATCAGCTCGCCGTCTTTTTCGAACCCGTCCTTTAAAACCACGATGGTGTGCATGCTGACCGCGCGTTCCCGCAGCGAGTCGCGCATGATGGTGGCGAGCTCAGTCTTGACGTTGTTGTTTTCGACGATGCCTTCGAGCCGCTCGTTGATGGCGGCCATCTGATGCAGGCCCGCCAGTGTAAGGGCGAGCATGAGCGCCAGCACCAGCGCAAAGCCGGCCCCGAGACTGAATTTAACGTTGTTGGCGAACATGTATGCGCTTGATTCGGAGAGAAGCCAGAGTTTCGGATGATTAGATACTCTGAAGCTGAAAAACACAAGCGTTGCACCTCTTAAATGTCGCGAGTTTTCCTGATTAGCCACATTGTTCAGCCGCACGGATGATGCGCTCGGGATGCGGCGAAGTGACGGACGATGCACGAAGCAGTCGGGCAAGAATGACAGACAGATCAAAGCGGCGATTGAATCGATATT
>JAJYUW010000199.1 GCA_021792335.1 Pseudomonadota bacterium | reverse complement strand
TGCCTGTCCCGAGTGCAAGCAGGAAACCTTCGGCAAGATGTTGTCCGCCGCCGGCTTCCAGCTCAAGGGCAGCGGCTGGTACCAGACCGATTTCAAGGGCGGCGCCAAGCCCAGGGAAGAAACCAAGCCTGCCGCGCCCGCCTGTTGTGCTGGCGGGGGCTGCGCCGGCTAGATGCTCAAGCGTTATTTCATCACCGGGCTGCTGATTTGGGTGCCGCTCGGCATCACGGTATGGGTGCTGAATCTGCTGATCGGCACCATGGATCAGAGCCTGTTGCTGCTGCCGCAGAAAATCCGCCCGGAGCACTGGCTGGGCATGTCCGTGCCGGGTCTGGGCACGATACTGACGATAGGCGTGATTCTGCTCTCCGGCATGTTGACCACCAACATCGTCGGCCAGCGCCTGATCAGGTTCTGGGAAAGCGTGCTGGCGCGCATCCCGGTGGTGAAGTCGATTTATTACAGCGTCAAGCAGGTCAGCGACACCCTGTTTTCCGGCAGCGGCGAAGCGTTCCGCAAGGTCCTGCTGGTGCATTATCCGCACCCGGACGCGTGGTCTCTGGCGTTTCAGACCAATCTGCCGCGGGATGTCGGTTCCAGGCTCGAAGGGGAATATGTCGGCGTGTTTATCCCGACCACGCCCAGCCCGGTGAACGGGTTTTACTTCTTCGTCAAAAAGAGCGAAACCATCGAACTCGATATCAGTGTGGACGACGCCTTGAAGTACATCATCTCGATGGGGGTGGTGATGCCTGCTGCCCAGGAATCGCCCGTCAAGGTGTATGCGGGTGATTGAATCATCCTGTAAAAAGCAGTTCAGCCACGGGTTATCAATGAGTCGCCTTTCTCGTCTTTTCAGTATTTTTCCCCTTAACCAATAAAAGTCTAAAAATTGGATTGTAAGCATGCGAACCCATTATTGCGGCGACGTCAACCGTAACCATTTACAGCAAACTGTTACCCTGTGCGGCTGGGCGCATCGCCGCCGCGACCATGGCGGGGTGATTTTCATTGACTTGCGCGACCGCGAGGGACTGGTGCAGGTGGTGTGCGATCCCGACCGCGCGGCGACTTTCGCGACCGCGGAAACCATCCGCAACGAGTTTGTGCTGAAAATCACCGGCCTGGTGCGCGGCCGGCCCGAAGGCACGACCAACCCGAATCTCCCTACCGGCGAGATCGAAGTCCTGGCACAGGAAATCGAGATTCTCAACGCCTCGGCGCCGATCCCCTTCCAGCTGGATGACGAGAACCTGAGCGAAACCGTGCGGCTGACTCACCGCTATCTGGATTTGCGCCGCCCGGCGATGCAGAAGAACATGATGCTGCGCTACCAGGTATCCAAGGCCCTGCGCCATGCGCTGGACGAGCAGGGTTTCATCGAGGTGGAAACGCCGATGCTGACCCGCTCCACGCCGGAAGGCGCACGTGACTATCTGGTGCCATCCCGCGTCCATCCCGGATTTTTCTATGCCCTGCCGCAATCGCCGCAGCTGTTCAAGCAACTGCTGATGGTGTCGGGCTTTGATCGCTATTACCAGATCGTCAAATGCTTCCGCGACGAGGATCTGCGCGCCGACCGCCAGCCCGAATTCACCCAGGTGGATATCGAAACCTCATTCCTGGACGAGCAGCAAATCACCGACCTGGTCGAGGACATGATGCGCCGCCTGTTCAAGGCGGCGCTCGATGTCGAGCTGCCAGCCTTTCCGCGCATGACCTATGCCGAGGCGATGCGGCGCTACGGCTCGGACAAGCCCGACCTGCGCGTGACGCTGGAGCTGACCGAACTCACCGACGTGATGAAGGAGGTCGACTTCAAGGTGTTCAGCGCGCCCGCCAACTCGCCCACCGGCCGCGTTGCCGCCCTGCGCGTGCCGCAAGGCGGCGAGATCACGCGCGGCGAGATCGACGCCTACACCCAGTTCGTCGCCATCTACGGCGCCAGGGGCCTGGCCTACATCAAGGTCAACGATGTCGCCAAGGGGCGCGAGGGGCTCCAGTCGCCGATCGTCAAGAACCTGTCCGACGCCGCCCTGAAGTCGGTGATCGAGCGCACCGGCGCGACCGACGGCGACCTGATCTTCTTCGGCGCCGACAAGGCGAAAGTGGTGAACGAGGCGCTCGGCGCGCTGCGCGCCAAAATCGGCCACGAGCGAGGCTTCGCCGAAGGCGCCTGGAAGCCGCTGTGGGTGGTGGATTTCCCGATGTTCGAGTACGACGAGGAAGGCAAGCGCTGGCAAGCGCTGCACCACCCCTTTACCTCTCCGGCCGCGGGGCATGAGGAGTTGCTGGCCAGCGATCCCGGTAAGGCGTTGTCCAAGGCCTACGACTTCGTGCTTAACGGCTGGGAAGTGGGCGGCGGCTCGGTGCGTATCCACCGCCAGGAAGTGCAGTCCAAGGTATTCCACGCGCTCAACATCAGCGCCGAGGAAGCCCAGGAGAAATTCGGCTTCCTGCTGGAAGCCCTGCAATACGGGGCGCCTCCCCATGGCGGCCTGGCGCTCGGGCTTGATCGTCTGGTCACGCTGATGGCGGGCGCCGAATCGATCCGCGACGTGATCGCCTTCCCCAAAACCCAGCGCGCCGCCTGCCTGCTGACCCAGGCGCCCAACGAGGTGGACGACAAGCAGTTGCGCGAACTGCATATCCGCCTGCGCCAGCAGGTGCAGACCCAGGTCGAAGTGGAGAAGGTTGATTAAACCTCTGCGTCCTCTGCGGTGAAAGCGGTTGGTGAAAACGCATAAAATCCCCGTCTCGGTCCTGGTGGTGATTTACACCCCGGATCAGCAGGTGCTACTGCTGGAACGCGCCGATCATCCCGGCTACTGGCAGTCGGTGACGGGGAGCTGCGATCCGGGCGAGAGCCTGCGGCAGACCGCGGTGCGCGAGGTGCGCGAGGAAACCGGCCTGGATGCCGAGAGGTACGCGCTTTCCGACTGGAACCTGCAGTTCGAATTTGAGATCTTCGAAGAATGGCGCCACCGCTATGCGCCCGGAGTGACGCACAATGCTGAGCACGTGTTCGGGCTGGAACTGCCGCAGCCCTTGCCGGTCAGACTGGAGCCGCGGGAGCATTTGAATTACCAGTGGCTGCCTTGCGGCGAGGCGGAGAAGAAGGTTTTTTCCTGGACCAATGCCGCCGCGCTGGAAAAGCTGCCTGAAATGGTGAAAAAGCCATCCTGCCACGGATGACCAAAAATAGGCGCCTCCAGGCGACCCGGATTCCCATGGATAAAAGCCCGCAGTTATAATCCGTGATAATCTGTGTTCATCCGTGGCTGATTTTGGATTTGATTAAGAAACCCCATGAACGATCCCATCCCTTTCTTCGAATTCCAGAACCTGTCCGACGAGGACTGCCATGCGCGCATCCTTGCCGCCAAGGCGAAGCTGGGCAAGCGGCTGGTGATTCTGGGGCACCATTACCAGCGCTCGGACGTTTTCAAGCATGCCGATTTTTCCGGCGATTCGCTCAAGCTGTCACGCTCGGCGGCTAATTCCGAGGCGGACTACATCGTCTTTTGCGGCGTCCATTTCATGGCCGAGGTGGCCGACATCCTGTCGCGC
>JAJYUW010000198.1 GCA_021792335.1 Pseudomonadota bacterium | reverse complement strand
AGCCGCTCTCGGGACGGGCGGGGCATGCTGGCCATGGTCGATCGGTTACGGTCGAGCGGGGCCGGCTCCCGCACGAGAGCGCCGGCCCGAGTCATCCCACGGACCGGAACCGCACCCCGTTCTGCTACGGAATCAGCTTCCTGCGGCCCTTGGCACGGCGGCGTGCCAGCACCTTGCGACCATTCTTGGTCGCCATGCGTGCCCGAAAACCGTGCGTGCGCTTGCGGCGCAGCTTGCTCGGTTGATAGGTACGCTTCATGGCAAGCTCCAGGGGTTCGCTTCCGGAAAAAGGGCGGCAAGGCTAAGCCGTTGAGCGCCAAGGTGTCAATATTTTTATCGGTGGAAAATCTTCAGCACACCAGCGGATGGGTATAGACTGCGCAGCCTTTTCCATTTGATCATCCCGAGGCGGTTGCGGAGGCACGCGTGGAAGCGTCGCTGTGGGCTCGGTGCATGTGCGCCTTGGAGGCCGAGCTCCCTGAGCAGCAATTCAATACCTGGGTGCGGCCGCTGCAGGCGATGGAGGGCGCCGGGGCGCTCAAGCTGCTCGCGCCCAATCGTTTCGTGGTCGATTGGATCAATGAGAAGCTCCTGCCGCGCATCGGCGAGCTACTGCGGGACAAGAGTACCGGCGATGTCCCCATCGTGACGGTCGAAGTCGGCTCGCGCAACGAATCGGCGCCGGGGCAGGCGGCAGCGCAGCCGCAGGAAGGACGGCGTGTCCGGCGTGGTGAAGGTCTGGTGGTCGGCGCTCGGTTGAATGCTGATTTTACCTTCGCGACCTTCGTCGAGGGCAAGAGCAACCAGATGGCGAAGGCGGCGGCTCAGCAAGTTGCCGCAAACCCCGGCAAGGCATACAACCCGCTGTTCCTCTACGGGGGCGTGGGTCTTGGCAAGACGCATCTGATGCATGCCATCGCTCATGTCGTTCGTGCGCAGGACGGCGAGGCGAGGGTCGCGTATGTGCACTCGGAACGCTTTGTCAGCGACATGGTGCGGGCGTTGCAGCACAATTCGATGAACGAGTTCAAGGGTGCCTACCGCTCGCTCGATGCGCTGCTGATCGATGACATCCAGTTCTTTGCCGGCAAGGACCGCTCGCAGGAGGAATTTTTCCATACTTTCAATGCGCTGCTGGAGGGCCAGCATCAGGTCATCCTGAGCTGCGACCGGTATCCCAAAGAAGTCGAGGGTCTGGAGGAACGGCTGAAATCGCGCTTCGGCTGGGGACTCACGGTGGCCATCGAGCCTCCCGAGCTCGAGACTTGTGTGGCCATCCTGATGACCAAATCGAGCCACTTCGGCATGCCGGTGCCCGAGGAGGTCGCCTTTTTCATCGCCAAGCGGATCCGCTCGAACGTGCGTGAGCTCGAAGGAGCGCTGCGCCGGGTGATCGCCAATGCCCGCTTCACCGGGCAGGCGGTCACGTTGGAATTCACCAAGGAGGCGCTGAAGGATCTGCTGTCCCTGCAGGCGAAGCTCGTGACCATTGAGAACATCCAGAAAACGGTCGCGGATTACTACAAGGTCCGCGTGGCGGAGCTGCTGTCGAAGCGCCGCAGCCGCTCTGTCGCCCGGCCCCGGCAGGTCGCCATGGCGCTCGCCAAGGAACTCACCAGCCACAGTCTGCCGGAGATCGGGGATGCCTTTGGCGGCCGGGATCACACCACGGTGTTGCACGCCTGCAAGCGGATAAAGGAGCTGCGCGGTAACGATACACGCATGACCCAGGACTACTCCAATCTGTTGAGAACCCTGACAGCATGATGGGGATGAGCTTGTGGATTTCCGGTGGACGCCGATGGGGATAAAGTTACGCACAGGGGGCTCACAATTTCCCCGCAGTCATTCGTGGGAGAAGTCCACGGGCGAGAGGCGAACAAGTCCTTGATCGAACGGTGCAAGAGCACTTGTCACCGTAATCCACAGGACTAAAAGTCACTACAATCTGAATTCTTAAATATCCAAGAACTAGATAGAACCTTATGAAGCTGACGGCAAAACGCGAGGATCTCCTCGCCCCCTTGCAAAGCGTGATCGGTGTGGTCGAGCGCCGCCAGACGATGCCGGTGCTGGCGAACGTGCTGTTGTCGGCGCGCGAGAGGCGTCTCGGTGTGACGGGAACGGACCTGGAAGTGGAGCTGGTCGCGGGGACCCAGGTGCAGGTGGATCTGCCGGGTGACGTTACGGTGCCAGGCCGCAAATTCCTGGAGATCCTGCGGGCATTGCCCGACGGCATCGACGTCATGCTTGCGACGGAAGGCGAGCGAGTCACGGTGCGCGCCGGCCGCAGCCGCTTTACGCTATCCTCATTGCCGGCAGCAGAATTCCCCGTGCTCGAGGAAATGCAGGCGCAGCAGACGCTGACCCTGCCGCAGGAGGAATTCCGGCGCCTGATCGACAAAACGTATTTCTCGATGGCGCAGCAGGACGTGCGCTATTACCTCAATGGCTTATTGCTCGAGACCGAAGAGAGCACGCTTCGCGCAGTGGCAACGGATGGTCATCGGCTCGCCTTGTCTGAGATGTCGCTGGACGAACCGGCGCGGGGCGGACAGGTAATCGTGCCGCGCAAGGCTGTTCTTGAGCTACAAAGAACCCTGGGCATGGAAGGAATGATCGAGCTGGCCATAAGTTCAAATCATGTTCGAGCTCAAATCGGTGATATTCGCTTTAGTTCAAAGCTAATTGATGGCCGTTTCCCGGAATATGGGCGCGTAATTCCAGATAATCCGACCAAAGTCGCGTTGGCCGACCGCGAGCTGCTGCGACAGGCCTTGCAACGCACGGCCATTCTGGCGAACGAGAAATACCGCGGTATTCGAGTAACAGTGAAGCCGGACTTGTTGACGCTTCAAGCACACAATCCCGAGCATGAAGAGGCCGAAGACCAGGTCGAGGTAAGCTATGCGGGTGAAGAGGTAGAGATCGGATTTAATGTCACCTATCTACTTGATGCGCTGGGGGCTATCGAGACGGATCAGGTAGAATTGGGCTTTACGGACGCAAACAGCAGCTGCTTGATTCGGGCTC
Organism: Pseudomonadota bacterium; assembly: GCA_021792335.1. Classification (GTDB taxonomy): domain Bacteria; phylum Pseudomonadota; class Gammaproteobacteria; order Burkholderiales; family Sulfuricellaceae; genus Sulfuricella. The sequence continues at coordinate 552 of JAJYUW010000198.1, read as the reverse complement.
CGGGTTTGGCACAAACACGCTACGTAGTAATGCCCATGCGTCTTTGAGGCTGCTGTTCGCATCACGAGGCTGTGACCCATGGTAATCGGGCATCAAGCAAGAGGCGCAGTGGCTGCATTCGGAAGGTGATAGGTCCAGCGCGCTGTATATTTATTGACCACTCGCAAGGATCCGTTAGAGAGCACTGAAACCGGCTATCGTGCCTCACTCCGCGCCGCGGCGCTCAAAAAGGTCGGGTCTTTCCCCCGCCGTTCGCCGGCTGCGACGGCGGGCGTATCCTTCCCGGTGGACTGCATCTTCGGTTGATGCCATCGGGTTCGGCTCAGCCGGGTGGATAATCTCTGAGGATGTGCATGCCGCTGCCCCGGCTGTGCGGAGCCATTCAGGATGGCTTTACACGTCGCGCTTGGCCAGCCGGTAATTTTCTGCCATTTTTCGATTCGGATGACAGCCAGTGAGCCTAGCGGAGTTTTACCTTCAAAACTTCCGTTGCATCGAATCTGCGGAATTGTCGCTACATGCAGGATGCACTCTGATCTGGGGCGGTAATGG
>JAJYUW010000038.1 GCA_021792335.1 Pseudomonadota bacterium | reverse complement strand
CGCAACATCTGGCTTCGTTCGTGCCGGGCCACCCGATTGCCGGAGCGGAAAAAAGCGGTGTCGGCGCGGCGGATGCCGGCTTGTTCCGCGGCCGGCAGACAGTGCTGACGCCTTTGCCGGAAACCGATGCCGGTGCCACGGAACTGGTTCTGAACGCCTGGCAGGCTTGCGGTGCGCGGGTTGCCGAAATGACGCCGGAAAATCATGACCGGATTTTTGCCGCGGTAAGCCATCTGCCCCATCTGCTGGCGTTCGCCCTGGTGGAGGATATGGCCTCTCGCGCCAACGGGGAAGAATTGTTCAGCTTTGCTGCCGGGGGGTTCCGCGATTTCACCCGTATCGCCGGCAGCTCACCGGAAATGTGGCGGGACATTTTTCTTGCCAACCGCGAGCCGCTGCTTGATGAGCTCGATGTGTACCGGGCGCAACTGGATCGTCTGCGCGCCATGCTGGAGCAAGGGGACGGTGCGGCGCTGGAAAAGGTTTTCAGCCATGCCCGCGCGGCGCGCAACAAATGGATAGCAAAGAAAAACCTTGATTGACATGGATTACCTCGATCTCCCTCCCATTGCACAGGTCAGCGGCACGGTGCTGCTGCCCGGTTCGAAAAGCATTTCCAATCGCACCCTCTTGCTTGCGGCACTGGCGGACGGCGTCACCGAAGTCAAGTCCCTGCTGGACTCGGATGACGTCAACCACATGCTTGAGGCGCTGAAGAAACTCGGTGTCAACTGGACGCGGCACGGCGAAAGCCGCGATTACCGTGTGGAAGGCGTGGGCGGTGCATTCCCGGTGAAGCGCGCCGATCTGTTTCTGGGCAATGCCGGCACTGCGTTCCGCCCTCTCACCGCCGCCCTGGCGCTTTCCCATGGCGAGTATCGCTTGAGCGGTGTGCCGCGCATGCATGAGCGGCCGATCGGCGACCTGGTGGACGCCCTGCGCCAGCTTGGCGCCGATATCGCCTACCTTGGCAACGAAGGCTACCCGCCCCTCGCCATCAAGCCGGGGTCGACCCAGGCTTGCGGGCGGGTGCAGGTGCGCGGCAACGTTTCCAGCCAGTTCCTGACCGCATTATTGATGGCCGCCCCCCTCGCCGGGCAGGACGTGACCATCGAGGTCGTGGGCGAGCTGATTTCCAAACCCTATATCGCGATCACCCTGAACCTGATGGAACGCTTCGGTGTCAAGGTCGAGCGCGAGGGTTGGCAGGCGTTTACCCTCCGCGCCGGCCAAACGTATCGCAGCCCCGGCGTGATCCATGTCGAAGGCGATGCTTCGAGCGCTTCCTATTTTCTCGCCGCCGGCGCAATCGGCCATGGGCCGGTGCGGGTGGAAGGGGTGGGCAAGGCCAGTATTCAGGGCGATGTGCGCTTCGCCGAGGCGCTGGCCCAGATGGGCGCACGCATCGAGATGGGCGACAACTGGATCGAAGCGCGCGCGCCGGAGAGCGGGAAGCTGAAGGCGATCGATCTCGACTGCAACCATATCCCCGACGCAGCCATGACCCTGGCCGTGGCGGCGCTGTTCGCCGAGGGCACGACCACGCTGCGCAACATCGCCAGCTGGCGGGTCAAGGAAACCGACCGCATCGCCGCGATGGCGACGGAGCTGCGCAAGGTCGGTGCGACCGTTGAGGAGGGGCCGGACTACATCCGCGTCACCCCGCCTCACGCCTTTCTCCTCAGTCCTCACGCGTCGATCGACACCTACGACGACCACCGCATGGCAATGTGCTTCTCCCTCGTCGCTCTGGGCGGCGTGCCGGTGCGCATCAATGATCCCGGCTGCGTGGCCAAGACTTTCCCTGATTATTTCGATAGGCTAGCTGCGATCATGCAGCGATAGGGATGGTCCTGCTCTATCTTTGTTGTGAATTGCGGGCGGGCATCGGTCAGTTACAATAACGAAAGGACGCCCCTCAAGCTACACGCCGTTGTGAATTGTGGGCGGGCATCGGTCAGTTACAATCTTACTGCCGATGGCACTTTGTGGCCCAAGTTGTGAATTGTGGGCGGGCATCGGTCAGTTACAATCGGCATAATTGAACGCCCTTTCAAGGTCATGTTGTGAATTGTGGGCGGGCATCGGTCAGTTACAATCCACGTGCAGAAGTACCTCGACTACGTGCGGTTGTGAATTGTGGGCGGGCATCGGTCAGTTACAATAACATAACAAAGGGGCAACATCATGGCGAGTTGTGAATTGTGGGCGGGCATCGGTCAGTTACAATGCCAAACAGTGCCGTCGCACCGATAGAACAGTTGTGAATTGTGGGCGGGCATCGGTCAGTTACAATATTGCCGGATTTGGTTCTGCGCCTCTTTTTGTTGTGAATTGTGGGCGGGCATCGGTCAGTTACAATTTCTGAATCCATCAACCTTCAAGTCGACAGTTGTGAATTGTGGGCGGGCATCGGTCAGTTACAATATCATGTAACCGGGGAGGCCATCAAAATGGTTGTGAATTGTGGGCGGGCATCGGTCAGTTACAATGTCGGTAAGCGACGCCGCACCGGCTACAATGTTGTGAATTGTGGGCGGGCATCGGTCAGTTACAATGAAGGTCATCAACGACGCTTTCGACCGCCTGTTGTGAATTGTGGGCGGGCATCGGTCAGTTACAATACGTCAGCCGCAACATGTTGAGAAAGCAATGAAAAGCGTAAAAATACAGCGGGCTTTTTCGCTGTATTTTTACGCTTTAATTTTTCGATCTTCGCAAATTTCATGGTCAGAAGAAGCTGATTTGTTCAGGTGCTTGCTCGGTGGCCTTGCGCACTTTGCCATAGAAAACGCGCATGCGCTCGAATTGCTTGTCGGTAACAGTAATCAGCCGCACCTCTCCATCACCCGGCAAAAAAGATTTGATGCGGTTCTCATGCACGCCGGCATTTTCTTCGCTCGGGCAGTGCCGCCCGTAAACGGAGAATTGCATCATGGTGAAGCCATCGTTCAATAGCGCTTCGCGGAAATCGTGATAAGCGCGCCGTGCCGCCTTGGTGTCGGTGGGCAGGTCGAACATGGCAATAATCCACATGCTGCGAATTCCTCCGAAACTCATAACAAGGGAATCTCCACATCCTTCTCTTCTCCTGCCAGCACCTTGCGCACGCTGGCGGCATAGTGGTGCAGCGCCACCATCAAGGGGAGCTTGCGTTCGCCGATGGCGCAACTCCAATCGAGAATTTCCAGTAACGTGCGTTTGTTCTGCGGCGTGAGTTCGGGCGTATCCGGCAGCAACTCACACACTTCATAAACCTTGATGTCCACCAGCGGACGCAGCGGCTCCATCAAATCATCCGCCAGCGCAAAGTTGTTGTATTGATTGCGGTGATGCACGCCCAGCGCGGGATGCAGCCCAGCGCCCACCACTGCGCGCGCCACCGCGCCGCGCATCACGGCATAGCCATAGTTGAGCATGGCGTTGATGCCGGGTATGTCAGGATTGCGGCGAAATTCCGGGCCGAACAGTCGCTGCCAATATATGCGCGCAGCCTGCGCCTCGATGTTTTCCGGGTCGCCGCTCTTTACCTTGGCGGCGTAAGCGTGCAGCGGCTTGTCGTCGCCTGTGGTGGAATGCAGCACCTTGGCTTGCTCGCGTATCTTGGCCTGCACGATACGCTGCCACACCCGCTTGCAGGCAGGCTCCGTGGCGGCAATCTGTTGCCCCAGGGTCTTGCTGTGCAGCGAGTGCCCGTCCAGCGGCAGCAGGATGGCGCTGGGCAAATGTTTACTATCGCATACCAGCACCACGACATTGTTTTCAAAGCAGGCGGTGAGCAAGCCTTGCGAGTGGGTGATGGCGGGGTGGTCGAGAATCAGTACGCCTAAATCTTCCACCGGTACACTGCCGAGTTCAGCCCTCTCGCGCTCAATCACCATCTGCCGGTTGCGCAGGTGCAGATAGGCGGGATTGCTGATCTCGACGATGCGCTTAATCATTGCATGGGGTGAGGTTGCCTAGCGGGCCAGTTGCTACCTTCTTGCAGTTGAGTAGATGTGCCGCTTTTTGGTAGCGCGATAGTTTGTCGTCGAGTGTGGCGGACTTGTGATCTCTAAAAATGATATTTCCATTTGAAGCATCAAAAAGTTGGACCCGCATAATCCGCTCAGCATCGTTTTCTTCAACTACAACCAAGTCGTTTATCGAAAGAGACATAACAAACTTCCATTCCTCGCCGTGATCGCGCTGCACCATGTCGATTTTGGCAATGCGCGTCCGTCGGGCGGCTTCCATCGCGGTTACGAAGATTCCCTTGCGTTTGCCAGTCTGGACATGCTCGATAATTTCAACGTGGTGATTGTTGCCGTACTTGAAAAATTTGTAGTCGCGACCTTGCCCCTTCTGAATCGCGTGGGTAGTGAGCTTGTTGAAATTGGTTACCAGCCGCACGGTCTTGATAGGCGTCTTGCCATCAAGATGATAGAGAGGATTGCTCTCGCCAAACGCCTGTTTTGCATTGCCTTGATGGGCGGCCAGCCTTACCTCCACCAGTTCGCGTACTTTGTCATCGCGTATTTTGCTAACTTCATTTGCGGTGAGTGTTGCTATCGGCTTGCGATAAACAAAACGGTCTTCAACTTGGACTTTGCCTGTTTTTGTATCGGTGGTTTCTTCTTTGAAATAACCATAAGCGGTATCTTCGTGTAGCGCACCGCTGATCTTGCGCGCGGGGGCGTGGGAGACGATGACCTTGTCTATCATCTCGTAGATGTCGTCGTAGAAGCCGTCCCACGGCGCATCCAGTGCGAAGCCGCGTGTCGAAAGGCTGCCGCCGCCCTGCGCGGAGAGGCGCGAGAGTTTGTGGAACAGGCCGCGGCTGGTGAGGGCAATTACAATTGCATCAATTGCGTGGTGGCGATGGTCGGCGCGGTTCTTTTCGTTGCCGCCGTCAGCCGAGAGCATGGTGCTGAGCCGCCAACGGTGGCGCAGTGCTGCGGTGGCTTCTCCCTTGCTGATATCCACGGGCATCCCTAATTGTTGCAGATAGCCCCTGACTTCCACGCAGATATAGCGCGTGTCGTTCAACTGGCGAGAGATGAACTCGTCCACGTTGATTTCCTTTTGCTCGAAGCGGCGGCGCTTGGGGAAAGGGAGCGGTTTGATGCGTTGCAGCATCTGCGCATAATCCAGCGGATCGCCTTTGCCGATTTCAAATGGTGTGTTGTTGAGCTTAACTTGGCGATTGAAAGCCGCCATGCACAGCGTCTTGTTCATGTAGGAATCATCCAGCGAACGGCTGTAAGGCAGGATGTGCTCGACATCCACTTCCGGCGAGAACAACATTTCGCGTGAGATGACCGTGCCAGTGTAGGGGCAGACCATTTCGCATTCTTTCCACATCTGATATTTCTGGATGTCGGCGCGGCTGGGATGCTGAATGCCGAATTCTTCGCGCAAGATTTTTGCAGCAAGGTCGTTCGCTTTTTCGCGGGAGTTTTGTTCCGTCTGCACCTCTTTTTTCTGACGCTTAGAGAGCTTCATGTCGCGCGCCATTTCCACGCGAATAATGCCTGGCTTGCCATATTGGCGGATGATGGCGTTCACCACTTTGCGGGTTTCGTAGAGTGCTTTTTGCACTACCGGGTTGCGCACATTGGGCGGCAAGCCGAGCTTGTCTGTAACGGTTTGCGGGTTTGGGTTGCTGTGGTCATATCCCGCTGCCTTGCAGGCATCGCTGTAAATCATGCCTTGTTCAAGATGCGGCAGGATATTACGCATGGCCTTTGCCGACAGGCGCGCATAGCCGGGTTCCAGCTCGATCTTGGCAAGCGCTTCGGCAGTGGCGGCATTGAAGTTCCAATGCGCTTGCATCCGGTTGAGGAAGCCTTGCTCGTTATCAATTGTGAGCAGGTCGGTGATGAGGTCGTCGCGTTGTTGCGAGGTAAGCACATCCCATTGGCCGCCGAGCGCATCGTGTAATGCGTAAGCGGTGTTGTTGCCAAGCAACCCTCTCTTCTTTCCTTCCTCCAGGTTGAACAATTCACCTTCATGCAAACCGAGCGTGGTACGCGCCTTGCCCCAGCTTGCCGTCTTTTGCTTTTCCAGCAGGGCGAGCAATCTTTCGCGTTCGTTTTGCGTGAGTGGCCGGTATTCGCGGGTGATGGGGTCTTTGACAGTCAGGTGATTGATGTCCTGCAAGATGCGCACGCGCTGCGCCAGCAACGTGGCCTTGGCAGCACGTTTGCGCGTGGGCTCGAAGGTGCATTTACCGACCAGATGTTTTTGCGTTTTGAGTGGGCGCTGGAAAAAGATGGTGTTGTGTATCGCCACTTTCAGTGCGGGGTGTAGGGTATTGGGGTAGTGAGCTTGCTGCACCTGCCACAACGCCTTGAACTCTTCTGCGTACATGGCGCGGTCGGTGTAGCGGCAACGTTGGGTGGGTTGATCCGCCAGAAATGCTCCGAGCGTGCGCCCCTGCATTGCGGCACGTAACGTGGTGATAGCGGTTTTTACTTTTCCATCTTCATCGGATGCCGCCTTGCGGTTGCTTTGAAATCCGCGCCGCTGTGCCAGGTGATAAAGCGCGCGCCCAAATTGGTGCGGTTCCAATTTCTCGTCCAGCCCGCGCTTGCGCAGCAGGTAGGGATTGTTGTCTTGATTGTCGAGTAAGAGGGCGTTGCGTTGTGCAGCGTCTTTCGGCAAGAGGTTGTTGCGTAGCAGCAGGTTGAGCAGCTTGTCGCGCCGCTGTTTGCGCCGTGCCACCAGCTTGCGTGCTGCACGTGCAGACCTCCGTGCGTGATTCTTGGGTGTGCCAGTCTTGGCTTCAACGGCTTCCTGGAAAATCCGCGATCCGCAGGCGATCAGCTTCTGCGGTTGTTGGTTGTCGTCGTATTCGATTAGTGCCCAGCCAATTGAATTGGTGCCCAAGTCCAGTCCGAGTGTCATGCCGCCCATGAATTTTCCCTTGATAAAAAATACACTGTACGGTTATACTTTAGACGTATTGTAACTGACCGATGCCCGCCTTGCTTTTCATAATAAGAAGTGAAAGCTTCGCAGGATAGCCCCACGGGGTAAACCACCGAGCCTCTCGCGCAAGCGAGGGGCTTTTTAATTCTTGCCGGAGATGAATTTGACTCTTAAAGGCATACCCGTCATTGCCATCGACGGCCCCTCCGCTTCGGGCAAGGGCACGGTGGCGCAATTGGTCGCCGAGAAGCTGGGATTCCACTATCTCGACAGCGGCGCGCTGTATCGGCTGCTTGCCCTGGCGGCGTCCCGGCGCGGGGTGTCCTTCGAAGATGAGGAAAAGTTGGCGCGCCTGGCGGAAGGGCTGGCCATTCGTTTCGAGAACGGGGAAATCTGGATGGATGGCGAGCGGGTCGGGGATGCGATCCGCACCGAGGAATGCGGCAACGGCGCTTCCATGATTGCCGCCTATCCCCGCGTTCGCGCCGCGCTGCTCGGCCTGCAGCGAACTTTTTGCAAGGCGCCGGGGCTGGTCGCGGATGGCCGGGATATGGGTTCGGTGGTGTTTCCCGCTGCCACGCTCAAGATATTTCTGACCGCCAGCGCTGAAGTGCGTGCCGATCGCCGGTATAAACAGTTGATGGAAAAAGGAATGCGTGCTAATATTCGACAAATTTTGCATGATATCAGGCAACGCGATGAGCGCGACAGCGCGCGGAGCGTGGCCCCATTGCAAAAATGCGCGGATGCCAGCCTGCTGGAAACCAGCGCCCTGACCATTGCGCAAGCGGTGGACGAGGTGCTGGCACGCTTCAGGCAGGTTGGTGTTCAATAGGCGCCTCAAGCTCCAACAGTTTTGTCGGCAGAAACATTCTCTTGCTATCTTCGGCATGTTTCCCCTTTTCAGGCTGCTGGAAATTTTTGGCGGATAATTAACCCCGTTGATTGACGGGCTTTTTCGGGTTTTTTTTAATAATGACTACTGCTGCTCCTTCTGCTTCACTATCCAATGAAAGTTTTGCCTCTCTGTTCGAAGAGAGCTTGTCCCACCAGGAAATGCGTGCCGGCGAAGTGATTACCGCCGAGGTTGTGCGCGTCGATAACGACACCGTGGTGGTGAACGCCGGGCTCAAGTCCGAAAGCGTGATCTCCGCTGACGAATTCAAGAACGACAGGGGCGAAATCGAGGTGAAGCCGGGCGATTTCGTCAAGGTTGCGATCGAGATGCTGGAGGACGGTTACGGTTCGACCAAATTGTCGCGCGAAAAAGCCAAGCGCGTCGCTGCCTGGCTGGACCTGGAAGCGGCCATGGAGCAGGGTACCCTGGTGCCGGGCGTGATCAGCGGTTCCGTAAAAGGCGGCCTGACCGTCATGGTCAACGGCATCCGCGCCTTCCTGCCGGGTTCGCTGGTCGACATCCGTCCGGTCAAGGACACCACGCCCTATCAGGGTAAGGAGATGGAATTCAAGGTCATCAAGCTGGACCGCAAGCGCAACAACGTTGTCGTTTCGCGCAAGGCAGTGCTGGAGCAGAGCCTGGGCGCCGAACGCCAGGCATTGCTGGGGAACCTCAAGGAAGGCATGGTCGTCAAGGGTATCGTCAAGAACATCACCGACTATGGCGCGTTCGTGGATCTGGGCGGTGTCGATGGCCTGCTGCATATCACCGATCTGGCCTGGCGCCGCGTCAAGCACCCCTCCGAGGTGCTGGCTGTGGGCGACGAGGTCGAAGCCGTGGTGCTCAAGTTCGACCAGGAGAAAAACCGTGTTTCCCTGGGCGTCAAGCAGTTGGGCGATGACCCGTGGGTCAACCTGTCGCGCCGCTATCCACAGGGCACCCGCCTGTTCGGCAAGGTGACCAACCTCACCGACTACGGTGCATTCGTCGAGATTGAGCAGGGCATCGAAGGCCTGGTGCACGTTTCCGAAATGGACTGGACCAACAAGAATGTGCATCCGGGCAAAGTGGTGCAGCTTGGCGATGAAGTGGAAGTCATGGTGCTGGAAATCGACGAAGAGCGCCGCCGCATCTCCCTCGGCATGAAGCAGTGCAAGACCAATCCCTGGGACGATTTCGCCGTCACCCACAAGAAAGGCGACAAGGTTTCCGGGCAAATCAAGTCCATCACCGATTTTGGCGTGTTCATCGGCCTGCCTGGCGGCATCGACGGCCTGGTGCACCTGTCCGATCTGTCCTGGAACATGCCGGGCGAAGAGGCAGTGCGCAACTACAAGAAGGGCGACGAAGTCGAGGCCATGGTGTTGGCGATTGACGCAGAGCGTGAGCGCATCTCCCTGGGCATCAAGCAGATGGAGGGCGATCCCTTCACCAACTACGTTGCCATGAATGACAAGAACAGCATCGTCAAGGGCATCGTCAAGTCCATGGATGCCAAGGGCGCCGTGATCACGCTCGACGGTGAAGTCGAGGGCTATCTGCGCGCTTCCGAAGTGTCGCGCGACCGTGTCGAGGATATCCGCACTCATCTCAAGGAAGGCGACGAAGTCGAGGCCAAGATCATTAACATCGATCGCAAGAACCGCAACATCAACCTGTCGATCAAGGCCAAGGATATGGCGGACGAGGCCGAGGTAATGCAGAAGATGGCCACCGACAGCAGCGGCGCTGCCAGCGGCACTACCAACCTCGGGGCATTGTTGAAGGCCAAGATGGATACCAAGCAAACTGGCCAGTAAAATAAAATCAGTCAACCCCAAGAATAAGGTCGAAAGTCTATGACTAAATCCGAGCTGATTTCAAAGCTGGCGTTGCGTTATCCGCAACTTGTCACCAAGGACGCGGAACTTGCTGTTAAAACGATACTTGATGCGATGTCGACCAGCCTGTCCCAGGGCGAGCGAATCGAGATCCGGGGGTTCGGAAGTTTCAGTCTGAACTACCGTCCGCCCAGGGTCGGGCGCAATCCTAAAACCGGGGGCAAGGTGAGCGTACCCGAAAAGTACGTGCCACACTTCAAGGCCGGTAAGGAATTGCGTGAACGGGTGGATGCTTGATGCCAGGTAAATCGGGCAAGTTGGGGTACTGACAAACCGGAAGATGGCGGCAAAATCGAAAGATAATGCCGCCTTTTTCTTGTGTAACAGCTTGATTTGGGAGTTGTATTTAAGAATGCGTTACTTGTCTTGGTTGCTTGGGTTTTGCCTGTTTCTGCTGGCTTCGGGTTTCGCGGTAAAGAACAGCGATTCGGTGGCGGTCCATTATTATCTGGGATACCAGTGGCAGGCGCCCCTGGCCCTGATCCTTTTGGGTTTTTTCTGCGCTGGTGCGACCACTGGCGTAGTTGCCAGTCTGGGTTTCATTTTCAGGGCGCGGCGCGAAATTTTTTCCCTCAAGCGGGAAATGCGTGCCAGAGCGAAGGCGCAGGATGTGAAAGGCGAGGATTAGCAGTCCGTCATGTTGAATTTGCGTAATTTTCTTGTAGGGCCGAATTCATTCGGCCAAATGTGCGAATGAATTCGCACCTACAAAGAACGTACAGTCGTTTTAAGTTGACTGACAACTAGCTCGCCGGTCCTGTTTATATGGAATTCGAATATTGGTGGTTGCTGGCGTTCCCGCTATTTTTCGGCCTCGGCTGGATGGCGGCGCGGATTGATATCCGGCATGTCATGCTGGAGTCGCGCCGGCTTCCTGCTTCCTATTTCCAGGGGCTGAATTTCCTCCTCAACGAGCAGACAGACAAGGCAATCGAGGCCTTCATCGAAATTGCCAAGGCCGACACCGAAACGGTGGAGCTGCAGTTCGCGCTGGGCAGCTTGTTCCGGCGGCGGGGCGAAGTGGAGCGGGCTATCCGCATGCACCAGAGCCTGCTGGAGCGGTCCGATCTGGACGATGAAAAAAGGCTGACGGCGATGCGGGAACTGGGCCAGGATTACCTGAAAGCGGGACTGCTGGATCGCGCCGAACAGGTTTTCAGCGATTTGCAGCAGACCAGCCATTCCAGCGGGGCCTTGCAATACCTGCTGGAAATCTACGTGCTGGAGAAGGACTGGCTCAAGGCGGTGGAGGCGGCGCGCAAGCTGGGCGAGATTTCCACCCGTTCCTATCAGGTCGAGATCGCCCACTTTTATTGCGAACTGGCGGCCAGCGAGATGGCACACTCCGACCATGCCGCCGCGCGCGAGCACCTCGGTGAAGCGCTGGGTGCCTCTCGCGACTGCGTTCGCGCCAACATTCTGCTGGGGGATATCGAGGCCGCCGAATCTCGGCATGAAGCCGCGATTCAGCGCTGGAAGCGGATCGAAACGCAGAACCCGGCACACCTCGCCCTGGTGGCGGAGCGGGTGCTGGCGAGCCACCGGGTGCTCGGCCGGTTTAACGAAGGGCTGGAACTGTTGCGCGGCTATCTCGCGCGCTACGGATCGCTCGACATGCTGAACGTGATCTTCCAGGCAGTGCTGGAAGCCGAAGGGCCGCAGGTTGCGTACCAACTGGCGCGCGACGAATTGCGGCGCAACCCCAGCATGCGCGGTCTCGACCGGTTGCTGGAAGCGCAGCTGATTGAAGCGCCGGCCGAGCGCAGGCAGGATCTGCAGCTGGTGCACAACCTGATACACCAGCATTCCGCCGGGCTGGCGCTGTATCGTTGCGAGAATTGCGGATTCAGGGCGCGCCAGTATTTCTGGCATTGCCCCGCCTGTGGCGGCTGGGAAACTTACCCGCCGCGCCGCAGCGAGGAAATCGAGGTGATGGTTAAAGCCAGCCTGCATGATTTGATGTGAGGCTAAAGGTGAGGGGCGAGTGGTGATTTGACTCGCCACTCACCCATTTTGCACGGTAACGGAAAGTTTTTGATATGAATGACCCAAGGATTATCGTTGCCCTTGATTTCGCCGCCCAGAAAGATGCCTTGGCGCTGGCGGCCGTGCTCGATCCCGAACTTTGCCGGCTCAAGGTCGGCAAGGAACTGTTCACCGCCGCCGGGCCGGCGCTGGTTGAGCGCCTTGCCGGAAGCGGGTTCGAAGTGTTTCTGGACCTGAAATTCCATGATATTCCGAATACCGTTGCCTCTGCCTGCAAGGCTGCGGCGAAGCTCGGTGTCTGGATGCTGAATGTGCACGCACTGGGCGGGAGTCGCATGATGGAGGCGGCGCGCGAAGCGCTGGAAGGCGTGGCCAAGCGTCCCAGGCTGATTGCGGTGACGGTTCTGACCAGCATGGGGCCAGGGGATTTGAAAGAACTGGGGCTGCCCGGAGACCCCCGTGAAACGGTGCTGCGCCTGGCCAGGCTGGCGCATGCAAGCGGGCTGGACGGGGTGGTCTGTTCCGCCCAGGAAGCAGCGCCGCTGCGGCAGCAACTGGGTGCCGGGTTCTGTCTGGTGACGCCCGGCATCCGCCCGTCATTTGCCGCGCAGAATGACCAGGTGCGCATCGTTACGCCCGCCGAGGCAATACGCCTGGGCTCTGATTATCTGGTTATCGGCCGGCCCATTACCAAGGCCGCCGATCCCCTGCAGGCTTTACAGCAAATCAATCTTGAAATAGGAGTCATACAATGAAAGTAAGCGTGATCGGGACCGGCTATGTCGGCCTGGTGACCGGCACCTGCCTGGCCGAAGTGGGCAACGACGTGTTGTGCCTGGATGTGGACGTGAACAAGATCAACATCCTCAAACAGGGCGGCATCCCCATTTACGAGCCCGGTCTGGAGGCGATGGTCAAACGCAATGTTGAAGCGGGGCGGCTGCGCTTTACCACCGACGTGGCGGAAAGTGCCAAACACGGCGTAATCCAGTTCATCGCCGTGGGTACGCCGCCGGACGAGGACGGCTCGGCCGACCTGCAGTACGTGGTGGCGGCGGCGCGCGCCATCGGCCAGAACATGGAGGAGTACAAGGTGATCGTGGACAAGTCCACGGTGCCGGTGGGAACCGCCGATAAAGTGCGCGCCGCGGTGCAGGAAGAATTGGCCCGGCGTGGGGAAAAACTGGAATTCAGTGTCTCATCGAACCCGGAGTTTCTGAAGGAAGGCGCGGCGGTGGACGATTTCATGCGTCCCGACCGTATCGTGCTCGGCGCCAATGACGAGCGTGCGGTACAGTTGATGCGCTCGCTCTACGCCCCCTTCAACCGCAATCACGATCGATTGATCGTGATGGACGTCAAGTCCGCCGAGCTGACCAAGTACGCCGCCAACGCCATGCTGGCCACACGCATTTCCTTCATGAACGAGCTCGCCCTGCTGGCGGAGAAAATGGGCGCCGACATCGAACATGTGCGCAACGGCATCGGTTCGGACCCCCGCATCGGTTATCATTTCCTCTACGCCGGCTGCGGCTATGGCGGCTCCTGCTTCCCCAAGGACGTGCAAGCCCTGCAGCGCACCGCCAAGGAATACGGCAGCGACCTCAAAATTCTCAATGCCGTGGAAGTGGTCAACAATCGCCAGAAGGAAGTGCTGCTCGACAAGATCACCGCGAAGTTCGGCAGCGACCTTGCCGGCAAGAACATCGCATTGTGGGGGCTGGCTTTCAAGCCCAACACCGACGATATGCGCGATGCCCCCAGCCGCGTGCTGATCAAGGGGCTGTGGGCGCGCGGCGCGACCGTGACCGCCTATGACCCGGTGGCGATGCATGAAACCACGCGTATTTTCGGCAACGACCCCCGCCTGAAACTGGTGGATACGCCGATGGCTGCCCTGGAAGGGGCGGATGCCCTGGTCATCGTGACCGAATGGCAGGTGTTCCGTGCACCGGATTTCGACGCGATCAAGGCCAAGCTCAAGCAGCCTGTGATCTTCGATGGCCGCAACCTGTACGAGCCGCAGGACATGCGCGACCAGGGGATAGAGTATTTCGCCATCGGCCGGTTGTGAATCCAAAAATGAAAATAACCGCGAAGGCGCGAAGACGCAAAGAGAAGTTTTGTTTGGCCTCCTTTGCGCCTTCGCGTCTTTGCGGTGAGAAACAGTAATCGAATGAACTTACCTGATTTTGAAAATGCCCGCGTCCTGGTCGTGGGCGATATCATGCTCGACCGCTACTGGTTCGGCGAAGTGAGCCGCATCTCTCCCGAGGCGCCGGTGCCGGTGGTGCACGTCAGCCGCACCGAGGAGCGTCCCGGTGGTGCGGCCAACGTGGCACGCAACATTGCCGCGCTGGGCGCCAGGGCTTCGCTGCTGTCGGTGGCGGGCAGGGACGAGGCGGGGGACAGACTGGCCCAGTTGCTGCAGAACGAGAACGTCAATGTCGTGCTGCATCGTGACGCGGGGCTGGACACAACCATCAAGCTGCGCGTGATCGGGCGGCAGCAGCAGTTGCTGCGCATTGATTTCGAGACCTCGCCCAGCCACGAGGTGCTGCTCAGCAAGCTGGCCGATTTTGAAAGGATGCTGGACGACGCCGACGTGGTGATTCTGTCTGACTACGGCAAGGGCGGACTGACGCACATCAAGCAGATGATCGAATTGGCCAACCGCGCCGGCAAGCCGGTGCTGGTCGATCCCAAGGGCGATGACTACAGGCGCTACCATGGCGCCACCCTGCTGACGCCCAACCGCAGCGAGTTCCGCGAGGTGGCCGGAAGCTGGAAAAGCGATGAAGAACTGGCGCGTAAGGCGCAGCAACTGCGCAGCGAGCTGGATTTGAAGGCATTGCTGGTGACGCGCAGCGAAGAGGGCATGACCCTTTATCGCGGTGAGGGTGTGGTGCACGAGCCGGCACAGGCGCGCGAGGTGTACGATGTCAGCGGCGCGGGAGATACCGTCATCGCCACTTTGGGCGTCATGCTGGCAAGCGGCGCCGATTTTCCGGATGCCGTGCGCGTGGCCAACCTCGCCGCCGGCATCGTGGTCGGCAAGCTGGGCACGGCGGTGGTGAGCCGGGAAGAATTGATGACGCAGGCATAAAGTCTTTACCACGGATTAACACGGATATTCACCGATTTACACGAATAAACCAAAGGCTTTAATCCGTGAACATCCGTGTTAATCCGTGGCTAAAATAGCTCACAGTCAAACAAGAGGAAAAACCATGTACTACATCGTCACCGGCGCTGCCGGCTTCATCGGCGCCAATATTGTCAAGGGTCTGAATGCGCGCGGCATCAGCGACATCATCGCGGTGGACAACATGAAAAAGGCCGACAAGTTCAAGAACCTGGTCGATTGCGAGATCGCCGATTATCTGGACAAGGAGGACTTTCTCGATCTCTTTCTGGACGGCGCGTTCGAAGGCGATGTCGCCGCCGTGTTCCACGAGGGCGCCTGCTCCGACACCATGGAGACCGACGGCCGCTACATGATGGAGAACAACTACCGCTACACCGTTGCCCTGCTGGACTATTGCCAGAACGAAGAGGTGCCCTTGCTGTACGCATCCTCCGCCAGCGTTTACGGCGGCGGCACGGTGTTCAGCGAATCGCGCGAGCATGAGGGGCCGCTCAATGTCTACGGCTATTCCAAGTTCCTGTTCGACCAGTACGTGCGCCGCATGTGGCAGCACAAAACCGCGCAGATCGTCGGTTTCCGCTATTTCAACGTATACGGCCCGCGCGAGCAGCACAAAGGGCGCATGGCCTCGGTCGCCTTCCACTTCTTCAACCAGTACCAGGCAGAAGGCAAGGTGAAGCTGTTCGAAGGCTGCGATGGCTACGCCAACGGCGAACAGCGGCGCGATTTCGTTTCCGTGGAGGATGTGGTCAAGGTCAATATGTGGTTCCTCGACCATCCCGAGCAATCCGGCATCTTCAACCTCGGTACCGGAAAAAGCCAGACCTTCAACGATGTGGCAGTGGCGGCGGTGAATGCCTGCCGCAAGGCGAAGGGCGAGGCGGCGCTCTCGCTGGACGAAATGAGGGCGCAGGGGCTGGTCGAATATGTC
This sequence comes from Pseudomonadota bacterium, assembly GCA_021792335.1. Classification (GTDB taxonomy): domain Bacteria; phylum Pseudomonadota; class Gammaproteobacteria; order Burkholderiales; family Sulfuricellaceae; genus Sulfuricella. The sequence goes on along the minus strand of JAJYUW010000038.1, from coordinate 1,905 downwards.
GTTTTCCCCGAAGCGCTCAAGGGCAAGTACCAGAGCTTTACCCAGGCGGATATTTCCGCATTGCGCACGGCCGGCTATAACGAGCCTTTCCTGACCGTGGAGCAGGGCGTTGAGCGTTATGTGGAGCATCTGCGTCAACGTTCATAGTGCTGCGGCGTTAAATGTAAGGCATGTCCATGTAGTAACCAATCGAAACCAAAGGAGAGCCTCATGAAAAAACTGTTTCTTATCCTGATTGCATGTTTCGCCTTCGTCAGTGCGGCATTTGCCGGCCAGATCAACCTGAACACTGCGACTCAGGCGGAACTTGATGCGCTGAAAGGTGTGGGCCCGGTCAAGGCCAAGGCGATCGTGGATTATCGCACCAAGAACGGGCCTTTCAAGTCGGTGGACGACCTGGAGAAGGTGTCCGGGTTTGGCAAGAAGACGGTGGACAAGTTGCGCGCCGATTTGACCGTGAACGGCGCTGGCGCGCCTCTTAAGGCGGAAGCCAAGCATAAAGCTGCCGCGGGGAAGGAAGCAGCCCCGGCCAAAACTGAAGCAAAGGCTGATGACAAAGCCAAAAAAGGCGACAAGAAGTAATTTCTGCCGTAGCTCTTTCCTCGACAGCCCCGCTTGCGGGGCTGTTGTTTTTTGTGGGGTGTTTGAGTGTTTCAGGAAAATGCTTTAAATTGAACAATCTGGCAATAGATTAAAGAAAGGGAGCGACAACTTGTCTGACGCAAGGCTTATGCCGTCCTGGGCGATGGATTTCCACTCGGTGGCCATGGCGGTGCTGGATGAGGGAGGCGTGGTCACTGAACCCAATCAGTGCTTTCGCGCTGCAGTGGCCGAGCTGGGCGCGGATGGCGCTGGCGCGCGCGTGGCCAGGCCTGACGTGATGGCGCTGATGCGGGAGGAAGCTGACCCGAACGGCAAGCTGTACACCGGCTCAATTATCATTACCGATCCGTCAGGCGGTTGGGGCGCTATTTCCGGCAATATCTACCGCTTGGACGAGAAGCTGCTGATTATCGCCGAGCTGGGTATTTCGGCGCAGCAGCAACGCAATGGCGAGATCGAGCGGCTGACCCGGGAACTGGAGGAAACCAAGCGCCATCTGGGCTGGCGCAATCAGGCGCTAGTAAAGGCACAGGAGGAAATCGAGTCGCTCCTGCGCCAGGATACCCTGACCGGCCTGGTTAACCGGAAAAGCCTGGACGAGCGTGTCGTCGATGAAATCGGCCGCTGGGAGAGATACCGCCGCCCGCTCGGCCTGGTACTGATGGAAATGGATGATTTCGGTGGCGTAAATGAAAGCTACGGACGGGAAGTGGGAGACGAGCTGCTGCGCCATGTGGCGACCATTCTTACCCATTCGTTGCGCACCACGGACCTGGTGGCGCGCTACGGCGGGCTGGAGTTTGCCGTGCTGCTGCCGGAAACCAACGAAATGGGCGCGCTGATTGTGGCCGAACGGCTGCGCATGGATCTGGAAAGCCAGATCATTTTGCCCATGGTACGTCCGTTGACGGCGAGCTTTGGTGTGGCCATGCTGTTGCCGGGGGAAAGCCGCCAGGAGTTATATGCGCGTGCTGAACGGGCGGCAGGGCATTCTAAAAGGAACGGCAGGAATTGCGTTACCATGGCGGGCGTGATCGATGAATGCGATCAGATCTACCAGGCCGCCGATAAAAATGCTGAAGGTGTTAGCAATGCATAAGCTGCCGAGGCTTTCGCCGGCAATACTCCGCAGGCTGCTTTCTCTGTGTAAATCCAAGTTCATCCGTGGCTAATGGCGTTTTTTAACGTGAAACATGGAACAACTTCGTGAAACATGCTTTGAAATCGTCATACCGGCGTAGGCCGGTATCCAGAAGAAAGTCACTGGATTCCGGGTCAAGCCCGGAATGACGGGTTTCATTA
>JAJYUW010000197.1 GCA_021792335.1 Pseudomonadota bacterium | reverse complement strand
TCGATTCGTCCAGATCGTCAGGCAGCGGCCAGGAGAGGCCCACTGCTTGCGCCCGGCACACATAGTCGGCGACCGCCGGCCGCGAGAGCCCGCAGCTGCGCGCGACTTTGCGATCCGAGTATTGGCACTCCCATTTCAGACGAAGCACTTCACGTATCTTGCGCATGTTTAACCTCGTTGCCGCCATCGTCGCATCGCCTTTTTTGATGAGTCAGGGGATGCACGATACCGGAGAGTCAAACCGCGTCGGTTAAGCGCCTTGATCGGCCGCCGCCAAGGGTGGCAGCTTTGGATCGGAATGGGTGGCAGGATTACATCAGAACAGGTGGCAGGATTGGATCGGAATCAGTGGCAGGATTGGGTCGGAATACGCAACAGGATGACATCTTTAATAGTCGCAAGGGCATCACGCGCCCAACAAAAGGATGGGCCGCGGGTTTTTGGGATGTTGCGGCGGGGACTGTGGGTACGCGCGCGAATATTTCGGTTTAGGCCATTGTCGGCCGCCGAATCCTCGGTTACACACCCTCGGTCGCAGGGCGCGACGTCGGTGACCGCCTGAGGTGTGCAAGTGGCGGCCTGGATTTAAGGAAAAAAGCCCGCGCGGTGTCCTCGTGGGGCGTCTACCCGGGGTATCCCCCCATCAGAAGGTCCATCGTGTGATGGGCCTGCATCAGCAATCTCAAGGAATGCTTGAGGTTGGGTGGGCGAGGATGGGCCCCGCGAGCTCACGGCACGGTCATCCACTATCCTTTACGCTGCCATTGTGGGGCCCGTGTTCTTTGGCATAGGGTGCCGGCACGAGCGATCCGGCGATCTTGCTTCATGTATCGGGCAAGACATGCCATACGGACGGCACCGGAACCTGTGGCTTTAAGGTCGCGCGCGGTATGGCCGGCTTTTAGACCATCAGGCGCGACCGGCGCTGCTATGGACGGGCCTGTGGCGGGTTTTCTATGAAAGCACCCCATGAACCGCAAGGCTTGGCGAGCCGCTTCCTTGGTTGAGAGGGTTTTAAGAGCGTCACACCCGTTTGGCGATTAAGGTAGGGGCCTGCCGGGCGCTCTATCGGACTTGCTTGGCGGGGCCGGGCCCAGCCGGCAGGCGATCGTGTGCGATAAGTCGGCATCTGCGGTTACTTTCGATCGGAAACCTTGAAAGATCCATCATGTTTCGGAATACGCGCCTTTTGACGCCTAAGATCCTACGAGGATAATGGCCATACGGCACGCAAGATCGACCCGGCTGCAACATAAAGATCCGCGGCGTTTGGAAGTCTTTTCTTTCATAGATCTCGCCGCGATCGCGCCACACCATCTATAGGGCCGGCGATACCTGCCGTATCGCATGGGGGCGACGCCTTGACCGTCAAGGACTTGGAGTGGTGGATGACGAGGTAAGCCAGCCGAAGGGCTGGGCCCTAGGACCGCTCGCCCGTTCGTGGTAGATTTTGCCGTTTATCGGGCCCCCAACACCGTCCCTCAAGGGCATGCGGGTCCGTTATCCGACCGGTCCAGAGCGTGGGCCCGGGGCGGGTTTTCGGGGCGGGAACGAGAGGGGTGCGACATTGTTTTGGATCATGGGGGGGTTATTGGTGGCGGTCTACGGGCTCCTTTGGGGGCTTGTTCGGTTTTCCGAAGCCGTCATTCGGGCCCGGGAAGGGGGCAACCGATGATGGATGTGTTGCTGGCGCTCGTCGTCGCGGTGGCGGCCTATCTCGTTTATGCCATCTTGTATCCCGAACGGTTCTGAGGGATGAGCCAAGCGGCCTTCTGGCAGATCGTCCTCGAACTCCTGGCGGCAGGCGCCCTCAGCGTGCCCTTCGGCCACTATCTGGCGCGCGTCTTTCAGGACCAAAAGACCTTGCTCGACCCGATTCTCGACCCGGTCGATGATCTGATCTATCGGCTCATAGGCCGAGACGTCGTGAGTCAGGCGATGGATTGGAAAGGCTATGCGGTCAACATGCTGCTTGCCAATCTCCTGATGGGGCTTTTGATCTACGTGATCTTGTCATGGCAGGGACATCTGCCGGGGAATCCCCTGCATTTCCCGGATGTCGACCCGTTTCTCGCCTTCAATACCGCGGCGAGCTTCATCACCAACACCAACTGGCAAAACTATGGCGGGGGGGCGACACTGTCGCTCTTTAGCCAGATGGCGGCCATCACTTTTCCGATGTTTACTTCGGCCGCCACCGGTTTTGTGGTGGCCATCGCGTTCTTCCGGGCGCTCGCGCCGGCTCGCGACAAGGGTTATAAGCTTGGCAACTTCTATCGGGATTTCGTGCGTGTACTGACGCGCGTCTTTCTGCTGCCCTGTCTTTTCATCACCCCGATCCTGGTATGGGCAGGGTCGCCGGAGACGCTCACAGGCATGGTCACGGCGCACCTCATCCAGGGCGGCGTGCAGCATATACCGATGGGGCCGGTGGCCGATCTCGAGGTCATAAAACATTTCGGCACGAATGGTGGCGGGTTTTTCAACGCGAATTCCGCGCATCCCTTCGAGAACCCCACCCCCTTGTCGAACATCATCGAGACCCTGCTTATGATGGTGACGCCGATGGCGCTCGTCATCACTTTTGGACGCATGGTCGGGAACCGTAAGCTTGCGCGCGTCATGTACAGCATCATGGCGTCCATGCTGGTAGTGGCGCTCTTTATTGCGGTGATCGCAGAGCAGCGCGGCACGCCACTTCTGGCCCACGTCGGTCTCATGCAGCACGCCGGTGGCGGCCAGATGGGCGGCAACATGGTTGGTAAGGAGGTGCGCTTTGGCATCACCCAGAGCGCGATTTTCGATACCGTCAGCACCGCGTTTACAACCGGGGCCGTGAACTCCACGCTCGACAGCTATACGCCCCTAGGCGGCATGGTCTCGCTCGTGCAGATGATGCTGAACTGCGTGTTCGGCGGCAAGGGTGTCGGGGTGCTCAATTTTCTGATGTACGGCGTGTTCGCGGTGTTCATTGCAGGCCTCATGGTTGGGCGGACACCGGAGTTTCTCGGCAAGAAGATCGAGAAGCGCGAGATCGTGCTGGCATCGCTTGCGCTCCTTATTCATCCGCTCATCATACTGATTCCGACCGCGTGGTCGTTGATGGCCCCCTACGGGGCGCACTCGCTTGGCAACAGCGGTTCGCACGGCCTGTCGGAAGTCCTCTACGCCTTTACCTCGGCGGCCGCCAATAACGGTTCGGCGTTCGCCGGGTTGAACGGCAATACCCCCTGGTATAACGTCTCGCTCGGCCTCGTGATGCTGTTTGGACGCTACGCCTCGATCATCTTCATGCTTGCCATCGCCGGGTCGTTGGCGGCCAAGCCGAGCGTGCAGGAGACCATAGGGACCTTGAAGACCGATACCGCACTGTTCGGGGGATTTTGGTTTGCCACGATCGTTGTGGTGGGCGCGCTGACCTTCTTCCCAGGTCTCGTGCTCGGGCCGATCGCCGAGTTTTTTGCGCTCTACGCCCATCACGCATTATCCGGGGTGGTGCGATGAGCGCGACCGCGGCCGGTGGGCCTGGCCATACCGAGATAAGGCGAAAGAGTACGCGCGAACTGGTAGCCCAGGCAGTCGTCGATGCATTTCGGAAATTCCACCCGGCGGTGC
>JAJYUW010000196.1 GCA_021792335.1 Pseudomonadota bacterium | reverse complement strand
CCATCTTCTGCACAAACCGGGCGCGCAACCGCTTCACTTGTTCAGCAAGATGCCGTTTCTTGTTACTATTCATGGGGGCTGATCCTTTCGCGTTGTCCAGCACGGATTCGACACCCGCATGGTAACGTAACGCGATAAGGCTCTCAGCCCCTCTATATCTCTATGATCGGAAAGACTCTTCTTCTTAAGTTAGTGCCATTGGGGTCAGACACGATTATTGCCCTGAGGGAAATGGGGTCACTACTTGTTTTCTTGGTCTGCCTACCCCTTTGGATGTAGCCTGTCGTTTGCCCAGTTTCTCAATATGAGCCCTGAATTGCTCGCTACCCAGCGCCCATCCCTTATGCGTGCAATCGCGGATCGCGGCGAGATCATCTGTTGTCAATGCATAGTGAAACAACGCCAGATACGATGTCTGCCGCTCAATAGCATCAAACCCAAGCCGCAGATATTCATCATGCGCAATCAGCCAATCTGCATTGAGTCCAGCATCACCACGGGCATTGCGATGGTGACTTGACCAGGGATAATCCGCCGGGTTGACCACCATCCCGGCACGCACCGGGTTCATCTCGATGTAACGCATCAGCGTAAGCAGATACTTTATAAAGCGTCATTTCTGTTGATACGGCCTGCACTAAACCAATAAAATTCTTTAGAATCATTTTGTTCCTACTTTTTTTGGCATCCTAAGAATGACTGATGCTACCGCCTTGCCGACTTCTCCGCGCCTGTTGGATCAGGTGCGAGGGAAAATTCGTTTGAAGCATTACAGTATCCGCACACCGAGCAGGCATATCTGGATTGGATTAAACGTTTTATTAGTAATTTTGGCAAGTAGCATCAAGTCGATGCGGACGACATCCAGGCTGCGCGGAATTGTGCAATGAACTCGTCCAGCATGGATTCCGGCAGATGGTTGATCCCCGCCGCCGCCTTGCGCCCGCCGCCGGTGTCGAAACGCCGGCACAGCTCATCCGCCCCGGTGGGTGAAACCAGCGGGGCGCGCACGCTCACCGTGAAACCGCCCTGGCGCTTGGTCAGGAGGGCGTGGGCGCGCTGGGGCCAATTCTGCGCCAGACTGTTGCCGAACGAGCCGCTGACGCGGCGGCTCCAGGCCGCATCGGGCAATAGATACAGGGCGCAGGATTCGGTCGCCATCTCCGGCGCGATTCCTTCGGCCTTGGCCATATCCTCGGCGTAGCCTTGTTGCAACTGGCGAAAAGCCGCTTCCTCGGCCATGAAGGCAAAGGGGTCGGAATAAGGATGCAGCAGCCGATACAGCTTGTCGGGCGGAAAATACAGATCCGCCACCGACTCCCCGTAAGCGTTGTAATTGAGGCATACGCCCAGGCTTTGCAGCGCTGCCAGCTGCGCCTGGCCCAAGGACAGGGGCTCGGCCGCGCGCCGCGCGGCCGCGTGGAGGTTGTCGCCAAAGGCGCCGGCCACGGCCCAGATGCGATACCTGCCCTGGAGGAAACGATCGACCAGCAGGCTGGTGCATACTTCGGGCGCACTGTCGATGAATGTTTCCAGCCCCGGATGCGGCGGAATTTCTCCGGCGAAATGATGGTCGAAATAGCTGATCCGGGCGCCGCCTTCGAGCAGGGCGAGCAAGGCCGCCCGGTTTTTGTCGAAGGAAATGTCGAGCACGGTGATTTCATCGCCCGGTTGCGCCACGACCCGGTCAAGTAAGGTAATATCCCTTTTCACCCCGGTCACGAGCCGGCTGGCCAGCGGGTACGCCAGGCGCAACTGGTGCAGGGCGCAGATGCCGTCGGCGTCGCCGTTGAACACGTCGTAATGAGCCATGGATTTTTCTTCTATCAATCGAATCAGCCGGCTATCATGCTAGCACAGAAACACAGCTCTTCCGGAGCCAGCCCCTTCCTGGCGGGCGCCTACGCCTTGCTGATCGTTTATGGCAGCCTCTACCCGTTCAGCGGCTGGCTCCCGGCCGGAAACATGCTGGCCTTTCTTACCGCCCCCTGGCCGCGCTACATCATCCGCTCCGACATCATCATCAACCTCCTGATCTATCTGCCGCTGGGCTTTCTGATTGCGCGCGCACTGCGTCACCGGCTGCGGGCAGGCCTGGCCATCATCGCCGCGACATTGCTGTGCCTGTTGCTGAGCCTGTCCATGGAAAGCCTGCAGGCGCTCCTGCCGGAGCGGGTTTCCTCCCGGCTCGACCTGCTGCTCAACGGACTGGGCGGACTGGGCGGCGCACTGCTGGCGGGGCTGGTGAAAAACCCGCGCGGACCCTTGCGCAAACTCGCTGCATTGCGCCGCGAATGGTTCCTGCCGGGGCGCGCCATGGACCTTGGCCTGGTCGCCCTCGGCTTGTGGGCGCTATCCCAGTTGAGTCCGCTGCTGCTCTCCCTGGATACGGACAGTGTGCGCAAGGGGCTGCTGCCGTTGTGGACACCCGGATTCCCGTCCCCATTCAACTGGCTGCAGTTGGCTGCCTATATCTGCGCCATCGCCGGACTGGGCTTGTTTGCCTCGATGCTCGCCCGCGCTGGAAAAAACATTGCGCTACCCTTCATCGTTTTCGTCAGCGCCGTACTGCTGACAAAAATCTTTGTAATGGGCCCCTACCTTGCACTGGAAACGGCTATTGGCGCCGCAATGGGCATGGCTCTGGCGCTTGCCCTGCATCGCACCGGCAGGCTGTCCCGGTCTTCCCTGGGTGCGGCTTTCCTGCTGGCCGGATTCGCCTTCGCCGAACTGGAACCGGCGCCAGGCGCGATTTTCATCTTCCTCCAGCCGTTCAACTGGATACCCTTCCGCGGCCAGATGCACAATCTCGCCGGTTTCAGCGAAATCCTTTCATTGTTCTGGCCTTTTCTTGCCCTGGGATGCCTTGCCGCCTTCGCCACCAAGCCCGGGCAGCGCAGGCTGGCTGCAGTGCTCGGCGGTTTGCTGGTGCTGCTCTTCATGTTTCCGCTGGAGTGGCAGCAGCAAACCATAGCGGGGCGGCGTGCCGACATTACCGATATTCTGCTGACTTTGGGGGGCTGGGCACTTCCCTGGTGGCGCCGCATCTATACTGCACGAGGAGAAGCGCATGGACAGTCTGGCCGAACTCAGCCATAAACTGCGGGAATTCGCCCAGGCACGCGACTGGGAAAAATTTCACTCGCCCAAGAATCTGGCAATGGCCATGATCGTCGAAGCGGCGGAGCTGGTGGAACACTTCCAGTGGCTCACCACGGAACAAAGCCAGACGCTCGAGGCCGCCAAACTCGAGCAGGTACGGCAGGAAATCGGCGACGTGCTGATCTATCTGACGCGGATTGCCGACCAACTGGGAATCGACCCGGTCGCCGCGGCGCATGACAAGATGGTGATCAATGCCGCAAAATACCCGGCTGAACTCGCCCGCGGCAACGCGGCCAAATCCACCGAATACGGCAAATTATAAGGAAAAACACATGAGTTATTACGAAAAACACGTTTTCTTCTGCACCAACGTACGCGAGGACGGCGAACCATGCTGCTCCAATCACGGCGCCCAGGAAATGCGCGATTACGCCAAGAAGAAAATCAAGGCGCTCGACTTGAACGGCCAGGGCAAGATCCGCATCAACAGCGCCGGCTGCCTCGACCGTTGCGGCGAA
>JAJYUW010000037.1 GCA_021792335.1 Pseudomonadota bacterium | reverse complement strand
TTGCTACGCAAGGCTACTCACCACGAACGGCTTCTCACCCAGCGGGTGAAAACCCCGTTCGCCCTGAGTAGCCCGCGCAGCGGGCGTATCGAAGGGCTGGCAGTTCGCCAACCGCGGTTTTTAGGTTAAAGCGTGCCGTAGGAATGAAGCCCTGAAAGGAACATGTTGACGCCAAGGAAGGCGAACACCGTCACCACCAACCCGACCACCGCCCACCAGGCCAGTATCGGACCGCGCAGCCCCTTTACCAGGCGCATGTGCAGCCAGGCGGCATAGTTCAGCCAGACAATCAGCGCCCAGGTTTCCTTCGGATCCCACGACCAGTACCCGCCCCAGGCTTCCGCTGCCCACATCGCACCGAGTATGGTGGCGATGGTAAAGAAGGCGAAACCGATCGCGATCGCTTTATACATGACGTCATCGAGCACTTCGAGCGCAGGCAGGCGGCTGGCGAGCATGCCTTTCGACACGAGCAGGTGAGCCACGCCTATCATCGCTGCCAGTGAAAACGCGCCATAACCGACAAAATTGGCCGGCACGTGAATTTTCATCCAGTAGGATTGCAGCGCCGGCACCAGCGGCTGGATGTGGTGCGCCTCGCGGTCGAAGGTGTACCACAGCAGGAAGGCCACCGCGGCGCTGATCACCGGCAGCACGAAGGCGCCAAGCTGGCGGTTCCGGTAATACTGCTCGTAGTACAAGTAGAGCAACGCGGTGATGATGGAAAACAGGATGAAAACTTCATACAGGTTGCTGAGCGGAATGTGGCCGACATCAGCGCCGATCAGGTAGGACTCGTACCAGCGCACCAGCAGGCCGATCAGGCCCATCGCGGTGGCACTCCAGGTAATCCCTGCCGAGACGCGGTAGACGAAATCGGAACGCGCGGCCAGGCCCAGCCAGTAACCTGCAGTCGCCATGACGAACAGCGCGCTCATCCACATGATGGCGGACTGGCTGGAGAACAGGTATTTCAGCCAGAACGCCTGGCCGGCCCTCGCCAGTTCGCCTTGGTACTGGCTGATGCCGAACAGGCTCAATGCCGCCACCAGCGGCAGCAGTATCCGCATCGGCTTCCAGAACCAACCCAGACCGGTGAACGATACCGCGGTCAGGAACAGGATGCCCTTCTCATAGTCGTCCATGTAACCGCCGTACAGCTTGTAGGCATAAAGACTGCCAGCCCCCAGCGCTGCGGCGTATGCCCAGTCGAACCAGCTCAGGCTACGGAAAAAAGAAGGGCGCTGATAACCGCCTTGAATCGCTTCCATCGTTATCCTTTCAACAACTCGGTCAGATTTTGCTTGTGCATGTTGAATTCGTTCTCGAAATCCAGGGTCTTGCGGTTGCTCGACATGGCGAACAGAATTTCACCGCCCCCCCCGGCGCCCCCCGGTTTTACCAGCAACCAGATGCGGCGTTCACGGATATAAAACATGACGAACACGCCCAGGATCAACAGTACGGATCCGGCATAGACGAGATTCTTGCCGGGCGAGCGCGTCAACTGCAGGCCGCTGGACATCACCTCGTCAAAACCTGTCAGCTGCAGGTAAATCGGTGTGCCATAGAAGAAACTGTCGTTGATCGCATTCAAGCTGTCGCGTACGAATTGCATGGTCCGTTCGTCAGCTTGGGCGGGCGCCTGGCCGGCGCGTACGCGCGACACCTGGTAAGCCTCCAACACGCTGCGCTCCAGCACTTTCAGGTAGGTTTCGGCGGCCCGTTCCTGTTCCGCCTTCGGCACGGAGTCCTCAATGAACTTGGCCATCGAGCCGAAACCGCCGCGCGAGAACATTTCCAGCACCTTGACCGTGCTTTCTGCCAGCCTGGCGCGTAGCGCCTCCCCGCCGCCAGACGCTGCCGGCATGGCCGCCGCCGCAAAGCGGCGCGCTATTTCGGGATACTGCGTCTTGTCAAACAGGATCGCGCGCAAGCGCATATACCCTTCGATCCCGTCATTTTCATCCACCGGCAAACGCAGATAACGGAAGGCTTCGTTGGGCGCGCCGCGCACGCCGCTGACCAGATAGCGCCGGCTTTCGATATTCAGCGGCTGCATGTAGTTGTGATATTCCTTGGCCTGCCCCTGGGCATCGCGGATTTTGTACTGGTAACTGGGGCCCACATTGTGCAGACGCTTATTGCTTGACGTGACGGCGGCAGCGGAACTGAGCGCGCGCGAGGTGTTCTGCCAGAAGCCCTGCTTCTTCTCGGCGACCGGTTCATCTTCGCCCGTATCCTGAACATTGAATACCTTGAAATCGACAACTTCAACCGTGTATCGCTCCGCGCCATTGGACAGCCCGAAAGCCTGGCTCACCTGAGCCTTGTAGGGGGACGGTTTGGCCAGCGGTGAAAACAGGTTCCAGCCGTTCATGGTCAGCGCGGAGCCGCCATCGCCGAAGCTTGCCTGATAAATCGCAACACCCCTGTAGATAATGGGATGGTTTACCGATACCGTGCCTTCAAGCGATTTACTGGATGCGCGGTCGGTGATGACAATATCGCTTTCGAAGGATTTGGGCTGGCCGGTGGCGTAGTGTTCGATGCGGAATTTTTTCAGGTGGATCTGGAAAGGCAGGTCCTGCACCAGATAGCCATCCGCCACATTCAAATAAATAACATCTGCCGCTCCCCCTTCAGGGATCGACACGCTGCCGCGGAAGGACAGATTGGCGGGAGAAAGACGGCTGATCGCGGGAACCCGGTTAGACGGCACATCCCGCGTTTCGATTTTCTTATAGCCCAGCAACTCCTGCACTTTCAGTGGAATATTCCCGTCTACCAGGCCGCCGATGCAGATGATCACGATTGCGGCATGGGTCAGGATGTAACCAAGACGGTTGTAGCTCCCTGTTTTTGCAGCAATCAGGGTTTGCATGTCACCGCCGACCTTGAAGCGGTAGCCCTGCCCGGTCAAGTAACCGGTCAGGCGCTGCACCACGGTTGCCGATGCCGCCCCGGATGAAAATACCGCTTGATGGGAAAACCCGCGCAGCGAAACCTCCGTCGCGTGTTCCCGGAACGATTTCAGTTCACGCAGCATCAACGGCGCCTGGCGATAGATGCAAAAACCGGTGGAAAGCACCAGGAACAGCAAAATCAAGAGAAACCAGCCGGCATGGTATACGTCATACAGCCCGAGGATGGAAAACACCTTGAACCAGAATGGGCCCAGCTCGATGATGTAGTTCGAATAGGGCTCGTTCTGCTTCAACACCGTGCCGATGACCGAGGCGATGGCGAGCACGGTCAGCAGGCTGATGGCAAACCGCATCGAGCTGAACAGCTCATAGACGGCCCGGTAGAACGATACACGGGTTGGTTGCATAAATGATGTCACGCTCAACTGACAAAAAAGGGTGACTTTCGCCACCCTTTTTTGTTCTGGATTATTGCCACAACAACTTGATTTCTAACTCTGCAAGCGCAGTAGCTTGAAAACGGTTTCTCAATGCAATCCGGAAATATATTCCGCCACGGCCTTCATCTCCTGGTCGGACATCTTCAAGGCAACCATGCGCATCATTTTTTCAGGGTCATTGGACCGCTCGCCGGTGTGGAAATTCTTCAGCTGGGTTTCAATATATTCGCCATGCTGGCCCGCCAGACGGGGGAACATTGTAGGAAGTCCCGAGCCGGTAGGGCCATGACAGCCGCTGCAGGCGGGCAGGCCGGTGTCTGCGTTTCCACCACGGTAAATTTTCTCGCCCCGTTCTGCCAACACCTTGTTTTGGGCGGCTGCAGGCGCCAGTTTCTGCCCGCTGAAATAGGCCGCCAGGTTTCTCATGTCTTCAGGCGATAAGGTGGCAACCATGCCCGCCATCACCGCACTCTTGCGCTCGCCCGATTTGAAATTGGTCAATTGCTTGTTGAGATAGTCCGCATGCTGGGACGCCAGCTTCGGATTGGCAGGCGCCGGGCTATTGCCATCCGCGCCGTGGCAAGCGACGCAAACTGTGTTGACGATCTGCTGCGCCTTCGCCGGATCGGCCTTGGCCACCATCGTTTCTGCATTTGCCCCCGATGCGGCCATCAACCCAACAACCGCAGCCATCGCCATGGCTTGTTTCATCGTGCGCTCCTTCAACATGATTGAACCCATATTATCCATTAGGCGGCGCTTTTCGCCTACGCGAGAGGATGGATAATCCAGGTTGAACTATTTGTTCAAAATAACTTGGCATTCTATATCAAAATTGTCTTATCATGCCAGACTGAAAAAGGAACAACATGGCATTATTTCAAGAAGCTCGGTTTTTTATCTCGGCGGAAAAGCTTGCCGACCTGCCGCCGCCCTGCGGCGTCGAGATTGCCTTCGCAGGGCGCTCGAATGCTGGAAAATCCAGCGCCATCAACACGCTGGCCAACCGCAGCCGCCTCGCTTTCGTCAGCAAGACGCCGGGGCGTACCCAGCTGATCAATTTTTTCAGTCTCGGCAATGACCGCTTTCTGGTCGACCTTCCCGGCTACGGCTACGCCAAGGTGCCGGAAGCGATGCGCAGGCATTGGCAAACTGTTCTGAGCCGCTATCTGATGGAGCGGGAATCGCTGTATGGCATGGTGCTGATCATGGATGCCCGTCACCCGCTCACCCCGCTGGACCAGCAAATGCTCAACTGGTTTCTGCCTACCGGCAAACCGGTGCATGTCTTGCTTACCAAGGCAGACAAACTCAGCAAGCAACAGGCTGCCGCCACTTTGCGTTCCGTGCGGGCGGAACTTGAGCGCACCTATCCGAACTGTACCGTTCAGCTCTTTTCCAGCTCAAAGCGGGTCGGCATAGAGGAAGCGGAAATATTGATCGGAAAGTGGCTGTCCTCGTCCGGGGAAGATGCGGCACGTATCGATACGCATTGACGCAACCAGGCGGCATTGATAATCTTTGAGGATAAAAAAACCCCCGGGGATAAAGGGGAGTAAACCCCCGGGGGGCGAAACGCCTTAATATAGGGGATTAAGGCACCCGCTCAGGGAGGAAAAAGCGGGGGGCGATAGGGGTACCGCCCACTAACTCAGAGTGGGCTTGATTTAATAAAGTTCCGCCCGCCGCGAAAATTTTTGCACCCTTATCGACTCTGCCGCTACGGGTGGGCTCGGGCACTCGACTTTGGCGGAACCTTCAATCAGGACTATATGTATGCAATTCTTGGGAAAATATCCACATAAGCGTATGCGCCGTATGAGGCGTGACGACTTTTCCCGGCGTCTGATGCGCGAAACCCGGTTGACGCAGGCTGATCTCATCTATCCGGTATTCGTGCTGGATGGCAATAGCCGTTGCGAATCGGTTTCCTCCATGCCCGGGGTATTGCGGCAAACCCTGGACAAGCTTCTGCTCCAGGCAGAGGAATGCGCAAAACTCGGCATCCCGGCACTAGCCATTTTCCCGGTCATCGATCTGCCCCTGAAAAGCCCGGATGCCGCCGAAGCCTATAATCCCGATGGCCTGGTGCCGCGTGTGGTGCGCGCCCTGAAGCAGAACTTTCCGGAACTGGGCGTCATTACCGATATCGCCCTCGACCCCTATACCAGCCATGGCCAGGACGGACTGATAGACCATCACGGTTATGTACTGAACGACGAAACGGTGGCGGTTCTGGCAAAGCAGGCGCTCACCCACGCCGAAGCGGGGGCTGATGTGGTGGCGCCTTCGGACATGATGGACGGGCGCATCGGCGCGATCCGCAATGCGCTCGACGGCCTGGGGCATATTCATACCCGGATTCTGGCCTATTCCGCCAAATATGCCTCCAGCTTTTACGGCCCCTTCCGCGACGCCGTCGGTTCCGCCGCCAACTTGGGCGCGGGCGACAAATATACTTACCAGATGGATCCCGCCAATAGCGATGAAGCGCTGTGGGAAGTGGGACTGGATCTCGAAGAAGGGGCGGACATGATAATGATCAAGCCCGGCATGCCCTATCTCGACATAGTCCGGCGCATCAAGGACACCTACCAAGCGCCGACTTTTGTCTACCAGGTCAGCGGCGAATACGCCATGCTCAAGGCGGCCAGCCAGAATGGCTGGCTAAACGAGAAGGCTTGCGTGCTGGAGGCGTTGCTGGGATTCAAACGTGCAGGGGCGGACGGGATCCTGACTTATTTTGCGCTTGATGCGGCACGCTGGCTTCAGGAGCGTTAAGCCAGGCGCGCCAGCAGCTTTGCTGGAATGTTCGCACCTATTTAAGACGGGCAAACTATTGCCAGTCCAAATCCTTTGCCCGCCGGTCCCGCTCTACCTTGATAATGTAACGTTGTATCATGGTCTGCACGTTCGCCGGCAAATTAATGAACTGAAATCCGGCCCGTTTGCTCTTCAGCCCGCTTTTCAAGGTCACATCGAATAAATTCCTGACTTCCAGGGTCCCCTCAACCTTGCCGATATCGGGCAATACCAGATGGCACCCGTGGAATGTCATTCCCCGTTCGATTGCCATATCCGGCAGGGGAAGAATCACGCCGATACCGCCTATGCTGATATCCACAATGTTCACTTCAATTTTGCTGTTTTCCTTCATGGGAATAATACACTTCAATGGGTTAACGATCGGCGTTGTAACCCGGTAATATTCCCGTCGCTGGAGCTTGATCAACGACTCAGGCAGTTCAATCCTGAATGCATCCCGGCCTTCGAATAGCGTTTTTTTAACGTGATTAGCAGTAAACTGGATTTTTATCTTGTCATGGGACGTGACAAAAACTATTTTTTCACTATCGAGGATTTTCCGGTTCATCGCTTCATTGGCGCCAAAATCGAAAAAAACAGCATCCTGATCAGGGTCGACGCCGACAATGGATGTAAGGATAAAATTCTGCCCATGATCAAAGTAGGCGCTTACCAGCCCGGTCTTTTCCATTATGGCGCGAAGAATATAGACAATTTCTTTTTTCCAGCCGATCGAATACTTGTCGGAATCATCTTCGACTGGAACCGACGGGCTCCTGGGCGTGTCTTGCGGTTGGCTCACCATGATGGCGCACCATAAACCGCGAGAGAAACGTTACTTGAACGCTCGGTCGGACTCACCTCTAAAGCAAAGCAGCAAAGGCAAGAGAAAAAAAACAGCGTATGTATCATTAATATATTTGAGCTTAATCTGAATTTACATACATGGCGGCTTACCCATTACCGGGCATCTCCTCCAATATTTAGGCGAGGGAGGCCGTAAATTTTAAACAATACCGAGAGTATAAAGACTTTATCCTTCGCCAAGCAATGCTTCCACCTGCTTCGCCCGGGCGCGCTCCAGCGGTCTTTTGTCAGGATGGCCGCGCGGAATTTGGCGCAAGTCGTCCGTGGCGAAAACCGTAACATTAATCTCCGCCGGCCCCTCCAGCAGGGTAAAAACGGGGAAGGCGCGCACCTCTCCGCCAAAATGAATGCGCCTTTCGCCGCTTTTGTAGGCCGCCTGTCGAGCCAGCAGAAACAACTCCACCTCTTTGGCGCTATCAGCAAACAGCTGCAGGTTGATATCCGAATGGCGCGTTGCCGTGCCATTCAAAACCGATCCGGTAAGAAAAGGATTGAACCGCTCCAGCAGGCGCATCGCCGCCAGGGCCTGCTGCCGCAACTGGCGCAGCCGCTCGCTTTGCTCATCCTTTTGATAGAGCGCCTGATAATCTCTCAATGCCCGCGCCACCTCTTCATCATTAGGCAGGTTGCGCGTATCCGGGGCGCCGATTTGGCGCGCGGCCTTGATCTTGGCCAAAGCGTAATCCTGCTGGCCATCCTCCGCAATCAGGCGGGCCGCCTGCTGAGCGATCCGCTCGCGCATGCGGAGATTCGCCGCCTTTTCCCGCTCTCGATGCGGCAGAACACGTTTTTCACCAAAGCCTTTGAGCATGGTCATACCAATCTTTAACGCGAAGTCGCGAAGCGACACCTCATCACTCAGATCAAAACAAGCGCCTTTCTCCGTTGCCCCTTCTCCCTCTGGGAGAAGGTTGGGATGAGGGCAGCCCTCCGGGGGAGAGGTCGGAGAGAGGGAACGGACACGGCGGCGACGACATTCATATCATCTGGGATGGTGCCGCCGCCATGTCCGTTAGAACAACTGGTCTTTAACCTCTTCCGCAGATTTTCCCCCGCCGCCAAAAAGGTTTCCTAAAAAGCCGCGCTGCTCGGCGGGTACATTTTCCTGGTAGAAATATTCCGGAATGCCGTCCTCGCCATCGCCTGCACGGAGCCCATTTTGCGGATTGATTTTGACCGACGCCACACCTTCCGGTACGACCAGATCTTCTTCAGGCACGCCTTTCAATACCTTGCCCATGTAACTCAT
The DNA here is from genome assembly GCA_021792335.1 of Pseudomonadota bacterium. Lineage (GTDB taxonomy): Bacteria > Pseudomonadota > Gammaproteobacteria > Burkholderiales > Sulfuricellaceae > Sulfuricella. The sequence continues at coordinate 9,527 of JAJYUW010000037.1, read as the reverse complement.
CCAGATCGGCAATGCCGCCTGTGCGCCGGTTTCAGCGCCACCCATGGAACGGGGCTGGTCAAAACCGATCCAGGCAATCGCCACCAGTCCGGAGTTGAAACCAGTGAACCAGGCATCCACCTGATCGTTGGTGGTGCCGGTTTTTCCGGCCAAATCCTGGCGTTTCAGCTGCATGGCGCGAGCCCCCGTGCCGAAGCGCACCACATCGCGCAGGATGGTGGTCATGATGAAAGCGTTGCGCGGGTCGATCGCGCGCTCGGCATCTGCACCGGCACGCTTAGGCTCGGCTTGTGTCAACACGGTGCCGCGCGCGTCCACTACCCGGTCGATCAAATAGGGTTGCGTGCGATAACCGCCATTGGCAAACACCGAGTAAGCCGCTGCCATCTGCAGTGGCGTGGCAGATCCAGCGCCCAAAGCCATGGTGAGATAAGGGGGGTGCTGTTCGGGCGAAAAACCGAACCGCTTGATATAATCCTGTGCATATTGCGGCCCGATGGCCTGCAGGACGCGGATTGAAACCAGGTTTTTCGATTTGGTCAGGGCAGTACGCAAGCGAATCGGGCCGGAATAGTCGCCCTCGAAATTTTTTGGCTCCCATACCTGTCCGCCCGTTTCGGCAGAGTCCACCACTATCGGCGCATCATTGACGACGGTTGCCGCGGTAAATCCCTTTTCCAATGCGGCCGAGTAAATGAACGGCTTGAAGCTCGAGCCCGGTTGACGCCAAGCCTGGGAAACGTGATTGAACTTGCTGCGGCTGAAGGAGAAACCACCGACCAGGGCGCGTATCGCTCCATCCTGCGGCACGACGGATACCAAAGCCGCCTCGACTTGGGGCAACTGCAGGATTTGCCAGCCGCCCCTGTCATCCTTCTGAACCCGAATTAACGCCCCCCGTCGCAGGCGCGTTTTCGGGTTCGCATTCTCACCGAGCATCTTCAGGGCGAATTTCAATCCGTCGCCGCCGATCTGAATCGCCCCCCCGCCTTTAAGATAACACTTCACATGTTTAGGATTGGCCTCCAGCACCACCGCCGGCACCAGGCCATTGATTTCTTCCGTTTCCGCCAGGGCGTCCTCCAGCAGCTCGTCAAGATTCGGCGCACCGCCAGGCAGATCGACAAAGCCTTCCGCACCACGATAGCCATGGCGCCGGTCATAATCGAGCACACCTTGGCGCAACGCCTGGTTGGCCGCGTCCTGATCGACCTTGCGCAAGGTGGTGTAAACCTTCATGCCGTTACTGTAAATAGCTTCGCGGTAGCGTTCGAACATTGCCTGACGCACCATTTCGGCCACGTAATCCGCATTTACCTCCGAGTTTTGCAGGTCGCGCTTCACCACGAGCGGTTGAGCCAGGGCGGTTTGGTATTCCGCATCGGAAATATATTTAAGCTCGTGCATCCGCCGCAGCACATATTGTTGCCGGATTTTTGCGCGTTTCGGGTTGATCACCGGATTATAACGGGAGGGCGCCTTTGGAAGGCCGGCCAGCATTGCGATTTCCGCCACGCTCAACTGCCCGAGAGGGCGCCCGAAGTAGGTCTGTGCGGCGGCAGCAAAACCATAGGCGCGCTGCCCCAGATAAATCTGGTTGATATAAAGCTCGAGAATCTGGTCCTTGGTCAAATAGTGTTCGATCTTCATCGCAAGAAGCGCTTCGCTGAATTTGCGCGTCAGCGTTTTTTCCCCGGACAGGAAGAAATTACGTGCAACCTGCATCGTGATGGTACTTGCGCCCTCGCGCGCCCCCCCCGCAGTCAGGTTCGCCAGTGCGGCGCGCGCCACGCCCATGTAGTCCACCCCGCCGTGGCTGTAGAAGCGATCATCCTCCGCGGCCAGAATAGCCAGCCGCATCTGTCTCGGTACTGCGTCGATTTTTACCAGTGCACGCCGCTCCTCGCCAAACTCGCCAATCAATGCACCATCAGCGGTATAAACACGCATCGGTATTTTGGGCCTGTAATCGGTCAGCGATTCCAGTGAAGGGAGATTCGGATAGGCCAGAATTCCAGCCAGCATGACTGCCGCAAAAACGACAAAGCCCAAGGTCAACAAAGCCAACAACGGGTACCGCCACCAACGAGAGTTCATTAAATTTATTTCCTGCTCCAAAGCAAACAATTTGATGTGAAAACCCCCGTGATTATAGGCTCTCTTGCCAAACGAAAGAAATGACAAAAAAATACTTTACACACTGTAGACTTGTTGCTAGCATTTAAAGTAGATTATGCGTAGCGCTCTTAACCGGGTCATTCTGAAAAGGAATTTTTGTTGCAGCTCGACTTCAAATTGAACCTCGACTTCCTGCAAGCAAAATCTCCGCCGCTTATTGGCGTTGATATCAGCACCTCGTCCATTAAAATGGTCGAGCTTGGCGATGCAGGCAAGGGGCTGCGCCGTATCGAGCGTTATACTATCGAGCCCTTGGCGAAGGATGCGGTTGCCGACGGCAACATCGTGAATCTTGAGGCGGTTGCAGAGGCCATAAAACACGCATGGCGCCGCATGGGAACACGCACCAAAAACGTCGCATTGGCGCTACCAGCAGCGGCCGTCATCACAAAAAAAATCATCGTGCCCGCCGGCCTGAACGAAACTGAGCTAGAGCTGCAGGTGGAAAGCGAAGCCAACCAATACATCCCTTTTGCGCTGGACGAGGTTAATCTGGATTTTCAGGTTCTGGGCCCCGCCCCGAACAATCCGGAAGAATTCGAGGTTTTAATTGCCGCATCACGCAAGGAAAAGGTGGATGACCGGGTTGCCGCCGTCGAATCTGCGGGGCTGAAAGCGCTGGTCCTGGATGTCGAATCCTTTGCCACCCAAACAGCTTACGAACTGATCGCACCCCAGCTGCCAGAATCCGGTCGCGACCAGATGATTGCCATTGTGGACATCGGTTCCACCATGATCCACGTCAACGTACTGCTCAACAATCAGTCGGTTTACACGCGCGAACAGACTTTCGGCGGCAACACCCTGACCCAGGAAATACAGCGCCGTTACAGCCTGTCCGCCGAGGAGGCTGAAATTGCAAAACGAAATGGCGGGCTGCCGGAAAATTATGGGCAGGAAGTGCTGCAACCCTTTTTGGATGCACTTGCCCTGGAAGTGGCACGAGCCCTGCAGTTTTTCTTCTCCTCGACCCAGTTCAACCGGGTCGACCACATCCTGCTGGCAGGCGGATGCGCCATGATCCCCGGCGTAGATGAAGCAGTTGCCCAGCGCGCCCAGGTTCGCACCTCCATCGCCAATCCTTTTGCCAACATGGCGATTTCGTCCCACATCAAACCCCGCCAGTTGGCGCAGGACGCCCCGATACTACTGACCGCCTGCGGCCTTGCCATGCGGAGGTTCGATCCATGATCCGCATTAATCTCCTGCCGCATCGCGAGCAAAAGCGCGCCGCGCGCAAGCGCCACTTCGCCTTTCTGGCCGGCGCAGTAGCGATTCTAGGCTTATTGCTGGTGCTTCTGGTGCACACTATTCTTAGCGCGCAAATAGAAAATCAAGAGGCCCGCAACGACTTCCTGAATAAGGAAATCAAAAAGCTCGACGATGAGATCGCGGAAATCAAGATCCTCAAGGAGCAAACGCAAGCGATGCTCGGGCGCAAACAAGTGGTGGAAACCTTGCAGAGCAATCGCTCGGCGGTAGTCTACCTGCTCGATCAACTGGTGCGTCAACTACCGGAAGGGGTGTATCTCAAATCGATCAAGCAAAACGGCAATGACATCAATCTGCAGGGATATGCGCAATCCAATGCCCGGGTCGCCACATTGATGCGCAATCTGGAGTCGTCACCCTGGCTCGACGCCCCCAACCTGATCGAAACCAAAGCAGCCTCAGTCAACAACCTGCGGGTCAGCGAATTTTCCGTGAATGTCAAGCTCATTCACAAGGAAAAGGCGGTGGGCGACGAGCCCGAGGACAAGAAAAAATGAAACTGGACGAACTCAGAAATCTTGACCCAAAGGATATCAGCAACTGGCCTCCGATTGCGAAGACTCTAGCGCTTTGCGCACTCTTCGTGCTGACCCTTTTCGCCGGCTACTGGTTTGACTGGCAAAATCAGTTAAATGATCTGGATACCGCAAAAAACAAAGAAATACAATTGCGCGAAACTTTCCTGGCAAAAAAGAAGCAGGCCATCAACCTGGACACTTACCGCCGGCAACTGAAAGACCTTGAGCAGGCCTTTGGCGCGCTGATCAAGCAGTTGCCCAACAAATCGGAAATGGATGCGCTTCTGACCGATATCAACCAGGCCGGCTTGGGGCGCGGCCTGGAATTCGAGCTTTTCAAACCGGCGCCCAACGAAACCCAGTCCGAGTTTTACGCCGAACTTCCCATCACCATCCGCGTGACCGGCAACTATCACGACCTGGGCGCTTTCGCCAGCGACGTTTCCCGTCTCCCCCGCATTGTCACCCTGAACAACATCAGCATCACTCCCGGCACCCAGGCTTTGACCATGAACGCCGTGGCCAAAACTTACCGCTACCTGGATGAAGATGAGCTGGCGGAGAAGAGGAAAGCCGCAAAAGACAAAGCCAAGAAGGAGGCCAAGAAGTGAGGGCCGCATACTTTTTGCTGATTATTGCCAGTGCCGGCCTTTCGGCCTGTAGCGGGGATGGCATGGATGATTTGAAGCGGTTTGTCAATCAATCCGGGGAGGGTCTGCGCGGCAAAATCGAGCCCTTGCCCGAAATCAAGCCTTATGAATCTTTCGTCTACAACGCGTTCGACCTGCCCGATCCCTTCAAGCCACGCAAACTGAAGCCCGGAAAGGGCGGGGGGCTCCAGCCCGACCTTAATCGTAGCAGGGAAAAGCTGGAAGACTTTCCGCTTGAAAACCTGAAAATGGTCGGGACGCTGAAACAAAACAACATCACTTATGGCCTGGTGAAATCGTCCGACAATACACTTCACCGGGTCAAGATCGGCAATTACATGGGGCAAAATTTCGGCATCATTACTCAAATCTTGGAAACCGAAATCGTAATGACAGAAACCGTTCAAGACAGCACTGGGAACTGGACCGAGCGAAACACCAGCATCAATCTGGCCACGGGGCCGGACCAAGCACAAAAGTAGAGGCCGCCATGAACACGATTAAGTCGACAATTTACCGCTTTCTTCAGGCCGCCAGTTTGGCCGCCCTGTTCATGGCCAACAGCCATGCGGCACTTGAAGCCGGCAGCGGAACCCCCCAGGAAGCGGTCAAAGCCCCGCAGAACAGCATTGAAAGCCTGGATTACTCCACCCTGCAAAGCGGCAAGGTTTTGGTTACCCTGAAGCTGAAGCAGCCGCTGAAAAACTTGCCCGCTGGATTTGCCATCAACAATCCGCCACGGATTGCGCTCGATTTCCCGGATACCGCCAATGCGCTGGGGAAGAAAAGCGTCGACATCAGCGAGGGCGTTCTGCGCAGCCTGAATATCGTGCAGGCAGGCAACCGCACCCGTCTGGTCATCAACCTGGCCAAGCCCGCCGGCTATGAAACCAAAATCGATGGCAACAGCCTGCTGATCACCCTGCAGAGCGCTGAAAGTACGGGCGTTACATCGAATGTCAGCTCGAAATTTGCTGAAGCGCCTCTGGGCCTGCAAAAACATGCGCTGCGAGACGTCGATTTCCGTCGCGGCCAAGGAGGGGAAGGACGGATCGTCGTCAACCTTTCCGACACCAACACCGGCATTGATATCCGCACGGAAGGCAAAACAGTCGTGGTGGAATTTATCAACGCCACCCTCCCCCGCAACCTGGAACGGAGGCTGGATGTAGCGGACTTCGGTACGCCGGTGCAAACAGTCAGCACATTCAGTCAAGGCAACAATACCCGCATGGTCATTGAACCAAAAGGTTTATGGGAGCACTCCGCCTACCAGACGGACCGCCAGTTCATCCTCGATATCAAGCCGATCGTCGAGGATCCGAACAAGCTGGTACAGGGCACCAAAACCGGCTACAGCGGCGAGAAGCTATCGCTCAACTTCCAGAATGTAGAAGTGCGGGCAATACTGGAGGTCCTTGCAGAATTTACCGGCCTGAACATTATTGCCAGCGACTCGGTGGCCGGGAATCTAACCTTGCGCCTCAAGGATGTTCCCTGGGATCAGGCCCTGGACATCATACTCCACAGCAGGGGTTTGAGCATGCGCAAATCCGGCAACGTGATCTGGATTGCCCCCACCGACGAACTCGCCACCAAGGAAAAGCTGGAACTGGAGGCGCGACAGCAGATTTCCGAACTGGAGCCGGTGCGGACAGAGAGTTTTCAGATGAAATATCAGAAAGCGGCCGACGTCCAGAAAATTCTCGGCGACGAAAAACAAAAAATCCTTTCCAAGCGCGGTAGCGTCGTGCTGGACGGACGCACCAACACGCTCTTTGTCCAAGACACCCCGGCCAAGCTGGAAGACATCAGGAAATTGATCAACCAGATCGATGTACCGGTCAGGCAAGTAATGATAGACGCGCGCATTGTTGAGGCAAGCGACACGTTCAGCAGAGCACTGGGAGCTCGGCTCGGCTTTCATGATATGGGGGGGCAAGGCTTTCCGATCAACGGAACGGATGCGCGCGCAGTCATAGGCGGCAATCTGAATGACACCGGGGCCCACGCTGGGGCCCCCAACAGTCAAAGCACGACAACCCCCGCCTGGCCCAATGACTCCATGAATGTCAGCCTGCCCGCAAAAAGCTCGGCTGGCACGGCGGGAGTCTTGTCCCTGATCCTCTTTAAATCGAATGCGACCCGCTTTCTGAATCTTGAGCTGTCGGCGCTGCAAGCGGATGGCAAGGGGAAAATCATTTCCAACCCGCGCGTACTCACGTCCGACCAGGCAGAGGCCGTCATCGAGGACGGCACCGACATCCCCTACCTGCAAGCCTCCAGCAGCGGCGCCACCAGCGTATCCTTCAAGAAGGCGGTGCTGAGCCTGAAAGTGAAGCCGCAAATCACGCCCGACGACAATATCATCATGGACTTGAAGGTCAACAAGGACAGCCGGGGCCAGGACACCATCGCGGGCCCGGCTATCAATACCAAGCAGATTACCACCCAGGTGCTGGTGGAGAATGGCGGCACTGTGGTAATCGGCGGCATCTTCACCCAGGAGGAAGCCAACACGGTGACCAAGGTGCCGCTGCTCGGCGATATTCCGGTTCTCGGCTACATGTTCAGAAATACCGACAAGCGTGATGACAAGAGAGAACTGCTTATTTTTGTCACCCCCAGGATACTCAAGGAAAGCCTCAACCTGAGATAGTGCCGCGTATGGGTTTGTTGGTGCGTTAGCTGGGCCAGGCGACCTTTTTTCCGCTAAAATGCCTGTCACGATGACAACCCGAAAGGGAACGAGTGACAGGCAATATTTTTTTGGTCGGATTGATGGGCGCGGGCAAAACCACTGTCGGCAAGCAGCTTGCAAAACGACTTCGCAAGACTTTTATCGATACCGACCATGAGATCGAAAAGCGCACCGGGGTTCGTATCCCGCTGATCTTCGAGCTGGAAGGAGAGGCCGGATTTCGTTCCCGGGAAGCGGCTGTCATCGAAGAGTTTTCCGGGCAGCACGATATCGTGCTGGCAACCGGGGGGGGCGCGATATTAAGCCAGCAAAACCGCGACAATCTCAGCCGAAATGGCACCGTAATCTACCTGCGCGCCAAGGTTGAGGATTTATGGCAGCGCACCCGCCATGACAAAAACCGTCCTCTGCTGCAAACGAGCGACCCTCAAGCCAAGTTAAAAGAACTGTATGCGCAGCGCGACCCCCTGTACCGCGAAATTGCCGACATTACCATGGACTCGGGCATACAAAGCGTGCAAGCCCTGGTGCACCAGATTGAAGAACAACTAAAACGCCTCGATGATCGCGGCGTGAAACCAAACTGAGATCATCCCGACAAAACCATGCAGACCCTGACCGTCGAATTAAACGAGCGCAGCTACCCGATACATATCGGTGAAAACCTGCTGTCCCGCCCCGAGCTGATTCTCCCTCATCTGGCCAGAAAACAGGTCGCCATCGTCACCAACACCACCGTCGCGCCCCTGTATCTCGACACCCTGAGCAAGGCGCTGGCAGAAGATGGCGTGGATGTCGTGCCGGTCATCCTGCCGGACGGGGAAGCCTACAAAAACTCGGTGACGCTGAACTTGATCTACGACGCCCTGCTGACCCGCCGCTGCGAGCGCAAAACCACCCTGATCGCGCTCGGGGGCGGCGTCATCGGCGACCTCACCGGCTTCGCCGCCGCCACCTATCTGCGCGGCGTGCCCTTCATCCAGGTGCCTACCACCCTGCTCGCCCAGGTGGATTCGTCGGTGGGCGGCAAGACCGGCATCAACCACCCGCTGGGAAAAAACATGATCGGCGCCTTTTACCAGCCCAAGCTGGTGCTGGCCGATACCACCACCCTCAACACCCTGCCCGAGCGCGAGCTTTCCGCCGGCCTGGCCGAAGTCATCAAATACGGCCTGATCCGCGACCTGCCCTTTTTCGAGTGGCTGGAGCAGAACATCGACAAGCTGCTAGCGCGCGACCTGCAGGCACTGGCCTACGCCATCAAGCGCTCATGCGAGAACAAGGCGGAAGTCGTTGCCGCCGACGAACGCGAAGGCGGCGTGCGCGCCCTGCTCAACCTGGGGCATACCTTCGGCCACGCCATCGAAGCCGGCATGGGCTATGGCAACTGGCTGCACGGCGAAGCCGTCGCCGCCGGCACGGTGCTGGCGGCCAACCTGTCCCGCCGCCTGGGCTGGATCGGCGCGGCTGAGGCCAACCGCATCCGCGCCCTGTTCGAGCGCGCCCGGCTCCCGGTGGAGGCGCCCGATCTGGGAACGGAAACCTACCTCGAACACATGGCGGTGGACAAGAAAGTGGAAAGCGGCCGGATGCGCTTCGTGCTGCTGAAAGCGATCGGCACGGCCGTGGTCAGCGCCGACGTGCCGGAGCAGGCATTGCGGGAAACCCTGCACGCAATCTCCCTCCATGCCTGAGAACCTTGCCCCCTACGCGGCCCTGTCCGCGACCTCGCGCGGGCGCCGCTTCCACGAGCCGACGCCGAGCGGACGCAGCGAATTCCAGCGCGACCGCGACCGCATCATCCATTCCACCGCGTTTCGCCGGCTGGAATACAAAACCCAGGTCTTCGTCAATCACGAAGGCGACCTGTTCCGCACGCGCCTGACCCACAGCCTGGAAGTGGCGCAGATCGGCCGCACCATCGCCAGCAACCTGCGCCTCGACGAAAACCTGGTGGAAGCCATCGCGCTGGCCCACGACCTCGGCCACACCCCGTTCGGCCACGCCGGCCAGGACGAGCTCAATGAGTGCATGAAAGACTACGGCGGTTTCGAGCACAACCTCCAGTCGCTGCGCGTGGTCGATTTGCTGGAGGAGCGCTACGCCGAATTCGACGGCCTGAACCTGACCTTCGAATCGCGCGAAGGCATCCTCAAGCACTGCTCGCCGCAAAACGCCGCCACCCTGGGCGAAGTGGGCGAGCGCTTC
>JAJYUW010000036.1 GCA_021792335.1 Pseudomonadota bacterium | reverse complement strand
CTTGACGATCGACGGGGCGGGCACGCCGTCATGGGTGTGGCCGCCGAAAATCGCGTCGATCCCGGTGACGCGGCTGGCCATTTTCAGGTCCACGTCCATGCCGTTGTGGGAGATGACCACCACCACTTGTGCGCCCTTGGCGCGGGCCTCGTTCACATACTTCTGCATGTTTTCGTCCTGGATGCCGAAGCTCCAGTCAGGCGTCAAGTAACGCGGGTTGGCAATAGGTGTATAGGGAAAGGCCTGGCCGATGATCGCGACCGGGATGCCGTTGATGTTCCTGATGACGTAGGGCTGGAAAACCTGGTCGCCGAAATCAGTGGTCTTGACGTTCTGCGCGACGAAATCCACTTTACCCTTGAAATCATTTTCCACCACATGCTTGACCCGATCCGCGCCATGCGTGAACTCCCAGTGGCCGGTCATGACATCCACGCCGAGCAGCTTGCAGGCGTCCACCATATCCTGCCCCTTCGTCCACAGCGCAATGCCGGAACCCTGCCAGGTATCGCCGCCATCCAGCAGCAACGAACCCGGACGGCTGGCGCGGACTTTTTTCACCAGCGTGGCCAGATGGGCAAAACCGCCCACCTTGCCATAGGTACGGGCGGCTTTTTCAAAATCGAGGTAGGTGAATGCATGGGCCTCTATCGTACCGGGCCGGATGTTGAACGCCTTGAGCAGCTTCTCGCCCACCAGGTGCGGCGCCTTGCCGAGGCTGGAGCCCAGGCCGATATTCACGTTGGGCTCGCGGAAATAAATCGGCAGCAACTGTGCGTGACAATCAGTCATATGCATCAGGGATACGTTGCCAAAGGAAGGCAGATCGTACAATCCGCCTGCACTGCCTGCTGACAGCGCCGACTTGCTGTTCAGCGCGAAGCCGGAAGCGGCGGCCACCGCCAGTATTTGCAAAAATTCGCGACGGTTCATTGACATGAAGGAAACTCCTAAAAAGAATTTATTTAGCCACGGATTGCGACGGATGTTCACAGGTGAGCCCGAGAAAACCCCCGGGCTAATCTGTGGCTAGTTGTCAATCAACTTAAAACGACCGTACGCTCTTTGTAGGTGCGAATTCATTCGCACATCTGGCCGAATGAATTCGGCCCTACAAGAAAATTACACACATTCAACATGACTGACTACTAGGATATATTTTGTGTGATTTTCAAATCAACCCGTCTCTCCGCACCGCTCCCGTGAGAGAGTTTGGGCTCTCTCCCCTTGCATTCGACCCCGCATGGGCATCAGCCCATGGCGGATCGAAGTCCCCTTGCGGGTGAATGGGGGAAGGATAGGCGAGAGGACGGAAAACAGTGTTTCGTAATTACTTGCGGAACACCGGAGTCTGCATCGGCAGGCCGTTGCTCATGTAGGTTATGAAATATTCCAGGTTGTTGTAGTCTTCGCTGTTAAATTCCGATGGCTCTCCGCGAGTGTTTTTCTGGCATTGCCGGAAACGCTCCTGCAGCGAGGTAGCATCTGTGCCGGCGCGAAATTCGGGCCAATGGGCAGCCTGGCCGACCAAGGGGGAAAGCTGCTCGCTGCGAAGGAACTTGCCCGCATAGTTGATATGGCAAAGTGCGCAAGAAAAATTAAACTGGCCGCGCCGTGAATAGTAGAGATGCTTTCCCTTTTCATAGGCAGCCAATGCACCTGCTCCTTTCACCTCGACCTTTACCTTCATGCCGTCCGACAGGCTTTTAGCATGGGCGGAGAGCAAAGTAAGCTCATGACCGCCATACTTCAACTCCGGCTCGCCGTTCTTTTTCAAGCAGGCATTAAGGGCGTTTTCGAACGTGACCACCTTGCCGGCCTCGTTATCGAAATAAGGATAGCCGCCCGCCACGTTTTTTCCCCCGTTGGGAAAGCAGCTGGCGAAAGTCTTTCCATTACCGAAAGGCTTTTCCCACATCCCCTTGGCCTTATCCATATCGTTGAGGTAGGGCGGGAACGACATGATTTCGTCATACTGAGCCTTGGCATCCGGATTCAAAGCCAAGGCGCCAAACACATAATCCTCGAACTTCACTTTGGGGAGATTTTTTTTATGATTTTCAAGCACGGCCTTGCGATCATTCTCGGGCCCTGCGACAGCGCCGATATTAATGGCGCACAGCATGCAGGCCACTAATGCAGTGAGTATCTGTTTCATCCTTCCCTCCTTAATTACTTTATTTTTCACCTCTTGGCCGGACGCTGCGCATCCGGCCAAACCGATGTCAGGCTATATGGTTGATTCACCGCTTAATTTTTCGCCCATATTATCCTCGGCGTTAACAACCAGCTTGTCGCCCGCTTTGGCACCCTTTATCCTGAAACCAAGAAAGGGGTTTTTAGAAACGGCCGGCCCCCACTGCGCCTCCAGCACTGTTTTCCCATTCAGTGTGGCAACGACGTGATTGATGAAATGGGCAGGAATCAGCTTGCCTGTTTTGGCGTCTTTGCGCGTCCCGGTTTCCATAATATGGTTCATTAAAACTTTCACATCCGCCGTGTCGCCTTGCAGCGTCGTGCGCATTTTCATTCCGTCAGCCATGTTCGTGTCCTCGTCAAATAGAGTGAATATTCAAATCAATCAAGCGCGATCAACCGCCGCAACCGCCGAGCGTAACCTTAACCTCTTTGCTTGCAGTGTAGGCTTTACCGCCGGCTTTAACCGCCACCCTGACATGGGAAGTGGAAGCCATTTTGATGCGCGTGGAAATATAAGCCTCAGCCCCATTGGAAAGCTCGAATTCGGCGACCAGGGGAGACGCGTTTTTTTCCACAAAAATCATAATGGATGTCGTACCGGGAACCTTGCTGGTAACCTCAACCGGCACAACCACACCATTCTCGGCAATGTCCGGCACCTTGATCAGGATATCCTTGCTTTCTGCGGCGCCTGCGATGTTTAAGTTCGCCATCGCGTCAGCCATGTTCTTCGCGCCAAAGGCCGCCTTATTCCATTCTGCAGCCAGCACCTGGCCGGGCTTGAGCAAGCCCGCAGCGATCGCGACTGCCACCGTTCCTGCAGCTCCCGTACCCTTCAAAAAAGTTCTACGCATTTGGTTCACAGCACTCACTCCTCATAAAAAAATCAAGTTAAAGACCTTGAACATAATCAGTGACCAGGTCAACTTCATGCTCGGTCAGAATCTGATGCTTGCCGAAAGGCGGCATTAGACTGTTGGGATTAGCAGCGGTGGCATCCCATATCTGGGCACGCAGCTTGGCACGGTCGGGGAAGCGCCCCTTCATAGCCACGAAGGGCAACGCGGCATTTCCAGGAGACTCGGCCTCCGGATCGCTAGGGATCCCGTGACAGGCCAGACAATTGCCCTTTGAGCGCTCGAACACTATATCGCGGCCCGTCAACTCCTTCGCTTTCTCAGCCGCCACAACCGGCCCGACTCCAGCGGCCAGCACAACGGCCAACGCAATCAAAATGGATGATTTGTTTTGCACCTTGACCCTCCCTCTTCGATTTGTACATTCTTAAATTTAACCAACTAAAGCGCATTTCACAGGAGAATGCACCCCGCTTTGCAATGTAAACCAAGAATACATAATTTCATTCATCCCATGCAAGCCATTTTTACAAATTTCCCTTTTTTTTCCTATAGTTAGTACATATGTACTATATAAATTAGCAAATGATTAATTGCCAATCCGCCAAGCAAATACAGGAATTTCTCCGCATGGAAAACCAGCTTGTGCTATATTTCGGAATAAGTATATTTATTAGATCAAGGAATTAATCATGGACATTTCCGGCGCTTCCAGCATCAGCACACTGTCAGGCCAAGCGGCGGGCGATGCCGTCGGCACTCAGGTTCTGAAAAAAGCACTGGAAATTCAGGCTCAGAATGCGAAAACTCTGGTCGATTCCTTACCACAACCGGTCAAATCCACTTCGGCCAATCTGCCTCAGCACCTCGGGCAGAACGTAAACACCACAGCCTGATTTCGCTCCGGTTCATCCCCGGTTCGGCCGCTTCCGCTCTACATCGTTTCGCTCAATAGTTTAGAAGTCATTTCCTCAGCCTGCAACAAATAGCTGCCGCCAAATAAATTCAGGTGGTTAAGGATGTGGTACAGATTGTATAACGTCTTCCTCACCCCATAACCCGCATCCAGCGGGTAGGCTTCGCGGTACGCCGCATAAAAATCCGGTGGGAAGCCGCCAAACAGCTCGGTCATCGCGAGATCCGTTTCCCTGTCGCCATAGTAAACCGCGGGATCGAAAATGACCGGCTCCCCGGCATGAGTGAACCCGTAATTGCCGCTCCAAAGATCGCCGTGCAGCAGCGACGGAGATGGCGCGTATCCTGGGAAAAAGGCGTCAATCCGCGCCAGAAGACGCTCCCCCTGGCGCTGTAGCTTACCTTTGTAACCATTTTGCGCCGCCAGCGCGAACTGGCATCCGAGCCGCCGGTCGCGCCAGAACTCCGGCCAATTATCCGCCTGCGCATTGATCTGGGGCGTGGAGCCGATTGCGTTGTCGCGTCGCCAGCCATGCCGTGAACCGGTTACCCGGTGCATGCCAGCCAACTGACGCCCCAGCTCTTCCGCCCGCCCCTTTCCGCCAACGCTGAAATCGATGAATTCGAGCGCCAGGAATGCCGAATCCACCGCCACTCCCGTGCATACCGGCATAGGCACGCGGATTTCGCCGGTCAGGGCGATTTCACGCAACCCATCGGCCTCCGCCTTGAACATGGCAAGACTCGCCGCGCGATTGACCTTGACAAAGAAACGACGTGCACCGTCCTTGATCAAGTAAGCGGAATTAATGCAACCCCCGCCTACAGCGCGGACAACTCCAGGGGAAAATACCTCGCCGGTTGCCGCCGAGATTGCCCTACTGATGTGCTGCCACATTATTCATCCCGGTTAATACCGCCTTTCCCAAGGCGGTGCTGGGTTCTTTCCAGACCATAATCCCAGGCGTCGAATCTTGGCCTGGAACTCTGCCTGTTCATACGTCCTGCGATCTTCTGCCGGCTGCTGCCCGGCATAGGGACGAAACCACCACGCGAATCCGGCCGCAACCTGGGCCAGGCCCGCGTCAAGCACCTTGGGGCAGGCCGAAGCAATGCAATTCGGCAAAGCAACCATCACCTTGCCAACAATACGGCCGTACGGGTCATGCCTCTCCCATTCGACGGTTACATCGCGCCCATAAACAAGTGAACCCAGGTTCTGCTGCGACTGATCGCCGAACGCTTGAAGGTGGTCTGGCGCGTCGGCGCCCACAAGCCGGACCATGTGCTGCCGATTGGAAGTGTCCCGGACGGCGATGGTATCACCATCAACAATTTTCACCACCCATCCCGACAGGGTATCGGCCTGCGCCAGCGCGGAACAAAGGCCGCAGAGAGCAAGCGTTGCAAGTCTGAATACCGGCTTAAAGCGGCGCATAATCATATTGGCCATTGCCATGACTGACGATCTTCCTTTAGAACAATACTACAGACTTGCGAATAGGCGGAACGAACACGAGATGATTTTATGATATCGAGTTTGGGCATCTTGTTCCCGGATTTTCATGTTCCCGATAACGCGGGAGTTTCGTGTCCGACGCCTTCGGCCAACAAGCTGCCCAGTTTGAACGGCGCCGGGTACAGGCAACGCAGGTATTGCACATGGGCATCGCGATGAATCCTCATTTTGGCCCAGACCGCGAGTACCAGCGGTACGCCGGGAGAGCTTTGCCCGCAGCGCCCGCTCCAGCAAAGGGGGAGCGACACCAAACAACCCATCCCCACCCTGGCACTCCTCCTTGCATACGATTCCGCATGGGCTTCAGCCCATAGCGGATCGGAGTCCCTTCAGGGGAAGGGGAAGGAACCATTACCCTCTCCCCCTCCGGGAGAGAGCAGGAGTGAGGGGCGGAAGTGGAGAGAATCATCCCCCTATGCATACCACCCGCTTCCCCCTCTGCACCGCCTCGGTTTTCCGAAAAGATCGGGGGCGTCGGAGAGGGCTGTCTGAGCGCGTAGCGCGAGTTCCGCATACGATCTTTCATCCGCTCTTGTCCTATGCGACCCGAAAAGGCGTGTAGGGTTAGCGGATAGAAAGTCGGAGTCCCTTTAGGGGCAGCCGCCCGATCTTTTCGGAAAACCGAGGGCAGCCCCCGGCATCTAATTATCCGCGCGTAGCGCACTCAAAACAGTCGGCGCAATACTCTTCGATATTACGCCCACGGGCTGCGACACACCCATGCGCGAATAGAATCGCACTTGGCATCCCGCTAATTCCAGACTAAGGTTAAAGCGAGCTAACCCCTTCGATTGCGCATTCGGATGACGCTGGTCAAAATGCAACACAAGCAATGCCCTTTGGAGGAAACATGAAAGCTCACCGGCTTGGCGCCGCGACCGTTACGGCGGCCATGATGTGCGCGCTGGCACAGGCGGCGCCTGACGCGGTCGTTCTCGGTACGGCCACCACGGGCGGCGGCTTCGAACTTTATGGCGAACACCTGGCCAAGGTGCTCGCCGGAACCGATACGTCACTGAAAATCGAGATACGCGCCACCCGCGGCAGCGCGGAAAACCTGCCGCTGCTCGAAGCCGGCAAACTCGACATCGGGCTGGTCGAAGGCAATGCCGCGCACGCGGCCTTCGAGGGCATCAACCAGCCGAAAACCGCATTGCGCATCGTGGCCGCCATGTATCCGGGCCCCGGCATGTTCGTAGTGCGCGGCAATAGTGCGTATCACATTCTTGACGATTTGAAAGGCAAGCCGGTGGCCTTCGGTACACCGGCCTCAGGGCTCACGAAACTCGCGCGCGATGTACTCGATGGCCTGGGGCTCGCGCCGGAGCGTGATTTTCAGGCGGTATTTCTGGACAAGGCCGGCGACGGCCCGGCTCTTGTGCTGGATGGGAAAGTCGCCGCGTTGTGGGGCGGCGGGATCGGCTGGCCTGGGTTTGCCAAGGTGGCCGCTGGTCCGGGCGGGGCGCGCTTCATCGTTCCGGATGCGGCCGAGATCGGGCGCATCCTGGCCAAACATCCGTACCTGCGCCGCATGACCGTGCCGGCCGGGACCTATGCCGGTCAGGATACCCCGATCCACTCGGTGGGCCTGTGGTCGTTTGTGCTGGCGCGCGCCGATTTGCCGGATGACGTGGCCTACCGGTTGGCGCGCGCCGTGCATCGTGGCGAGGCGGAACTGGCCGCGCATCTGGCGCAGGGTCGATACACCACTGCAGCCAATACGGCGAGCGAAGCGCCGCGCGCCGAGCTGCTGCACCCCGGCGCGGCACGCTATCTGCGTGAGATCGGCACATTGCGCTGACTCCGTCGGAATCGGCGACGAACAAAATGGAATCAGAGCCAATTACACGATGATCACTGTCGTCAGAGTAGGAGTTCCGCATGGATTTTCAGGGTCAAGGCCGTCCATTAAGCGATGAAGGTATGGACCAAATATGCAGCACTCTGGGCGTTTCTGAGCCCGAAGTGTGGGCCGTGCTGACTGTTGAGACGCGCGGTTTTGGGTTTCTCCAGGATCGGCGTCCGCAGATCCTCTTCGAGCGCCATATCTTCCATAAGCTTACGAAAGGCAGGCACGACAGCGGACATGCAGACATCAGCAATAAAAAACCTGGTGGTTATGCCGGTGGCACCGCTGAGTACGCACGCCTGGAAAAAGCGATGAGTCTTGACCGCGAGGCCGCGCTCCAAAGCGCCTCTTGGGGCATCGGCCAAGTCATGGGTTTCAATTACGAAGTGGCCGGCTTCGTCACCATAGACGACATGGTTGCCGCCATGGTGACGGATGAGAACGCACAACTGCTGGCCATGGCCAATTTCATCCAGGGCAATAACCTGGCCAGAGCGCTTCAGCGCCAGAACTGGGTGTCCTTTGCTCGCGGCTATAACGGCCCGTCATTCAAGAAGAACGAGTATGACACGCGGCTGGCTGCTGCCCATGCCAAGTACAAGATCATTCTCCCGGATTTGGCTTTTCGGACCGCACAGGCTGCATTGCTGTATCTTGACATCGACCCCGGGCCTATCGATGGATTCCGCGGTCGCCGTACACGCTCGGCGTTAATGCAGTTCCAGGAGCAATTCGGCCTGCCCGAAACCGGCGAGCTGGATTACGACACCGAGCGCAAGCTGCTCGCCGAGGTTTTTTCTGCTTAGGCAATCTGCAAGGGGGACGGGGCAACAGAAGCGCGCGGTCAGGTCTGACAACAAACACACCGGCATCTTCAGAAACGCTACGTAGCGGGTTCTACAGCAACGCCAGCACCTTCTCCGGCGGCCGCGCCACGACGGCTTTATCGCCGTATACCACGATGGGCCGTTCGATCAGGATCGGGTGCGCCACCATGGCATCCAGCCATTCCTCGTCAGTGAGCGTCCGGCCGGCATAATGCGCCTTGAATACCGCTTCACCCTGGCGCACGAGTTCGGCCGGCTTCATGCCCAGCTTTTTCAGCAAGGCGCGAAGCTCTTCCCTGGCAGGCGGTGTCTGGAGGTATTCCACCACTTCTGCAGCAAGGCCTTTTTCGGCGATCAGCGCGCAGGCCGAGTGGCTCTTGGAGCAGCGGGGATTGTGGTAGATGCGGAGGGGTACGGTGCTCATGGCTGGGGAGAAGATGACGTCATGTCGGATTCCTGTCCTTCCTCCTTCGCATTCGCAGGCGTATGTGCCTTGATCATGGCGGCGCGGGTTTCCGGCGTCTCCAGGCTGATGCGCCCCAGGGCGCCGGTACGGTAGTCCTTCAGCAAGGTGAGCGCGGCATTTTCCAGGTCCGGATCGCCGCCCTTGAGGCGGAAGCCGCGCCGCTTGGCGACGGCTTCGATGACGCCGACGCCATCCAGTCGTTCACCCCCTCCGCAACCCTCCCCCTGCGAGTGGGAGGAGGCGGGTATGCCGTAGCGGGCAGCCAGCAGGGCGGGGTAGCGCGCGAGCAGGATATCGCCCAGAAAGGCGGCCACTTCTTCGTCGATGACGGCATTGCGGCCTATCGCGTGGCTTGCGGCCAGCATGTAGCCATCGCTGTCGTACTCGATACGCGGCCACATCAGGCCCGGCGTGTCGGTG
Source organism: Pseudomonadota bacterium (assembly GCA_021792335.1). Taxonomy (GTDB): domain Bacteria; phylum Pseudomonadota; class Gammaproteobacteria; order Burkholderiales; family Sulfuricellaceae; genus Sulfuricella. Next base: position 8,886 of record JAJYUW010000036.1, on the reverse strand, counting down.
ATCGACATGCGCTCGTTCAGTTCCAGACGCTGCTGGTTTTTGGTCACTGCCGGCTCGTCGCCCACCGCCGCCACCCGGCGCTTCAACAGCGCATTCATCAAGGTGGATTTGCCGACGTTGGGAATGCCCATGATCATCATGCGCAGGGGCTTGAAAGTGGTGCCGCGATGGGGGGCGAGCGCCTGGCACAGGCCGGGCACTTTGGCGACGTCGCCCGGTTTCTTGCAGGACAGCGCCACGGCCTTGACGTCCTTTTGCCGGTTGTAGAAGTTGAGCCAGGCCTGGGTGGCCTTGGGATCGGCCAGATCGGCCTTGTTGAGGATTTTAAGACAGGGGCGCTGACGATGCAGGCGCAACTCCCTGATCATCGGGTTGCAGCTTGCCTCGGGCAGGCGGGCATCCAGCACCTCGATGACGACATCTGTCCACTCCATGGTCTCTGCCGCCTTTTTGCGGGCGGAAACCATGTGACCGGGGAACCACTTGATGGACATACGTAATCAACTATTTATCAAAAACTTATTTTACCCTTTGCCGACCGCTACGTCATGTTCGGTGTGGCGCTGTTTTACGGGCCGGCACTTTTTCAGATCCCTCGTAGGAAAAACCAGGGTCGGGTAGAATGCCAAGTCATCAGCTCGTTCCCCGACAGGGGTCTTTCCGGAATACCGAACATGTTGCGATTGACTGAAATCAAGCTCCCCCTCGACCATCCCGAAAGCGCGATCAAGGCCGCCATTCTCAAGCGGCTGGGCATTACGGCCGAGCAACTGGCCGGCTATTCGATCGCCCGCCGCGGCCATGACGCCCGCAAGCCGGAGGCGATCGTTTTTGTCTACACGCTGGATGTCGAGGTGAAGAACGAGGCGGCGATACTCAAGCGCCTGAAAAGGGACCGGCATCTTTCCCTCACCCCGGATACCAGCTACCACTTCGTTGCGCAGGCGCCGGCCAATCTCGCTTCGCGGCCGGTGGTGATCGGCACCGGCCCAGCGGGGCTGTTTGCCGGGCTGATTCTGGCGCAGATGGGGTTCCGCCCGATTATTCTGGAGCGCGGCAAGGCGGTGCGCGAGCGCACCAAGGATACTTTCGGCCTGTGGCGGCAGGGCAAGCTCAATCCGGAATCCAATGTGCAGTTCGGCGAAGGCGGCGCAGGCACATTTTCCGACGGCAAGCTTCACAGCCAGATCAAGGACCCGATGCACCACGGCAAAAAAGTGCTGACGGAATTCGTCAAGGCTGGCGCACCGCCGGAAATCCTCTATGTGAGCAAGCCGCACATCGGCACCTTCAGGCTGGTGGCTATGGTGGAAAAAATGCGCGCAACAATTGAATCGCTCGGCGGGGAAATCCGTTTTCAGAGCCGGGTGGATGATCTCGAAATCGACAACGGCCAGGTACGCGGCGTGGTGCTCGCCAGCGGCGAACGCATCGCCGCCGATCATGTCGTGCTGGCGGTCGGCCACAGCGCGCGCGACACATTCCAGATGCTCTATGACCGGGGTGTTTATATCGAGGCCAAGCCCTTTTCCATCGGCTTACGCATCGAACATCCGCAATCGCTGATCGACACCTGCCGTTTCGGCAAGAACGCAGGCAACCCCTTGCTGGGCGCCGCCGATTACAAGCTGGTCCATCATTGCAGCAATGGCCGTTCGGTCTACAGTTTCTGCATGTGTCCGGGCGGCCAGGTGGTGGCGGCCACATCGGAGCCGGGCCGGGTCGTGACCAACGGCATGAGCCAGTATTCGCGCAGCGAGCGCAACGCCAACAGCGGCATCGTGGTCGACGTTGCGCCTGCCGATTATCCGGGCCATCCGCTGGCGGGCATTGCCTTCCAGCGCCACTGGGAGGAGCGCGCTTTCGAGCTGGGGGGGCGGAATTACGAGGCGCCGGGGCAGCTGGTGGGCGATTTCCTCGCGGGAAAACCATCCACCGCATTCGGCTCGGTGCAGCCGTCCTATACGCCCGGCGTGCATTTGTGCGATCTCGGCACCGCCCTGCCCGATTACGCCATCGCGGCGATACGCGAGGCCATCCCCGCCTTCGACAAACAGATCAAGGGTTTTTCCATGCACGATGCCGTGCTGACCGGCGTGGAGACACGCACCTCATCCCCCGTCCGCATCAAGCGGAACGACGACTACCAGAGCCTGAATACGCGTGGGCTCTATCCTGCGGGAGAGGGAGCGGGCTACGCCGGGGGCATACTTTCAGCGGCGGTGGATGGCATCAAGGTGGCCGAGGCCGTGGCCCTGAGCATGGTCCGAAACGAGGGCGCGCGCAACGGTTGATAGCGGCGATCGAAGGAATCTTCTCCGCGTAAAAAAGGCCAGCATTAGCTGGCCTTTAATTTTCAACCTGCAGCCAGGTATCCTTCAGAATGGAATATCGTCCTCGAAGTTGTCGAAGTCGCCGCCGCTCTTCGCCGGTTTTGCGCTGCCGCCCCCAGCGGCGGGCTTGTCCACAACCTCGAAGCTGTTGCCGCCACCGCTGTTGCGGCTGCTCAGCATCTGCATCTCATTGGCGATGATCTCGGTGGTGTAGCGCTCCTTGCCTTCCTTGTCGGTCCACTTGCGTGTTTCCAGGCGGCCCTCGACGTAGACCATGCTGCCTTTTTTCAGGTATTCGCCAGCGATTTCCGCCAGCTTGCGGTAGAAGGTCACCCGATGCCACTCGGTCTTTTCCTGTTTTTCGCCGCTCTTGTCCTTCCAGGTTTCGCTGGTCGCCAGGGTCACATTTGTCACTGCCTCGCCATTCGGCATGTAACGGGTTTCCGGATCCTTGCCCAGGCGCCCGACGAGAATCACCTTGTTCACTGATGCCATTTCACGCTCCTCCCTCAATCAATTAGAGCCTATTTCAATAGGTTTCATACTCCGCGCCGCTGCGCTATGGGGCGCAGTGCTAGACGCGAGGCGCGCCATTTAGTTATTCTAAACAAGCGGCTCGCAACAACGCAATGCGCCCCATAGCGCAGCGGCCCTCCGGGTTGTGACCAGAAAGCGCGTCTGCTTTGTCGCTCGGCTCGCCAATGGAATAACCATTGGCTTCGCCTCGCTTCGTGCATCCATCACTTTCTGGTCACAACGCGGAGCATGAAACCTATTGAAATAGGCTCTCAACGCCCTTTTCATCCCATCCCGCCATTTCAACCTTGAGGTAGGCCGCGCCCTCCTCCGGGTCGACAGCCGCTTCCATGACACCGGACAGGCCGGTCAGCCGGCGCGACAGTTCGCGCGCCGCATCAGCGGACATGGGCTCGATGTGGTACATTTTGGTGCGCACCGGCGGCGGCGTTTTCATGCTGGCGGCCATAATCAGCCACAAGCTACTCATTGCGCCGCCGAATGCGAACACCGCCCACTGGCCGGCGTAATGGGAAAGGAATCCGCCCGCCACGCCGCCGGCAAACAGGCCAAGCGCCTGCGAAGTATTATACACGCCCATCGCCGTACCCTTGGCGTGCGCCGGGGCAATCTTGGAAATCAGCGAGGGCAGGCTCGCCTCCAGGATATTGAAGGCAACAAAAAACAGCAGCAGCATCGCCACGATGCCCCAGAAATCCCGGACCAGCACCGTCATCAGCAGTTGCGACAGGAGCAGCATGGCTACCGCCGACACAAAGACCGGCTTGAGCTTCGCCTTCTTCTCGCCGTAAATGATTGCCGGCACCATCACTGCGAAAGCCCCCAGCATGACCGGCAGATAGATCTTCCAGTGCTGGGCTTCCGGCAGGCCGCCGGTCTCCCTCAGGGCAAAGGGAATCACCACGAACATCGCCATCTGCGCGGCATGCAAGGCGAAAATGCCGAAATTCAAGCGCAGCAACTGGCCATTGCGCAGCACATCCTGCAGGCGCGCCGGCGCCACTTCCGCATCGGAATGGAAATGGCTGGCCTTGGGATCGGGAATCACCGCATAAACCACGCCCATCGCCGCCAGCGCCAGTACGCCGGTAAGCGCGAACATGCCCGGTACGCCGATCATCTGGTAGAGCAGCGGGCCGAGTGCCATCGACGCGGCGAAGGCCAGGCCGATGGTCGATCCTATCATCGCCATCGCCTTGGTGCGGTGCTCTTCCCGGGTAAGATCGGCGAGCAACGCGGTGACTGCGGCAGAAATCGCACCCGCACCCTGAATCGAGCGCCCCACGATCACCATGTAAATGTCGCTGGCGGAAGCGGCGACAAAGCTCCCGATGACGAACAGCAGCAAACCGAAATAAATCACCCGCTTGCGCCCCCAGCGGTCGGAAGCCATGCCGAAGGGCAGTTGCAGCATGGCCTGGGTAAGGCCGTAGGCGCCGAGCGCGAGGCCGATCAGGGTGTGGTTGTCACCGCCGGGCAGACCATGGGCATAAATGGCGAACACCGGCAGGATCAGGAACATGCCCAGCATGCGCAGGCCGAAAATCCCGGCCAGCCCCGCGCTGGCACGGACTTCCACAGGGGTCATTTTTTCGGAAACATGCATAAGAGTTGAGAATGGGCGGTAAAATTGCGTATAGTAGCAGGTTGCCTTTTGCTCTGCACTCACTCATGGACTTGATCAAAATACGCGGTGCCCGCACCCACAACCTGAAAAACATCAGCCTGGACATCCCGCGCGACAAGCTGGTGGTCATTACCGGACTGTCCGGCTCGGGCAAATCCTCGCTCGCTTTCGACACCCTTTACGCCGAGGGCCAGCGGCGCTACGTCGAATCCCTTTCGGCCTATGCGCGCCAGTTCCTGCAGTTGATGGAAAAGCCCGACGTGGACCTGATCGAGGGTTTGTCGCCGGCAATTTCCATCGAACAGAAGGCCACCAGCCACAACCCGCGTTCCACCGTCGGCACCGTGACGGAAATCCATGATTACCTGCGCCTGCTCTACGCCCGCGTCGGCGACCCTTTCTGTCCGGAGCACAAGATTCTGCTTTCCGCCCAGAGCATTTCCCAGATGGTGGACGCAGTGCTGGCGCTGCCCGAGGACACCAAGCTAATGATCCTTTCACCCCTGGTAGCGGGCCGCAAGGGTGAGCAGGCCGACCTGTTCGACGAACTGCGCGCCCAGGGATTCGTGCGCCTCAGGATCGACGGCAAGGCCTATGAAATCGATGCCCTGCCCAAGCTGGACAAGAACAAGAAACATACCATCGACATCGTGGTGGATCGCCTGAAGGTACGCGCCGATGCCAAGCAGCGCCTGGCGGAATCGTTCGAGACCGCGCTGCGCCACTCGGACGGAAAGGCGCTGGCACTTGAGATGGATTCCGGCAGGGAGCACCTTTTTTCCGCCAAGTTCGCCTGCCCGGTGTGCAGCTATTCCCTGCCTGAGCTGGAACCGCGCCTGTTTTCCTTCAACAATCCGATGGGCGCCTGCCCCAAGTGCGACGGCCTGGGCCAGGTCACCTTCTTCGACCCCAAGCGCATCGCCGCCTTTCCCCATTTGGGGCTGGCCTCGGGCGCGGTGAAGGGCTGGGACCGGCGCAACCAGTTCTATTTCCAGATGCTGCAAAGCCTGGCACTGCACTACGGTTTCGACCTCGAAGTGCCGTTCGAACAACTGCCGGAACAAGTTCAGCACGTCATCCTCTACGGCAGCGGCAACGAAGCCATCCGCTTCCAATACCTGGGCGAAAAGGGCGGCATGCAGGCGCGCAGCCATCCCTTCGAGGGCATTATCACCAACTTCGAACGGCGCTACCGCGAAACCGATTCTGCAGCAGTGCGCGAGGAACTTGCAAAATATATCAACCACCGCATCTGCCCGGATTGCGAAGGCACCCGCTTGCGTTCCGAGGCGCGACATGTGCATGTCGGTGGCAAGGCATTGTACGAAGTCAGCCATCTGCCGCTGAAGCAGGCTTACGATTTCTTCGCCACCCTCGAATTCGACGGCCAGAAGCAGGCGATCGCCGAACGTATCGTCAAGGAAATTGCCGCGCGGGTGCGCTTTCTTAACGATGTCGGACTGAATTACCTGTCGCTCGATCGCTCCGCCGACACCTTGTCCGGCGGCGAAGCGCAGCGCATCCGCCTGGCAAGCCAGATCGGCTCCGGCCTGACCGGAGTGATGTATGTGCTGGATGAGCCCTCCATCGGTCTGCACCAGCGCGACAACGAACGCCTGCTCGTCACCCTGAAGCACCTGCGTGACATCGGCAACACCGTGATCGTGGTGGAACATGATACCGATGCCATTCTGTCCGCCGACCACGTGGTGGACATCGGCCCCGGCGCGGGCGTGCATGGCGGCCATATCGTGGCTGAAGGCACCCCGGAGGAGATCAAGGCGAACCCCGCCTCGCTCACCGGGCAGTATTTGAGCGGCAAATGCAGCATCGCCCTGCCTGAAAAACGCCATGCCCCTGACCCAAAGCGCATGCTGCGGTTGACCGGTGCCGTCGGCAACAACCTGAAGAATGTCAGCCTCGATCTGCCGGTGGGGCTGTTCGTGTGCATTACCGGCGTATCAGGATCGGGCAAATCCACCCTGATCAACGATACCCTGTACCGTGCCGTGGCACGCCATCTCTACGGATCATCGACCGAAGCCGCGCCCTATGAGGAATTGCATGGCCTGGAATTCTTTGACAAGGTGATCGACGTGGACCAAAGCCCGATCGGGCGCACACCACGATCCAATCCGGCCACCTACACCGGCCTGTTCACGCCGATCCGGGAATTGTTTGCCGGCGTGCCACAGTCCCGCGAGCGGGGATACGGTCCGGGGCGCTTCTCTTTCAACGTCAAGGGCGGCCGCTGCGAAGCCTGCGAAGGCGATGGTGTAATCAAGGTGGAGATGCATTTCCTGCCCGATATCTACGTACCCTGCGACCTTTGCCACGGCAAACGCTACAACCGGGAAACCCTGGAGGTCCAGTACAAGGGCAAGAACATTCACGAGATTCTCGAAATGACGGTGGAACAGGCGCACGAGTTCTTCAGCCCGGTCCCGGTAGTCGCGCGCAAGCTGGCTACCCTGCTCGACGTCGGATTGGGCTATATCACGCTGGGCCAGAGCGCCACCACCCTGTCAGGCGGCGAGGCGCAGCGCGTGAAGCTGTCCCTGGAATTGAGCAAACGCGACACCGGCCGCACCCTGTATATTCTGGACGAGCCTACCACCGGTTTGCACTTCCACGACATCGACCTGCTGCTCAAGGTTCTGCACCGGCTGCGCGATCATGGCAACAGTGTGGTAGTGATCGAACACAACCTCGATGTGATCAAGACTGCAGACTGGATTGTTGATCTCGGTCCGGAAGGGGGCGTGGGCGGCGGGCAAATTATCGCTGCAGGCACCCCGGAGCAGGTTGCACTCGCAGACGCAAGCTTCACCGGGGCCTATCTCAAGCCGATGCTAGGCTGAGGTTTATCTGTACACAAGACGTAAAAAAAGCCGGGCAAGCCCGGCTTTTTTTACGCTATCGTTTAGGCAACGACTTCGCCTTCGGCGGCCACTTCGGGGCGATCCATCAGTTCGACAATCGCCATCGGCGCATTGTCGCCCTGACGGAAGCCGCACTTGAGGATGCGCAGATAACCGCCATTGCGAGTCTGGTAGCGAGGGCCCAGCTCATCGAACAGCTTGCCCACGATATCACGATCCCGCAGGCGATCAAACGCCAGACGACGATTTGCGAGCGAGGGTTTTTTACCCAGCGTAATCAGCGGTTCCGCAATGCGGCGCAACTCCTTCGCTTTGGGCAGCGTGGTCGTAATGGCCTCATGGCGCAGCAGTGAGTTGGCCATATTGCGCAGCATCGCCAAGCGGTGGCTGCTGGTACGATTGAGTTTTCTAAGTCCTAAACGGTGACGCATGATCTATCCTTTCTTTGCAGACGATCTTTCACGGGCTTAAGCCCGTAGAAAGTCGGAGTACCCTTGCGGTACTTTCGTGTTCCACGAAAATAATTTACACCCGCTCTCCAAGACCGACCGGTGGCCAGTTTTCCAGCTTCATGCCCAGCATGAGGCCCTTGGAAGCCAATACATCCTTGATTTCGTTGAGCGACTTACGGCCCAGATTGGGGGTCTTCAGCAGCTCATTCTCGCTGCGCTGAATCAAGTCGCCAATGTAATAAATGTTTTCCGCTTTGAGGCAGTTCGCGGAACGCACGGTAAGCTCCAAGTCGTCGACCGGACGCAACAGGATCGGGTCTACCTGTGGAGCCCGCGGCGCCTCGACCTCGGCAGGCGTGCCTTTCAGCTCGGCAAACACGGAAAGCTGATCAACCAGAATGCGCGCAGCATAGCGGATCGCTTCTTCAGGATCGACCACGCCGTTGGTTTCGATGTCCACCACCAGCTTGTCCAGGTCGGTGCGCTGCTCCACACGGGCGCTCTCGACCGCATAGCTGACACGACGCACCGGGCTGAAGGAAGCATCCAGCATGATAGAGCCGATGCTGCGCTCCTCTTCATCAATACGGCGCGCGGTCACGGGCTGATAGCCGCGGCCCTGCTCGATCTTGATTTCCATGTTAAGTTTGCCGCCCTTGGTGATATGGGCAATCACATGGTCCGGGTTGACGATCTCTGCGTCATGGCCGGTTTCAATATCGCCGGCGGTGACTACGCCCTCACCTTGCTTGGAAAGCATCAGCGTCGCTTCGTCGCGGCTGTTCAGCTTCAGGGCGATGCCTTTGAGGTTAAGCAGTATGTCGACCACGTCTTCCTGCACGCCCTCGATGGTCGAATACTCGTGCACCACGCCTTCGATTTTGACCTGGGTAATGGCATAACCAGGCATCGAAGACAACAGGATGCGGCGCAGGGCATTGCCAAGGGTATGGCCATAGCCGCGCTCAAACGGTTCCATGGAAATGCGAGCGCGCACGGGCGACACCGCTTCCACATCTACAACACGTGGCTTCAGTAGTTCGGTAGCACTGCTT
>JAJYUW010000035.1:704-17983 GCA_021792335.1 Pseudomonadota bacterium | reverse complement strand
ACCTGGCCATGAGCTCCTTGATTTCATGCACCTCGCCCTTGAAGATCAGGTCGGCGATCAGCGGCGAATTGAGCATGATCTCGATCGCCGCCACCCGCCCTTTGCCGCCGGCCCTGGGGATCAGCCGTTGCGATATGAACGCCTTGAGGTTGAGGGACAGGTCCATCAGCAGCTGCTGACGCCTCTCTTCCGGAAAGAAGTTGATGATCCGGTCAAGCGCCTGGTTGGCGCTGTTGGCGTGCAGCGTAGACATGCACAGGTGGCCGGTCTCGGCGAAAGCAATGGCGTATTCCATGGTTTCGCGATCGCGGATCTCGCCGATCAGGATGACATCGGGCGCCTGGCGCAGGGTATTTTTCAGCGCCACCTGCCAGCTGTCCGTATCCACCCCGACCTCGCGCTGGGTGACCATGCAGTTGCGGTGCTCGTGCACATACTCCACCGGGTCTTCGATGGTGATGATATGACCGTAGCTGTTCTGGTTGCGGTGGCCTATCATCCCCGCCAGCGAGGTGGATTTGCCCGAGCCGGTTCCGCCGACGAAGATCACCAGGCCGCGCTTGGTCATCGCCACGTCCTTGAGGATGGGTGGCAGGCCGAGGTCGTCCATATCGGGGATCTCGGTGGTGATGGTACGCAGAACCAGGCCGATCCGCCCCTGCTGGACGAAGGCGTTGACGCGGAAGCGGCCGATATCCTGCGGACTGATGGCGAAATTGCATTCCTTGCTCGCTTCGAACTCGGACGCCTGCTTGTCGTTCATGATGGCGCGGGCGAGCTCCTTGGTGTGCTGCGGCGTCAGCTTCTGGCTGGAAACCGGCGTCATCCTGCCGTCCACCTTGATGGCAGGGGGAAAATCCGCGGTGATGAACAGATCCGATGCCTTCTTGGAAAGCATCATCCGCAGCAGGTCGTGCATGAATTTGAGTGCCTGATCGCGTTCCACGTCTGCTCCCCGGTTAAGCGATGAAGGAATCTTTGTTTGCCGCCTTGGTGCGCGCCTCGGCAACGGAAACGACGTTGCGTTTCACCAGTTCGGTCAGATTCTGGTCCAGGGTCTGCATGCCGACGTTCTGGCCGGTCTGGATCGCCGAATACATCTGGGCGATCTTGCTTTCGCGGATCAGGTTGCGTATCGCCGGCGTGCCGATCATGATCTCGTGCGCGGCGACGCGGCTCTGGCCGTCCTTGGTCTTGAGCAAGGTCTGTGAAATCACCGCGCGCAGGGATTCCGACAGCATCGAACGCACCATGTCCTTTTCCGCCGCGGGGAACACGTCCACGATCCGGTCGATGGTCTTGGCGGCGGAGCTGGTGTGCAGGGTGCCGAACACCAGGTGGCCGGTTTCGGCGGCAGTCAGCGCCAGCCGGATGGTTTCCAGGTCGCGCAGCTCGCCCACCAGAATCACGTCCGGGTCCTCGCGCAGGGCGGAACGCAGGGCATTGTTGAAGCTCAGGGTGTGCGGCCCGACCTCGCGCTGGTTGATCAGACACTTTTTGCTCTCATGCACGAATTCGATCGGGTCTTCCACCGTCAGAATGTGGCCGAATTCTTTCTCGTTGACGTGATTGACCATCGCCGCCAGGGTAGTGGATTTACCCGAGCCGGTCGGCCCGGTCACCAGCACGATGCCGCGCGGCTGGTCGGCGATATCCTTGAAGATCTCCGGGCATCTCAGCTCTTCCAGCGTCAGCACCTTGGAGGGGATGGTGCGGAACACCGCCGCAGCGCCGCGGTTCTGCACGTAGGCATTGACGCGGAAGCGCGCCAGGTTGGGAATTTCGAAGGAAAAGTCCACCTCCAGGTTTTCCTCGTAGAACTTGCGCTGGCCATCGTTCATGATGTCGTACACCATGGAATGGACGTCCTTGTGTTCCAGGGCGGGCACATTGATACGGCGCACATCGCCATGCACGCGTATCATCGGCGGCAGGCCGGCCGACAGGTGCAGGTCGGAGGCCTTGTTTTTGACCGAAAAGGCGAGCAGTTCCGAGATTTCCATTATAATTTCCTTGTGCAGAAACTTGCCTCACCATTATGACAACTATATCAAATGCATTGCAAGCCGTGCGCCAGCGCATTGCACTGGCCGCTGCGGCAGCCGGCCGGCCGGCTGGAAGCATACAGCTGCTTGCGGTGAGCAAAGCCGTATCTGCAGCGGCGATACGCCAGGCTTATGCGGCCGGGCAACGCGCATTCGGCGAAAGCTACGTGCAGGAAGCGGCGGAAAAAGTTGAAGCGCTCAACGACTTGCCGCTTAAATGGCATTTCATCGGCCCGATCCAGAGCAATAAAACACGGCTGATCGCTGAAAATTTTTCCTGGGTGCACAGCCTGGACCGGGCCAGAATCGCCGACCGGCTGGCTGCGCAGCGGCCGGCCGGGCTGTCGGCGCTGCAGGTATGCCTGCAGGTCAATGTCAGCAATGAACCCAGCAAAAGCGGGGTTGCCCCCGCAGAGCTGCTGCAACTGGCCCGTCATGTGCAAGCGCTGCCGCAACTCAAGCTGCGCGGACTGATGGCGATCCCTGCGCCCACCGGCGACCCCCTCCGGCAGCGTCAGGCTTTCCGTCAACTGCGCCAATTGCTGGAACAGCTCAATGCCGAAGGTTTCCAGCTCGACACCCTGTCCATGGGCATGTCGGACGATCTTGAAGCGGCCATTGCAGAAGGCGCGACGATCGTGCGGGTGGGATCGGCGATTTTCGGAGAACGGCAAAAGGCTTAAGGTTTTCACCGCAAAGGACGCAAAGGTTCGCAAAGGAAAACAAGTTCAAGAAGTACCTTGCGAACCTTTGCGTCCTTTGCGGTATGCGCTTTTTTAGAATATGAACTGGAATAAATCATGAACATCACCTTCATCGGTGGCGGCAACATGGCCGGCGCCCTCATCACCGGCCTGTTGCAGAAGGGCTTCGGTCCGAACGGTATCGGCGTGGTGGAACTTTCCCGGGAAAACCGGGCGCTGCTGAACGAAAAGTTCGGCGTGGCCACTTACGCGGAAATCTCCGCCGGGTCCCTCACCGGCGACATCGTGGTGCTGGCGGTGAAGCCGCAGCAGCTGCACGGTGTTGCCATGCAGCTGCGCGGACTGCTTGACGGCAAGCTGGTCATTTCCATCGCCGCCGGGGTGCGCAGCGCCGATCTTGTGCGCTGGCTCGGCGGGCACAGCCTGCTGGTGCGCGCCATGCCGAACACGCCGGCCATGGTGCTGGCAGGCGTCACCGGCCTGTACGCGCTGCCGGAGGTTGGCGCAGCACAGCGCAGCCAGGCCGAAACCGTGCTCGGCGCCGTCGGCGCAACGCTCTGGCTGCTGCAGGAAAGCCAGATGGACGCGGTTACCGCCATTTCCGGCAGCGGTCCGGCCTATGTGTTCTTCTTCCTCGAAGCGCTGCAGGCGGCCGCCGTGGCGCTGGGCCTCACCCCGGATCAGGCGCGCACCCTCAGCCTGGAAACCTTTTCCGGCGCCGCAAAACTGGCCAGCCAGAGCGCCGAAGACGCCGCCACACTGCGCGCCCGCGTCACTTCCAAGGGCGGCACCACCGAGCGCGCCATCCTCGCCATGGAGAATGCGGGGGTCAGGCAGGCAATCATTCAGGCCGCCCAGGCCGCCTGTTTGCGTTCGCGGGAGTTGGGGGACGAGTTGGGTAAAACCGGAGCCGAGGGGTATTTAGGATCATGCTGATTCAAGCCGCGCAATTCCTGCTCGAAACGCTGTTCGGACTGTTCGTTCTGGCTGCGCTGCTGCGTTTTTTTCTGCAACTGATGCGGGCGCCATACCGCAACCCTTTTTCGCAGTTCATCGCGGCGCTGACGGATTTCGCGGTGAAGCCGCTGCGCCGGATCATCCCGGGGCTGTTCGGGCTGGACCTCGCCTCGCTGACGCTGGCCTGGTTGGTGGAATTTATTCTGCTGCTCGCCTTGTTTTGGCTGTCCGGCATGTTCCAATTGATGGCCGGGCCTTCTATATTTCTTGCCATTGCCTTTCTGTCCGCGGTAAAACTGCTTAAAATCAGTATTTATATCGTCCTGGGCGCGGTTTTCATCCAGGCCATCCTGTCCTGGGTAAACCCCCACAGCCCGTTGGCGCCGGTTCTGAATAGCCTGACTACCCCTTTCCTGCGGCCGGTACGCAAGATTATTCCCCCGCTGGCCAATGTGGATCTTTCCCCGCTGGTCGTTCTCCTTGTCTGCGAGTTGCTGCTGATGGTACCGATTGCCTGGCTGGAAAGTCTCGCCATGCGGCTAACTTAATCTAAAAAAACATTTGAACCGCAAAGGCGCAAAGAACGCAAAGGAAAAGCAATGTGTTATCGGAATCCGCCCAGTCACCGAACAGGTGAATACCAGATGGATTTTATGTCCTTGTTTTGCGAGTTGGGCGATAAAGCCGCCCATCCCTGCGAACCCCGTTTCTTTGCGCCTTCGCGTCTTTGCGGTTAATGAACTGCGGTTTTTTGATATGTCCTGATATGTCCTGGTACCAGATCAAGGAAGACAGTCTTACCCTCACCGTGCACGTACAGCCCGGCGCCAAACGCACCGAGGTGACAGGCGTGCATGGCGACGCGCTGAAAATCAGGCTTGCCGCTGCGGCCGTGGAAGGGCAAGCCAATGCCAGGTTGCTGGATTTTTTGTGCAAGGCGTTCAAAGTCACCGCCAAGCGGATCACCCTGAAACACGGCGAACGCGCGCGCCGCAAGGTAGTTGAAATCCACGGCTCCGAGGTCTCGCCGGATACCTTGCTGGCAAAGGCGGGAACACCGTGACGCAGAACGGATTGGCCGCGGAGCTGGAAAACTTTCTCGCCCTGCCGGGTGTGCCGGATCTGCTCCATCCCGGGCGCTGGACGGATGCCCATGAGCTGCTGGAAAACCTGAAAAACGCACCTCCTGACGAGGCCGCATACGCCCGGATCCGCAAATTTTTCGAAGCCATCCTTGCGGGCGTGCGGCACAGCCTATCGGAACTGCACCATGAAGAGGAAACTTTGGCCGGCTTGATCCGCAGGAATCAAGCGGTCGCGGAAAGGCTGGAAGAAAGGCTGGGCACGGAGCAGCAGAAGGGCCAGCAGGCATGGCAAAGCATTAATATCGCGCGCAAACTGCTGGCCCGGCAGGGCGCCATGCTCCTCAAGCGCCTTGACAATGCAAGCATCGAGAATCTGGTTGCAAAAAATCTGGAGGTCATCCTGGCCAGCCGAACCTCGGTCGCGCTTACCCAGGCAATGCAATCCCTGACCCTGCAGGCTGTCACCCTGTTTGAAAACGCCCGGCGCCAGGATCGCCAGATCAAATTGCTGGTGGATGCCATGTATGCGCGTTTCGATGATAGTCCCGGCATTGCAGCCCCGCGGCCCCAGCTTCTGCCCGACCTCGGCTATTACAGTCGGGCTCTGCAGGCGCTGGACGAAAAAACAAGAGCATTTTGCCGCAGCCCGATCAACCTGATCACGGACAAGAATTCCCTGGCAAAAAAATTCGGGTTGGAAATCGTGTTGCCGCTACGCTCCCTGTTCGCGCAGTTGCGCACAGAAATGGCGCAGTGGCTGAGCGGGGCGTCCGTTCCCCTGCAGGAACATGTCCGTCTCCAAAAGTTGCAACTGGAAAATCTCGCGGAGGACATCGCCAAAATAAAGGATTACCTCCTGACCCTGGAAATGCGTAGCGAGGAAGCGAAAATCATGCTCGCTTGCCTTCTCCGGCAGGAGGCAGCCATTGTCGGCGTGATGGCTCGCTTGCCGAAGGTGTAGCTACACCAGAACGATGTCGTATTGCTCCTGGCCGTACTGATTTTCCACCTGCAGATAGATCGGCTTGCCGATGAAATCTCCGAGTTGCGCCAGGTTTTGCGATTCCTCTTCAAGAAACAGGTCGATCACCTGCTGGGAAGCGAGAATGCGAAATTCGCGCGCGCTGAACTGGCGGGCCTCGCGCAGGATTTCGCGCAGGATTTCAAAGCACACCGTTTGCGCCGTTTTCAGAACGCCCCGCCCCTGGCAGGAGGTGCAGGGTTCGCACAGGATGTGCGCCAGACTTTCGCGGGTGCGCTTGCGCGTCATCTCTACCAGGCCAAGCGCGGAAAAGCCGCTCACGGTCATGCGCGTTCTGTCCTTTGCCAGTGCTTTCTTGAATTCGGCGAGCACGGCGGCCTGGTGTTCCTCATTGTCCATGTCGATGAAGTCAACAATGATGATGCCGCCAAGATTTCGCAGCCGCAACTGGCGCGCAATAGTCTGCGCCGCTTCGAGGTTGGTCTTGAAAATGGTGTCGTCGAAATTGCGTCCGCCGACAAACCCGCCGGTATTGACGTCCACGGTGGTCAGCGCTTCGGTCTGGTCGATGATCAGGTAGCCGCCCGACTTCAGATCAACCCGCCGCGCCAGGGCGCGCTCTATTTCGTTCTCGACGCCGTACAGGTCGAACAGCGGCCGTTCGCCGGAATAGTGTTCGAGCAGCCCGACCACATTGCTGGTGTATTCCAGCGCAAAGACCTGCATCTTCTGGAAGGTTACGCGCGAATCCACCCGGATGTGTATGGTTTCCTCGTTGACGAAATCGCGCAGGGTCCGCAAGGCAAGGTTCAGGTCATGATAGAGCAGGGTGGCCGGCTTGGCGGCCTTGGCCTTTTCGCTGATATCGTTCCACTGCTTGCGCAGGTACTCGATGTCGGCGGCAAGCTCGCTGTCGGAAGCCGCTTCCGCCATGGTGCGGATAATGAAGCCGCCGCTTGCGTCCGGCGGCAGCAGGTGCTGCAGCTTGTCGCGCAACAGCGCCCGCTCGGCCTCGTCCTCGATGCGCTGGGAAATGCCGATGTGGGTTTCCTGGGGCAAAAACACCAGGAAGCGCCCGGCAATGCTGATCTGGGTGGAAAGGCGGGCGCCCTTGGTGCCGATCGGGTCCTTGATCACCTGCACCATCAGGGTCTGGCCCTCATACAGGACTTTCTCGATCAGCCGGTTTTCCTCGTCCTGGCGCTCCTGCCAGATATCGGCGACATGCAGGAATGCCGCACGTGCCAGGCCGATCTCGACGAACGCCGACTGCATCCCGGGCAGCACGCGGCACACCCGGCCGACATAAATGTTGCCCACCATGCCCAGGCTGCCGGTGCGCTCGATATGAATCTCCTGCACCACGCCCTGCTGCATGATCGCCATCCGGGTTTCCTGGGGCGTCACGTTAACCAGAATCTCTTCGCTCACAATACTTCCATGCCAAACTGCGCCAATAATTGAGTCGTTTCATAAAGCGGCAGCCCCATCACACCGGAATAGCTGCCCTCTATTTTTTCGATGAACGCGGCCGCTTTCCCCTGGACCGCGTAGGCGCCGGCCTTGTCTAGCGGCTCGCCGCTCATGACATAACGGCGTATGGCATGGTCTGTCAGTTCGCCCAATTGCACGTTCGAGACCGACAGCCTGTGCTCTATCCTTTCGCCGCTCGCTACCGCAACCGCGGTCAGCACATCGTGTCTTTTCCCCGCCAGCGCCGCCAGCATCTCCATCGCCGCCTCCCGGTTCAAGGGCTTGCCCATGATCCGGTCGCCCAGCACCACCGCCGTATCCGCCACCAGAACGGGATGATACGGCAGGCGGCGCTGCAACACGCGTTGCCAGCCGGCTTCGGCCTTGCTGCGGCTGATGCGCAGCACGTAATCATGCGGGTCCTCACTGGGAAGAGGCGTCTCGTCCACATCCACGCTGCGTGCCGCATCCTCCCGCAACAGCAGTACCTCGAAACCCACCCCGATTTGTGCCAGCAGCTCACGCCGGCGCGGCGAGCGCGAAGCCAGGTAAATCTTTTTGTCCAAAACCGACATGGTGTTTTTCCTTAGGGCCTGTTAATGAATGAATATAACATTTATTCATTATTAACCAGGCTCAAAAATAGCCGGTCATTCCGGCGAAAGCCGGAATCCAGAAATACCGCTCTGGACACCGGCTTTCGCCGGTGTGACGCCACAGGATATTTAAGGGCCGCCTTAATAACAGGCCCTTAGTCCCGGTGATAGGGGTGGTTCTGTATTACCGTCACCGCCCGGTACAGTTGCTCCGCCAGCACCACCCGTACCAGGCCATGCGGCAGTGTAAGACGGGTCAGGGACCAGAGCCTGTCCGCCCGGCGCTTCAGCTCGGGGTGCAGACCGTCCGCACCGCCGATGACGAAGGCCACGTCACGACCGCCCTGCATCCAGCCCTTCAGCACCTCGGCCAGCTCCAGGGTGCTCCACTCCTGCCCGCGCTCATCCAGCGCAACCAGCTCGCAATTGGCCGGAAGCGCAGCCGCTATACGCTGACGCTCGGCCTCGTGAACCTGCTCTTTGGTTTTTCCCCCGGCCCTTTTTTCCGGCTTGATTTCGACCAGCTCAATGCGCGTCTCACGCGGCATGCGCTTGGCGTATTCCGTGTAGCCCTCGTTTACCCAGGCCGGCATTTTGTGGCCGACAGCCACAATCAGCAATTTCACGAATGAGCGGCAGGCTGCGCCAACTTAGGCTTGTTGCCCGTTCCCCCGGCCAGATTACCCGATGACGAGGGCGGGCCGCCCCACAACTGTTCAAGGTTGTAGTACTCCCGGATCGCCGGCTGCATGATGTGGACGACCACCGATCCCAGGTCCACCAGCACCCACTCGCCGGTTTCCTCGCCTTCCACGCCCAGCACCTGCGCACCCGATTCCTTGAGCTTTTTCTGCACGTTGTCGGCCAGGGCCCGCGTTTGGCGGTTGGAGTCGGCGCTGGCGACGATCATGTAATCGGTCATGGTGGTGAGCTTGCGCACGTCCATCACAACGATATTGCGCGCCTTGATCTCCTCCAGCGCGGCGACCACGGCCTGTTTGATGGCTTCAAGTTCCATTGATGTCCTTAATAGAGTCCGTTTGTCTGAATATAATCGAGAACCGCGTCGGGGAGCAAATAACGCGGGCTATATCCGGCCGCAAGCTCCTGGCGGATTTGCGACGCCGAGATGTCCAGCGCGGTAACCAGCTGGATGATGATGGCGCCGGCCGGCTTGTCGTGCAAGGCTTCCGGCTCGTGAACCAGGCGCCGGTTGAGGGCCTCCCGCAACTCGGCCGGCAGGGTGGCAGCGGCCCGGGCAATGCCAGCCACGCCTGGGCGCTGGGCCAGCACGATATGGGCAAGATCGAACAGTTCGCGCCAGCGATGCCAGGTGGCAAGGCCGAGAAAGGCATCCGCGCCCATGAACAGGCACAGCGGCTGCAGCGTGCCCAGTTCGCGGCGCAAATCCAGCAGGGTTTCCACCGTATAACAGGGCGTCTGCTTGATGATTTCGCGTTCATCGAGCGAGAAAAGCGGGTTTCCCGCAAGACCCAGGCGCGTCATCTCGAGCCGTTGCTGCGGCGAAGCGAGGGGCTGTGCGCGGTGGGGCGGCAGCCCTGCCGGAATGAAGCGCGCCTCGCGTAATCCAAGTCCCTGGGCCAACTCCTGCGCCAGCCGCAGATGACCGTAATGGAGAGGGTCGAAGGTGCCGCCCAGAATGCCGATGGGGAGCGGCATTCTGGTGATGGGTGATGGGTGATGGGTGATGGGTGATTCCATCTTAGCGCTCACTGCTTACCCATTCCTCGTCACCCATCACCCCTATCAGTGATCCTCGATATGATGTGTCTCCTCGGCGGGCAGCCCGGTATCGGGGTCATTCCAATCGGCGATGCCCAGCTCCGCCTCCGCCTCCTCCAGCGATTCGCCGGGCTCGTAGTCGGAATCGGCGTTGTATTCCATGTCCTGCACCGCGTCCAGCAGCGTCGCAAAAGGTCCGAATACCTTTTCGGTTTCCTTGTCCTGCCAGTAAAAGCCGTCCGGACGCTCGAGTATCCGGGTGTTGTCGAATTCAGCCGGGGTTTCCGGAATATTGATAGTCATGCCACCCTCCTTTTTTCGATGATAGCAGATGCGATCAACCCCGCACCTGACCGTCGCCCAGCACGATGAATTTCTGGCTGGTCAGTCCCTCCAGCCCGACCGGGCCGCGCGCATGTATCTTGTCGGTGGAAATGCCGATTTCCGCCCCCAGTCCGTATTCGAAGCCGTCGGCAAAGCGGGTGGAGGCGTTCACCATCACCGAGCTGGAGTCCACCTCGCGCAGGAAGCGGCGCGCACGGGTGTAATCCTCGGTGACGATGGATTCGGTGTGCTGCGAACTATAGGTGTTGATGTGCTCGATCGCGGCATCGAGATCCCGCACCACCCGGATGGAAAGAATAGGTGCAAGGTATTCGGTGTGCCAGTCTTCCTCGGTGGCTTCTTTCATCTCTCGGATGATGGCGCGCGAGGCTGCACAGCCGCGCAGCTCCACCCCCTTGTCGAGATAAATCTTGCACAGGGGTGGCAGCACGCTTGCTGCGGCGCCTTCCGCCACCAGCAGCGTTTCCATGGTGTTGCAGGTGCCGTAACGGCTCGTCTTGGCGTTGTCGGCGATCCTGACCGCCTTGTCCAGGTCCGCCTTGTCGTCGATGTAGACATGGCACACGCCGTGCAGATGCTTGATCACCGGGATGCGTGCCTCCTTGATCAGGCGCTCGATCAGCCCCTTGCCGCCGCGCGGCACGATCACGTCGACAAATTCCCTCATGGTGATCAGCTCGCCCACCGCGGCGCGGTCGGTGGTTGCTATTACCTGTACCGCCGTTGCCGGCAGGCCGGCGGCCTGCAAACCTTCGCGCACGCAGGCGGCAATCGCCTGGTTGGAATGGATCGCCTCCGAGCCGCCACGCAGAATCGCCGCGTTGCCCGCCTTCAGGCACAATCCGGCGGCATCCGCCGTGACGTTGGGGCGCGCCTCGTAGATGATGCCGATCACCCCCAGGGGCACGCGCATCTTGCCCACCTGGATGCCGGAAGGGCGGTAGTTGAGATCCGTGATTTCGCCCACCGGATCGGGCAGGGCGGCAATCTGCACCAATCCCTCGGCCATGCCGGCGACGCCTTTTTCATTCAAGGTGAGGCGGTCGAGCAGGGACGCTTCCAGTCCGGCTTCCCGGGCTTCGGCCAGATCCCTGGCATTGGCCTCGATCAGCTTGGCGGCATCGCGCTGGATTGCCCGCGCCATCGCCGTCAGCGCCTTGTTCCTGGCATTGGTGTCGGCTTTCGCCATCAGGCGGGAAGCGGCTCGCGCCTGATGACCGACTTGTTGCATGTATGCTTTGATGTCCATGTTGGATTCCTTTTCTTGCCTAGCCACGGATTAACACAGATTAACACGGATGAAACAGCCTGTTCCGAAACGAAGCTGGACAGAATTACCAGCCACCAAGTAATCCGTGTTCATCCGTGGCAAAAAACTATTTTGACCTTGCCATTCCCAAGCCGAGCTGCAGCAGCTCGTCCCACACGTCGCCCCGGCTCAAACCCTTGATCATCCGGTCCAGCGCCGCGGCCTGCTTCAATCCCGCCAGAAGGCGCGCCTCGCTCAGCCGGGCCAGGGCGTTCTGCACCAGGCCCTGGCGCGACTCCCACACCCGCAGCTCGCGCAGCAGCTGCGGCAGGGCGGCGCCTCTGCGCTGGCCCAGCTTCAGCCGCGCCAGGGTGCGGATTTCCTGGGTCATCGCCCACAACGCCAGTGTCGGCGCCTCGCCCTCGCCTTTCAGTCCATCCAGTATCCGCGCAAGCCTACAGGCATCACCGGCCAGCATGGCATCGGCAAGGTTGAATACATCATAGCGCGAGACGTCCATCACCGCCTCCCTGACCTGATCGAAATTCAATGGACCCGCAGGGAACAGCAGGCCGATCTTCTGGATTTCCTGGTGCGCGGCCAGAAGATTGCCCTCGACGCGATCGGACAGAAACTGCAAGGTCGCCGGGTCGGCACGCTGGCCCTGCGCCGCCAGCCTCGTCGCTAGCCATTGCGGCAGCCGTGCCCGTTCGACCGGGTAGATCGGGATCAAGGCGCCAGCCTGCTCCAGCGCCTTGAACCATTTCGTCGCCTGGGCCTGCTTGTCGAGCTTGGGACAGGCCACCAGGGTAACGGTATCGGCAGGTAGCCGCGCGCAATAATCCTGCAACGCCTGCCCTCCCTCCGCGCCCGGCTTGCCCGAGGGAATGCGAATTTCGATAATGCGCCGGTCGGCAAACAGCGACAGGCTGTCGCCGCTCGCCAGCAGATTCTGCCAGCTGAAACCGCTTTCTACCGTGAAAACCTCCCGTTCGGCATAACCCGCCTGCCGCGCCTGGACACGGATGGCATCGGCCGCCTCCAGCGCCAGCAAGGGTTCATCGCCGAAGATCAGGTACAGCGGCGCAAGCCCGCGCTGCAAATGCGCGGCCAGCTGGTCAGGGTTGATTCTCATCCGTCGGCTGGGGCTTCGCTGCAACCAGGCGCCGCATCAGCTGGGAGACCGCATAGTTCTGCATGTCGCGGTAGAGCAGCGCCTCTTCCTGCTCTTTCGCTATGATCTGGGTATCATCGTAGGTCATGTCGCGCCGCAGTTCGATCGGCTGGCGGGAAATCAGGTCGCGGCCGTCCCTGTCCTGCAAGCGGAAGCTCACGCGGTAGATCAACTCGTATTCCCTCACCCGTCCGGCGCCGCTCAGCGACAGAATGCGTTTTTCCTGCGAGGCCCCCTGCACCTGCAACACCGCCTGCGCATCAGCGGCCTTGTCGGTCAGCCTGGTTTGCGTCCCGGAACGGATTGCCAGGCCGATCTCCGCCGCCAGCGCGGGGTTGGCGCGGCCGTCGACATAGAGCGACTCGAACGGCAAATTCGCCACGCCGCGCAACTGGAAGCCGCAGGCGGCGAGCGAGAAGGCAACAATGAGCAGCACGGCAAATTGTTTCATAGTCATTCACTCACCCCTGCGGAATTGAACTCTACTAATTTAGCCCAATCTATCTCGCCGTTATCACAAAAATCCTGCATGAATTCCTGGGCAAACAAATTGATCACTTTGGCATACTGCTTCTGGAAATGATCGTTCTTTTCTTTGGCCCGATGACCAATTGGTTCGACCAGTTTTGTATAAAGGCTATCGTCACCGGAAATGAACATCCAAAATCGCTGACCGCATAATTTCAGGTATGTACCCTTATCCGGCCGGCCATCCTTGCCATAACAACAGCCATTGACAGCTTGAACATGCAACTTACTATTGCCAGTCCGTAAAACCTTCTGCGCCTTTGTAAAGGTATCCAGCATCTTTCTTATCTGGCTACTATTTCCCCAGTTCGGACCGGACTTGATGGAAACAATGTAGCGAATGCCATCACGGTCAAACTCAAGGTCAATGCCTTCAGAAGAAGATTTTCGGCCCCCGAAAACCTGGGCGTTAATATAGATTGCCAATTCCTCAAGAAAATCACCAAAGATAGTCTCTTCCTGAGAAGAAAGATGGGCATCCAACAGGGTTTTTACCAGATCGCTGGCGGTAAGCAGGTTTTTCGCCTTGAATAAATAAGGGTTCTTGCGTTTGAGTACCGTTTTCAGTTTAAGCCGGTGCAAATTATCCAGTCGTTTCTGGTGAAAGGTGGCGATTCGTTCCTCGGCAAAAGCAGTAAGGGCAGTCCAATCAAGAGACGACATATTTTTTCCTTTTTTGCAGCAATGCCAACTGCCTCGCAGGTTCCACCAGTTCAGCGTGCGCCTTGTTGATATAGTCCGCATGGATGTCTATGCCGATACTGGTGCGGTGCAATCTCTTTGCAGCTCGAAGGGTTGTGGCGGAACCCATAAAAGGGTCCAACACCGTGTCCCCTGGTTCTGTGAAAAGTTTAATAAACCACTCCGGCAGCGCCTCTGGAAATGCTGCGCTATGGTCGCGGTTGGCGCACTCTGTTGCCATGTGCAGAACGTTGGTTGGATATGCTTTGTCTCTGTCCAGCCAATTGGCTATTTTCTTGCCAAATCCGCTGCCGACGCGGGATTCATCGCGCACCAAATCGGTGTTGCTCAAGTTTCGCAGACGGCTTTTCGCCCAGTCACCCATTTCAACCATGACCTCTTCTTGAAACATATGGAATTTGCGCTGCTTGTTGAACTGGAGCAGACGCTCCCACGAATCACGGAAACGATTGGGCCATTTTCCTGGATAGCTGTTCTTCTTATGCCACATAAACTCTTCGGTCCACAGCCATCCTTGCTTTCTCATTGCCAAAATGAGTTCGAGCACATAAGTATGCCGCTCACCGTTGACGACCCGTTCCTTGATATTGAGGATAAACGTGCCAGTTGGCTTCAATACGCGCAGCAGCTCCGCCGATATAGGCAGGAACCACGCCACATATTCATCGGGCGAAACTCCACCATAGGTCTGCTTGCGCTGGTCCGCGTAAGGCGGTGAAGTAACAACCAGATCCACGGAGTTGTCGGGAAGTCCCTTCAACTCTGTGGCGGCATCGCCATGTAACAAGGTGGTTGTCGTCGAGTTTGCGTATTTCACTTACACCACCACGTTAATCAAGCGGCCCGGCACAACGATGATTTTTTTCGCCGGCCTGCCTTCCATGAATTTCTGGATATTGGGGTTGGCCAGCGCGAGCTGTTCTATGTGTTCCTTGTCTGCGCTTTTTGCCACCTTGATGCTGCCCCTGAGCTTGCCGTTGACTTGCAGCACCAGTTCGATTTCATCCTGCACCAGAGCCGACTCGTCCACCGCCGGCCAAGCCGCATCGAGCTGGTTCGCCCCCGGCTTGAGTTCGGCCCACAGGGCGTGACAGATGTGCGGCACGATGGGCGCCAGCAGCAGGGCCACGGCTTCCAGCGCTTCCTGCATCACGGCGCGGCCGGCAGGGCTGTCGTCGTTAAGCCTGGCGAGCGCGTTCATCAGCTCCATCACGGCGGCAATCGCGGTATTGAACTGCTTGCGCCGGCCATAGTCGTCGCTCACCTTCTGGATGGTCGTGTGCAGATGGAAGCGCAGCGCTTTCAACTCCGGCGTCAGCTCGCCACCCTGGTAGGCTGTGACCACGCCTTTCTCCGTATGATCGTGAACCACCTTCCAGAGCCGCTTGAGGAAGCGGAAAGCGCCTTCCACCCCGGCATCCGACCACTCCAGGCTCTGCTCCGGCGGCGCGGCGAACATCATGAACAGGCGCGCGGTATCGGCGCCGTACTGCTCGATCAGCGCCTGCGGGTCGACCGTATTGCCCTTGGATTTGGACATCTTGCTGCCGTCCTTGAGCACCATGCCCTGGGTGAGCAGGCTGGTAAAGGGCTCGTTAAATCTATTCGAACCTGACGATTGCCCCCTCTCCCCCTGGGAGAGGGTTGAGGTGAGGGCTTCCTCACCAAATAGCCCGACATCGCGCATCAGCTTGTGGAAGAAGCGGGCATAGAGCAGATGCAGAATGGCGTGCTCGATGCCGCCGATGTACTGATCGACCGGCAGCCAGTATTTTGCACGCTCGTCGAGCATGGCCGTGGTGCAGCCTGAGGAAGCGAAGCGGGCGTAATACCAGGACGATTCGACGAACGTGTCCATGGTGTCGGTTTCCCGCTCCGCCTTGCCGCCGCACCTGGGGCAGGTCGTCTGGTAGAACGCCGGCATTTTCTTGATCGGCGAGCCGACATCGATTTTCACGTCCTCCGGCAGCACCACCGGCAGGTCCTGCTCCGGCACCGTCACATCGCCGCAGCTCGGGCAATGAATGATGGGGATCGGACAGCCCCAGTAGCGCTGGCGCGAGATGCCCCAGTCGCGCAGGCGGAACTGCACCTGCTTGTCACCCAGGTTTTTGGCTTTCAGGTCGGCGGCGATGGCATCCACGGCTTGCTCGTGACTGAGGCCGTTGTACTTGCCGGAGTTCACGCAAATGCCTTTTCCCTTGTCGCCGTACCATTCCTGCCAGCCATCGGTGGAGAAGGTTGCGCCCTCGGTCTGGATCACCTGCTTGATCGGCAACCCGTAGGTTTTCGCAAAATGGAAGTCGCGCTCGTCGTGGGCCGGAACCGCCATCACCGCGCCTTCGCCGTAGCTCATCAGCACATAGTTGCCGACCCACACCGGGATCTGTTCACCAGTGAGCGGGTGGGTGACGGAGATGCCCGTCGCCTTGCCCTTCTTCTCCATGGTGGCGAGATCGGCCTCGGCCACCCCGCCCTTTTTGCATTCCTCGATGAAGGCGGCCAGTTCGGGGTTGTTCGCCGCTGCGCAGGTGGCCAGAGGATGCTCTGCCGCCACGGCGCAGAACGTCACGCCCATGATGGTGTCGGCGCGGGTGGTGTAGACCCAGAGCTTTTCCTGCCTGCCGCCCAGCTCGTAGGGGAAGGCGAAGCGCACGCCGTAGCTCTTGCCGATCCAGTTCTTCTGCATGGTGCGCACCTGCTCGGGCCAGCCGGGCAGGTTGTCGAGTTCGGCAAGCAGCTCCTCGGCGTAGGCGGTGATGCGCATGAAATACATCGGGATGTCGCGCTTTTCCACCAGCGCGCCCGAGCGCCAGCCGCGGCCGTCGATCACCTGTTCGTTGGCGAGCACGGTACAGTCCACCGGATCCCAGTTTACCGGGGCGGTCTTCTTGTAGATCAGGCCCTTCTCGAACAGTTTGGTGAACAGCCACTGTTCCCAGCGGTAGTAATCCGGCTTGCAGGTGGCCAATTCGCGATCCCAGTCGATGGCCAAGCCGAGCGACTTGAGCTGCCCGCGCATGTAGTCGATATTGGAGTAGGTCCATGCCGCAGGCGCCACATTGTTGGCGATCGCCGCATTTTCCGCGGGCAGGCCGAAGGCGTCCCAGCCCATCGGCTGCAGCACGTTGTAGCCATGAAAGCGGTGAAAGCGCGCCAGCACGTCGCCTATGGTGTAGTTGCGCACGTGCCCCATGTGCAGCTTGCCGGAGGGGTAGGGGAACATCGACAGGCAGTAATACTTGGGTTTGCCGGGGATTTCGATGGCCTTGAAAGCTTCGTGTCGCTCCCAAAACGATTGGACCTGGCGCTCGATCTCGGCCGGTAGGTATTGCGCTTCCATGAACTTGGACATTCCTTGGTGACGGCTAATGATTATACTCACGAAAGGCTCGATTCGCCTGGCCTCGCGCAATAACGGCTAAATATCTTTAGGGTACCTCTAAAAAGCGTGATCCCGTCATTCCCGCGAAAGCGGGAATCCAGTATTTTCAATATGCTATAGATTCCCGCTTTCGCGGGAATGACGATTATTAGAGGTTCCCTATTATACTTCCAGACAAGAATCATCGGGTCCGCATAGTGACAAAAGCGGCAACGCAAGATTATACTCGAATCATTATTCTTTTAATTAATGGCTTAAAAAGCAGCAGGAGGAAATCCAGATGTCGAAGAAGCACCCCGTTATTTCAGTGA
>JAJYUW010000035.1:0-694 GCA_021792335.1 Pseudomonadota bacterium | reverse complement strand
ATCCGGCGCCGGCACGACCACAGTCAAAGTGGCGTTCGAGCACATTTTCCTGCGGGAGAACATCAAGGCCGCAGTGGTGGAAGGCGACAGCTTCCATTCGCTCAACCGGGCGGAATTCAAGGAGGCAATGAAAGCGGCCGATGCGGGAAGCTGCAGCTCTTTCAGCCACTTCGGCCCGGAGGCCAACCACTTCGACAAAATCGAATCCCTGTTCAAGAGCTACGGCGAAACCGGCACCGGGAAAAAGCGCTACTACCTCCACAATGACGAGGAGGCCGCCGCGCAGAACGAGCGCCTGGGCACCAAGCTGAAGGGCGGCGAATTTACGCCCTGGGAAGACCTCCCGGCAGTTACCGACCTCCTTTTCTACGAAGGCCTGCACGGTCTGGTGGCGAACGGCAAAATCAACGCGGCCAAATACGTGGACCTGGGCATCGGCGTGGTGCCGATCGTCAACCTGGAATGGATCCAGAAAATCCACCGCGACAACAAGGAGCGCGGCTATTCGGCGGAAGCAACGGTGGACACCATCCTGCGCCGCATGCCCGATTACATGAACTTCATCACGCCGCAGTTCTCGCGCACCGACATCAACTTCCAGCGCGTGCCGACGGTGGACACCTCCAACCCCTTCATCGCCCGCGACATCCCGACGCCGGACGAGAGCTTCGTGGTGATCCGCTTCAAGGATCCC
>JAJYUW010000195.1 GCA_021792335.1 Pseudomonadota bacterium | reverse complement strand
CGGTCGCTCGGCTATAGAGCAGGGGTAATCCCGCGAAGCCGACGTTGCGCTGCGCGCCGTCCTCACCACTTCCGAGCTCTACACGTTCATGAAAATCGGTGCAAGAACGGGGTTGCCGGAGTCCTTATCTGACATGATGGGATTTAGGCGCTACGCTGTCGGCATCTCGGACTTCGGGATACGGTGGGCGTGGCGTACGTGGGACCCGTCTATCGTAGGGAACGGGCGACGAAACGTATGAGCTACGAGCTCGCGCGCTTATCTGCCCGACCCTGCGGCCCGTCCGGATGTGCCTCGAGCACGAATAGATAGATGCCGATGGTTTCCCACGGTGGCACTTCGGCTCACGGCGGCGAGTTGTCACGACCTCTGAGGGTCAAACTCTCCCGACGCGAGTCCCACGTACGGAGGTCATTATGCGCTATGTAGGTTTGGATGTGCACAAACGCCTCGTGCAGGCGCATTTCTGCGACGAGCAAGGCCGCATGCTGCAGTCGATGCGCTTTGAGCTGACGGCCGCGTCTTTGTCGCAGTTCGCCCATGAGCACCTCGGCGCCGATTGCGCGGTGGCACTGGAGGCGACGACGAATAGCTGGGCGGTGGTCGACATCCTCAAATCCAGCTGCGCCAAGGTGGTGGTCAGCAATCCGCTGAAAACCAAGGCGATCGCGCTGAGTAAGCACAAGAGCGACAAGGTGGACGCTTGCATGTTGGCGCAGCTGTTGCGCTGTGATTTTCTGCCCCTGGTGTGGATCCCGGATGTCGAGACTCGTGCCGCTCGCAGCCTCGCGGAGCGGCGCACGTCGCTGGTACGGCAGGCAACCGGGGTCAAGACCCGCATCCAGAGCCTACTGCACGAACGGTTGATCCAAACTCCGTTCGATCCGTTCACGCAACGGGGCCGACAGTGGCTTCAGGAAGTGCAACTGCCGGCACGGGATCGCGGGGAACTCGACACGCTCCTACGCATCCTCGATGCCGTCGCCAGCGAGCAAGCGAAGGTGACCGAGCTGGTCAACGCCGATGCCTACGGGCGCGAAGAGGTGAAACTCCTCATGACCCTCCCCGGCGTCGGTGCGACCATTGCCCAGGCGATGATGGCGGCGATCGGCGATATCAGCCGGTTCGAAAGTCCGATGAAGCTGGCCAGCTACTTCGGCCTCATCCCGAGCGTGCACCAGAGTGCCGACCGAGCCTACCACGGCAAGATCACCAAGCAGGGCAATGCCAATGTGCGCTGGCTGCTCGTCGAGGCGGCCCATCACGCCGGCAGGCACCCCGGTCCGCTGGGGCATCAGTTCCAGCGCATCGCACGCAAGAAGGGGGTAAATGTCGCCAGGGTCGCCATCGCCCGAAAGCTCGCTGTTCTGGCCTGGCATCTGCTCACCAAAGGCGAGCCGTATCGCTATGCCTCACCGGTTGCCACGGAGAAGAAACTGGCAGATCTGCGCCGGTCCCAGCACGTACTGCACCCGCCACATCTCGGAAATCGGGGCAGTCACTGGGGTCATAGCACCCGGGTCCGGAAGTCTTTGGCGACCGTGCTCGCCACCGAGGAGTTGCCCCCGCCGACTCCACCGGCACCGGCCGAAGTACGCGTCTTCGCCCCCCTCGGCACGACGGCCCTTCTCGAGAACCTCGCGCGCGAGCAACGCCTCGAAGTACCCCATCGGGCGCGGAGCCGGCGCACGAGCAAACGTTGACATCATCATAGATACGTGACGCTCGCCGCCTGCACGAGATGATCGCCGTTGCGCGCGCGAGCCAGACCGCGCTCCCGCCCGCCGGCCAGTAGCCATGCTGCGCATCGCGATCGGCTTTTTCCTCGGGCTCTCGTGCGCCGGGTGGGTCGCGGCCCACCCGGCGGCGGCGCATGCGATCGCGGTAGGGGAGCACGTCGTCGGGGAGCTCATGCTCAATATCGCGCGGGAGCTGCTGCGCTGAGCGCCTGGACAGCGCGCCCCTTCGGACTGACACGGATACAATTGGTCAAACGTCTTCACCGACGAGTCCACTGGCAGACAGCGCTGAGGATGCCAAACCTGCGGGAAATAGCTGAGCCACCCCGCTTGGCCCCTTATTGTTCGAGGTATGGGCGAACAAGCTTCTTCCACTCTATGATGTTGCCGCAACGAACGAGCTGGTCGTGTTCCTTCACAAAACACTTGGTCGTCTCTTGGGTAGCCAGTTGCTGCAGAGTATGAAGATGACGATCGTTTGTCATTACATCTACCTCCGCAACCTCATGGGCCTTGAAGCGCCCGAGCGCGAAGACAGAGTAGTCGTAGAGAATGACATAGCCTGTTGCAAGCGCATTATCATAAATACCGGTTCCGACAGCGGCAAATAGTCCATAGCAATGGTGTTTGAGCAGGCTGTAGTGGGTCTTCACAACCTGCATCCGTGCATGGAGTCCTTGTTCATTGAAGTTTTGCATGACCTCGGCGGCTTGCTCGGGGTTAATGCCGCGCCCCGCTCTGCGCGCGCATTCCGCCTGAAGCCGTTGGGTAGTCATACGCTTCAGCGCTGCTCTGCCGGGAGCACCGGCGTTGGTCGCGGGCGCAGACTGTGCAGACACCAATGCGGGACACCCATTGAAGCAGTGAGTCATGCTCCACGCGAAACACTCTATCGAGAGCCAAAGGCAGTGAAACTGTCCGCTTCCGGTTGTCGACCGATGCTCATCACAGCGTTTAGTCTCCATTTGAAACAAACGGCCCTCCCGGTAAGCCACTGCTTCAGCAGAGGATGCCGGAGCAGAAGCGTTCGGCCTTGCGCAGCCAGCGAGCAGGCACGACAGCACAATGAGCAGGATTCTGCGAGCCATTCTGTCCTCCCACTGCCGGCGCAATGAGCCTATCCTCGTGTGCCCGGAAAGCGCTGCGTGAAGCAGTTTTCGCAGTAATAGCGCGGTCCAACTGTAGTCTTCACCACTGGCGCACACCTCATATTCCGCAGGAGTTCGCGCACGTCCTGTGGTATTCCCCGTGCGTCGTGCGGTGTGACAGCGCCAACTTCATCCTGATACCACACCTTGTGCTGCGGCTCATCGGAGCCAAATTCGTGGTCGCAACTCTTGCATCGCCACGTGTTGAAGGATATAGCCATCATGGTGTTTCTCTGAATAGCCACCTGCGCCCGTGGCAGTCTAGCTCGGTCCATATCTTTCGCAATATTCCGGTCTTCCCAGTTACACGCGAGCAGCCCCGTGCGTGGCGCCTCGTGCTTGTGAACGGTGGTCTGGAGCCGCCTGATTCTGGTGATTGGGCGCGGTATTGACGCGACTGCGGGTGGTCGCGGAGGCCTTCGCCGCTGCGATCTTAACACAATGGCGGCACTTCTACTTTGCGGGACTGGGTCCTCCGGATTGTGTACTTTGTGCGCCGCGGTCCAAGTCCCGACCGCAATAGCGGCAGACGGTCGCCTGCGGATGCACAGCTTCATGGCACCACGAGCACGCCTTCAGGCCTGCACGTAGCTTACGCTCATAGAGCGTCCCGTAGTGCGGGCTGAGACTAAGCGCAACCGGGATCGCAAGGATCCCAATGACCAGACCTAACAGGAATGGAGAGTAGACCGGGGGAATTTCACCCCCAGTCCCTCGCAGGTAGGGTCGAGGACTGGCGCGCCGGTTTAGGTCGAAGTTTGTGTTCACTGTGATCTCGCCCTTTCGTCTGCGAGTGCCACTGTAT
>JAJYUW010000194.1 GCA_021792335.1 Pseudomonadota bacterium | reverse complement strand
GATAAAAGGACTCCGTCTTAAGCTTGTGATAGTGCAGAGAGCAGCGCTTTCCTTTCTGGATTTCCAGGATCTTGCCGCAGTAAAGCTCGCCGTTGGCGATCCAGACCTCTCTGCCCCATCCTTTCGGCACAACCCGTACGGGCTTTCTTGCTCTGTTCATGCCGTTTCTGCGTTTGTGCATCAGACAATCAAGTCCATACGCCGCGCCACGGCCCAGCGTGTCCGACGTGTTGACCGGAATTCCCGATTTGATCTTCGATCTTGACGACTTCAACACCAAATATCGTCCCGCAGGTCCTTGCCCGGTTCTCGGTCATCGTGCTGCCAGCCGCACCCGAAAGGAACGCCAGCGCTTCATCGAGCGGCGCGTGACAGGACTGTATGACGCGTTGTGGCCCGGACGCCGCGTAGCCTACAGCGGCGAGCCGGTAGAAGCTTACGCAAGCCGTTCGCCGGCGACTCGATAATAAGAATCGTGAGTCAAATCGTCGGCAAGGATAGTTGAAGCCATGCGGCGTGTTCCTTGAACTATCTTAGTTGTCCCCGCGACGTGGCTACTGCCATACCTCATCTCGACGCCTCCAGCTAATCCTGAGACGGACGGCGGTTCTTAAGTCTGGCCGC
Source organism: Pseudomonadota bacterium (assembly GCA_021792335.1). Taxonomy (GTDB): domain Bacteria; phylum Pseudomonadota; class Gammaproteobacteria; order Burkholderiales; family Sulfuricellaceae; genus Sulfuricella. The sequence goes on along the minus strand of JAJYUW010000194.1, from coordinate 3,083 downwards.
GCGATCGAGACCAGGACGCGTTATGTAGACGACGAAGCGGCCACACCGGTCGGTTTCGTCGCGAACAAGGCCTTCTACTACGAGTTCGGCGATGGCGCGCAGCGCGTCGGATTCGAGGGGCCTCTCTACGAACGCGTAGCCGTTACGCGTGAGACCCGCAAGAATTCCTTCTTTGATTTCTTGGATCAGTTTGGACAAGTTACCCCATCGAACGGCGGCTTTCCCGCCACAGTATCTTCACAGCAACTTCCTGCGCCGCCGCAGTGCGTCCGAGTTCGCGAACTTTCATTCGCTTTAACTTCGCATTCGGGGTAAACCGCAACTGTCTCACACAAGAAAGGGTTGTCACTGGCATACGGCCGAGCCTCAAGCACTACAGATTAGGGTTTTGCACCCCTCCAGAGTTATAGCCATCGCGCGTTCTGATGTGTCTGCTCACGCCAAAGCTACTGACTAGTCAACTGTTTTTAGACTTTTCAGCATCTTGCTAAAGTGCCAGCTTTTTATGTCGTTCACTTTGCACGGCCTTGAACGCCGCTCTGAATTTTCCGCCTCACGCAGCTTGCCGCAGGCTGGTGCGCGCGAAGCCGAGGTGGTGACCCACCACCAATTTAGGCCATGGCACCACCACCCTGTTCGCGCTGCTCAACGTGCTCGACGGTTCGGTGGCCGCACCAGAAAAGGGCTTTGTTCTTAGCCGAACCGGGTATCAACTCGGATGTGATTGGACAGAACCGGGGTCTCAGTGTGACTTAACGGGACGTGAGCGAGACCTTCCTGCTTCGTTCGGGCGGCAGCCGAGCCTGAATTAGGACCGAATTGAGACCCAATCTCGTTGCGATAAGAATCCCGTCGGCGCCCGCGTTACACATCATCTGGAATTTCCCCCTTTGCATCATTCTCATTTGAATCCCTGTATCTACGGCTTGGGATTTAAACCGGTCGATCGAATCCCAAGGAGGCCCACTCGCACTCGGCGCAGCGGCTTGGCGCCGAAGCGGTTCGGTGCTTTGCCGAATCGCTTGGCGTACCGATAACCGGCAGGGCCGCCGGCAGATCGACCAAATTGGTGAAAAATTCTGGAACCGGCTGTACGAACAACAGGAGGAACAGAGCAAAGCTCGCCTTGCGCCATGCCGCCACGCCGCTGAAGAGCAAAATTATCCCGCTTGCGTAAAGGTACAGCAGAAAGATGGGCCGATCACCAGCGCAAGGCCGCCCATTGCAACCGCGCCGCGAAGCCCGTTGCAGCCGGGCACGATGAGCATCCCCAACTGGTCGTCCAAAACAGAAATGCCGCAGCAAGCATGAAGAGGATTGCGCCGATCATATAGTCCGCCCGCAGCAGGTTGAAGATGTAGGCGAGAGCGACCGCCCGCGGGGACGGGTAAAGTGAGAAGCAAGCTTGTCGCTCTGGCCGCGCTCTTGTTCTTCTTCGCGCTGCTCGAATATCGGCTGGCGCCGCGACCGAGCACTGCTTCACCTTCTCGCGCCAAGGATATGGTTCGCCGGCTCCTGCCGACCGCTAGCTGCAACTTTGAACTCACTGGGCGCTGGCAAAGCAATCTGGACCAGCACACGGTCGAGGCGATCACGAGTTACCTGACGCAAGTGGAACCGTGGTGGACGTGGATATGCGGCTCGGCGCGTCGGCGCCGCACAACGCGCTCGCCTGCTGGTACGTACGCGGCGAGCCCATGCTCTGGCAGGTTTGCATACGATCGAGCTGGCAAGAGGCATATACGCCGTCTTCGATATCGGGCTGTTCAGGAACATGCGCGGGCTGGTTCTTCGCGCGGCCACCGAGTGTTACCCGAATGGGTCCAGGGAAGAAGCGATCGACCCGAGCCGATTCGGCCTGAGACTGTCGATGCTCGATAGGCCGATGGACACCGTGGTGCCGATTCTGGTAACCGTCAGGAGCCCAAACGATTCGCCCTCGGAGCATCTTGGATCCCAATGGCCGCGACTACTTGGGGATTTCAAACGCGCTTTGCCGCGGCCATCGACCTTACTCCCTTCTTGCAGGCTCAGCAGTGAACCGTTCGGGCGTTTTGGCCAGAACGCTATGCAGCTCGGCCCAAGACTGCGCATTATTGCGCCAAGCGGCGCCTCGGCGTGGCCCCCGGATTCCAAACCGATACACTTTTCGGCCCGATCTTCGGATTCGGTGAGGAATGTGGGAGAAAACTGGAATCAGACCGTGGCTGGCACAAAAGCATTCGATACAGTCAATATCCAAGCCCAAGGCTCTATCCGCTGGCGCTGCGAGAACCTATTTTTGGTTGAGCAACTCCTTGAGGGCCTGATTGTCAAGCGTGAGGTCCGCCACCAGTTGCTTGAGCCGGTGGTTCTCCTCCTCCAGCCGACGAAGCCGTCTTGCGTCCGGCAGTTCCAGCCCAGCGTACTTGACTTTCCATTGACGGTAAGTCTCCTCGGTTAGGCCGTACTCGCGGCACAGCTTTGCGATCGGTTTGCCCGCCTCCACTTCCTTTAGAAGCGCGACGATCTGCTCCTGGCTGTACAGGTTTCGCTGCAGGCTATGCCCATTGGTGTATTCGAACGACACGCCATTGCACCCGGAGCTTTTTCCCGGCAGCCCGACTGATGCATCGGCGCTTGCGACTTTTGCTGCCTCCCTGCCCTTCGCCTCATCATCACTTCTTTGCGAGGGCGGAGTCACTTTCCTCTGGTTCAGCAACTTTTCAAGTTCCACATCACCGAATCGCAACCGGGTCCCAACCCTCATGACCGGCGCGTCACCTTTTTTTACCAATCGGTAGATCGTACTCGGATGCACTTTAAGAATCCTTGACAACTCCTTAACAGTCATGGCACGCGATATCATTGCCTTTTCTCCTAGTGTCCTGAGTTTGAAATACGTTTACGAAATCGGCCGAGCGATTCGAGGATCTGATCGGCGGTTTTGGTCCAGATGAAGGGCTTGGAATGACGATTGCTGAGCTCGAGATAGTGGCGGATGGCGTCCTCCAGTTCACGGGTGCTTCGGTGGACGCCGCGCCGCAGCTGTTTTTCGGTCAGCGCCGCGAACCAGCGCTCGACTAGATTCAGCCAGGAGGCGC
>JAJYUW010000034.1 GCA_021792335.1 Pseudomonadota bacterium | reverse complement strand
TCGGCCCATGGTCTGAGCGAATATCCGCGCACTACCTGCGTGGCCTGCGTGGTGCAGGGCAAGCATGCCTACTGGGCGCATGTCGGGGATACGCGCCTGTATTTTTTCCGCGGCGGCAAACTGGTTTCCCGTACTCGCGACCATTCCCTGGTGCAGCAGTTGCTCGAACAGGGCAAGATCACCGAGGAGGAGATGACCACGCATCCCCAGCGCAACAAGATTTACAATTGCCTGGGCGGCCCCGTCCCGCCTGACATCGAGTTGTCGGACAAGACCCTCCTGCGCGAGGGGGACACCCTGCTGCTGTGCTCGGACGGGCTATGGGGTCTGCTCTCGACGGGAGAGATTGCCTCTATTCTGGATACCTACCCGATTACTGCCGCGGTTCCCGAGTTGCTCGACCATGCCGAATTGCGCGGAGGCGAGGAGGGCGACAATCTCAGCGCGATCGGCATGTGCTGGGGCGACGAAAACCGGCAGTTCAATCCGCGTTCTATTTCCACCGCCACCATGCCGCTGGATAGTTTTACGGTGCAGCTCAACACCTTCAATGTGGAGGGGGACGGCAACGACGTGCCGGACGTGACCGAGGCGGACATCGAGCGGGCGATTGCCGAAATTCACGCCGCCATCGAGAAGTATTCGAAGTGAGGGGCAGGTCGGTTCATACCCATAGGGCACAAGAGCGCAGCGGAACCGACAAGCCGCTATAATGGCGAATCTCCCTTCTTTGAACCAAAGGACCCCCATGCGGCCAAGCAAACGCAACCCGGACCAGCTCCGCGACGTCACCATTACCCGCAATTACACCAAGCACGCCGAAGGTTCGGTGCTGGTCGCGTGTGGCGACACCAAGGTGATCTGCACCGCGAGCATCGACGAAAAAGTGCCGCCCTTCCTGCGCGGCAAAGCCCAGGGCTGGACCACTGCCGAATACGGCATGCTGCCGCGCTCCACCAATACGCGCATCGATCGCGAGGCGGCCCGCGGCAAGCAGACCGGGCGCACCCAGGAAATCCAGCGGCTGATCGGGCGTTCGCTGCGCGCGGTGGTGGACCTCAAGGTGCTCGGCGAGCGCACCATCCAGATCGATTGCGATGTCATCCAGGCCGACGGCGGCACCCGCACCGCCAGCATCACCGGCGCTTTTGTCGCGCTGCACGATGCCGTTTCCTTTCTTCTGAAAGAGGGCAGGATCAAGGAGTCCCCCCTGCGCGACTTCGTCGCCGCGGTTTCTGTCGGGGTCTATCAGGGCGTGCCGGTGCTGGATCTGGATTATGCCGAGGACTCCGGCTGCGACACCGACATGAACATTGTCATGACCGGCAGCGGCGGCTTCGTCGAGGTGCAGGGCACGGCGGAAGGCACGCCGTTCTCGCGTGCTGAAATGGAAGCGATGCTCGATCTCGGCCAGAACGGCATCGCGCAACTGGTGTCGAAACAGAAAGCGGCATTGGGCATGGGGTGACATGCCCGCTTCTGCCTAGCGCAGAGCCCCTTCGCTGTCGAACAGATGCGGCACGAGCAGGTCAAAACAACTGATGGATGTGCCCTCCGGGTCGCCGAGGTATGAGGTGTGGGCACGGAACCCCACCATAAAAATCAGATCCGCGGGCGCGAGGTCCGGCAGTTCCATGCCCCGGCCGAAACACAGGTTCACCGGCTTTACGGTCTTGGCGGCCGCTTCCGTCAGCTCCACACCCACGCCCGCATTGCCGTGCTTTTGGTCGTCGCGGAAGTTCGAGCCCAGCACATCGAGCGGCGAGTAGACATTCATCCACTTTTTGGGTGCTCTATCGGGTTTCATGCGATCCTTGAAATAAGCGGGCCAATAGGTCCTCACCAAATCGAAGGGGCAGCCGATCGTCACCAGGGTGTCTATTTGCTCGAATCGCTTTCCCGGCGGAATGTTCGGAAACATTGAATCAATCGCCACCAGCGAACCGAAACTGTAAGAGACTATGTGTATCTTCCGGTAGGTGAGATCCTTTTCGACGATATGCTCGAGCAGCGCAGCGAGCTGTCCGGCGATGGCCGCTTTCCGCCCCGCTATGGCAATATAGTCTCTGGCGCATACATACTCCGCCGCGGCGCTGCCCAGCATGTCCTTGACTTGTTTCTTGGTCAGCCCGGCCAGAGCGGCAAAGATCACCACTATCCACTGCGACCACTGGCTCCACTTGTCCCATGGCAGGGCCTTGATTTTTTGCATCCAGCTCTGCGCGCCGGGGTCCTTGGCATCCGGCGGTTTCCCGGCGCCATGTGCCTGCGCCGGAGGCGCTCCTTCTTGCGTTTTAATGCCGGTGCTGTCGCCGGATGCGGGCACGGCATTGCCTTCGGCCGCCGCCTTTCTTTCCGGTGCCGCGGCAGGCGTTGAGACGGCCATCCCGCCCGGCCCGGAGGAAAGCTCGGACCATACTTGCAGCCCCGCGCCAAAAGCGGCGACCAGCAGCAGGACGCCGTAGAGCGTGACAAGCAGCATGATAAAGGACAGCCACCATAACTGCAGTTTCTGCTGCAGGGACTTTCCTCTGCGTCGGACAGACGCCAGGAGCTTTACGAAGTCGCCAGCCAGCACCCGGCCCAGGGAGACAATCTGGCCCAATGGTGAGCTCTCGGCCAGGGTCTTGGTCAGGGTCTCGGCATATTTCAACTCGTAGATATCGACCAGGGGCGTATCGCCCGAAGCGTCGCGCCGGAGTATGGTGCGCAGGCGCGTTTTCCGGTCTTCCGCATAGTCTTCGTCCTGCCCTTCCTGGAGCACGAACCGGGCCTTTCCGGTCTGCGCGTTTCGGTCCAGCGCGCTGCGTATCCTGCGGCTGATGGCATCGACGGATTGATCCACCAGGCCGCTGCTCAGTCCCGGAATGAAGATGATCGCATCCCGGGCCATGGCGGCCGGTTTCGCTTCAGGCTGATTGTTCATGGCTTCAATCATATTTCCACGGTATCCAGTCCTATCGTTTTGCGGTGGTATTCCCATTCGTCATCCAGCAGCAGGAAGTAACCGAATAGCTGATATTTATATTGCGCCGGATCGACGCTGGAGTGGAACGGAATGTGCAAGGCCGTCGAATAGATGAGTTGCCCGAGGAAGAGACCGTCCGCGATTTCAACCAGCTCGTCGAGGCAGTAACCAATCGGCGCTGCGCCGCCTATCATGGGATAACGGTAGTGAAACTGGAATACCCTTTTCTTGCCTGTTTCTCCATTGTTCATCGACATGATCGACTCCTGATCGGCGGCGCCGAGAAAGATGTACCCCTGGCGTGCAAAAGGGGATGGTCCGCCCTCGGAGACTGCCTGCAAGGAAGTGTCGGGGGTGCGATAGTTCATGTCGATGAGGCGCATGACCGGATCGGCTGCAAGTATTCTCGCATCCTGGATGTTGTTGCCGAAAACCCAGCGTGCCGCCGCTTCCTGTATCCAGAATGTCTTGTCTTCTTCCGGCATTCCCGCGTCCCAGGAGCCGCTTTTCAAGTGCGGGGCATATCGCCCCTCTTCTTTCCAGTAGCGGTCATGATTCTTCAGCACAAGATCATAATGAGGCGCGCTGGCGAGATGGGTTTTCAGTTCATGCACCCGCTCGGGATAACGTTCAGCCAGATCGCCGCTCTCATCCAGCAACATGCTTAACTTGCGGCCGCTGATTTTTTCGAAAGACTTGCCCGCCCATGGGAATATGTATTTGCCTATGCTTCCCCATAGCGTGTTCAATAAATTAGGACCGCTGGTCTGCCCCGCTCTCAAGACGGTAGCCAATGTGCCGGGAAAAGAGAGTTCCTCATCGATTTTCCTGTCACGATCAGGGCAGAATGTCCCGGCAAAACCCCAATGGAGATTCAACGTTGCCCCGTGGTAATAGTCAAAGCCGATGGAGGACTCTTCCTCGCCGTACCAGTCCCGTTTTTCCTGCCCGTTTTTCCTGCCCGTTTATCCGGATGTTGTATCCTTTCCTTCCGTGGCCCTTGAACAGGCCATTTTCCACTTTGGGCGCCACCCCGCAGCGGAAAAGACGGCTGAGCTGCTCGAAATGACGCAAATGGTCATCGTATTTGCTCTGCGAGGAAATTTCGTGGCTTATCCTTTGCAGCATCTGCAGGATGGATTCGTCACCCCGCCGCATTTCCCGCACATCGCCATCCGATTCCCTGGGGGAAGGCTCGAGGATGAAGGCCGTGAATTTTTCACGCAAAGCCTCATCGTCTTTCCAGCCTGCCATCCAGTCCATTTGCCGCCCTTCCCGCTGGCGAGCCGCGGCACGGACGATTGCCGGGGCCTGGGGCCGCTCGAGAGCAGCGGTTTCGTCATAGCCCAATTCCGCATAGCCTGTTTCACCCGGCCGGGGGCGCAACTGGGGGAAGGCGGCATCGCTGTATACGCGCTTCGCATAGAGCGGATCCATCATCAGAAAAAAACCATTGTTCTGGTAGCCGTAATCGATTTTTTCTCCCTCCGGCCCCATCGCATGACATCCTGGGCAATAGGCCTCGCCGAGCTGCATTCCCGGCACGCCGGGCAAGAACGGCAAGTCGAGCGCTCCGAGGCTGTAGTGACGGGTGGCGAAGACCAGTTGACCCAAATAAATGCCCTCGTCAATTTGGACGATCTCGTCGATGAGACGGGTCATGGGATAAACCGGATTGAGTTTTGGCCAGCGATAATTTAATTGGTAGACCAACTTGCCGTGCATTTCGGGCACCACGGATTTGCCGAGGTTTGCCAGAAAGATGCCGCCTGTTTTGCTGTAGGGAATCGCTCTCTCTTTCTCGAGATGAGCTGCGAGCAGCTGCCCTTCGTATGGCTTCGCGGCCGTCGATAAAGGGCGGTCCTGCAGATGCCAGAGCGCCGTCAGACCGGGAAGGCCGATGGTCTGGATAATGTCGGGATTCGGCGGCGCGCGAAAGAAATTGCGGCCGATACGCGTCGTGTCCGGATCATAGCTTGCCATCGCCTCGCTGTCGTTGTCTGTTTTCCTGGCCACGGTGTCCCGGGATACCGGCTCATAGGTCTTGCCCATCCACAGGCCGGTGTCGGCGAAGGTCGCGTTCCATGCGGTAGCCATCCATTCGATGCTGGCGGCTATGGAGCGCTCCTTGCCAAAAAGTTTGGCGGTTTCCACGAAATAGTCGCTGTCGCGTATCGAAACCGGTATGCCTATCATGGGGCCATCAAGGGGGGCGGCTTTCCCGCACAGGAACAGAATCCGCAGCTTTTCATGGAGCGCGGGCCATTCGTCGCGCCTGCTGTTGTCGGCCAGGATTCGTTGGTAGCGCCCCAGCAGGGCATAGAAATCGCCGTCATAGTCGCTCTCCAGCAGATTTTCAAGGCCATCTGCCAGGGCGTGAGCTTCATTTGGCGAGGCGGCGGCAAAATGATCGCTGCTTAGATATGAGGTCATGGCATACTCCTTGTCATGTTTGATCTATTGCGGCAGCGTGCCCCGCTCGTTTGCAAGCGGCGGATTCGGCGCCGCGCGAGCGTCCGTTTCACGCGGCGCAAATCCCGTACTCCGGCAAGATTTCGTGAGACACGTGGAAGCGGTGGGCCTGTATGGCGTCATGAAACAATTTCCAGTGGCTGGTCAGAAACTCCGGCTTGTAGCTGTTTACCGGGACGTCGAAACTGGTGCCCAGTGCCTGCGCCTTCCAGGAGTTGCTTCCTTTCTCGTCATAATGGATTTCTTCGGCGCCGAAGCTGAATTCCCCTTTCCTGATTGCTTCCAGCCAGGCTTCATGGCGCTTGCCGCCGTCCTTTTCTTTCAGGTTCACAAAAAGCGTTTTTATCCTGGACATGTCGTTTTCCGGAATGCCTGTCACGGCCGCATCGGGGTTCTTGGCCCGATAGCGCTTCATGGCCCGGCACATTTGATCCGCAGCCTCGCAGAAATCGCCGGTATTGTTGCGGCTAACGACCTCGTCTCGCCCGTTACGGTATTCCCAGGCAAGGAAAGGCATGTCGGGAAAGATATTGGCCCGCCCATGCCCCAAAGGCGGGATGGTATCCTCCACCTGGTCCCAGAGGAATTCCTTGAGTTTCCCGAATACGCCCGTCTTGCCGGTCTCTTCGGCGCGCTCCACCTCGTTGATCTCATGCATCACACCGGCAAAGCCTTGGTGCGCCCAGGTGTCCGCATAGACATGCATCGTGACGCCCAGCCGGTGGAGGCCATAACGCTTATCCTGATCCAGGATGGCGGCCCTGACCATATCCTGGGCAACAGGGCTGTTAGGTTTGCAGACGATCTTGTCGATGAACGTTCCTGAAGGATTCTGCCCCGCAGGCAAGCCGCCGTTACCGGGCAGGAAATGAAACGGCATCCAGACCAGTTGGTTTTCCAGCTCCATGGTATTGCTCGGATCGAGCAACTTGTGGGCCGAGCTGATGCGGTTGAAAACTGCCTTGTTGTCGAAATAGACGGGGCCGCTGCTGGTGGCGTCGTCAACATACTGTGCCGCATAGGCGATGACTTCCGCTTCGGCTTTGTCAAATCCTGCTAGACGTGCGGCGACATAGGTCGTGGCATGATGAAAGTCGATTTGCATGGTGTTGGCTCCTCTGTTTTCGCTGGGTTATTTTTCAGGAAATGCTTTCTGCATGCGTTTTTCTCCGCCGCCGTCATGAAAGAACGGTGCAGGTATGTTGCTGTCTTGCCAAGCCGCTTCGGCTTGTCCAGCCAGAGTGGGTTGTATGGAAGCAGCGTGGCGGCTGCAGCCGGATGTTGGTCCAGAAAACGTGCCAGACCGGCAAGGTTCTCCGGCTCGGCGGTGATTCCAGGAATCAACGGGATATGCGGGATGACGGGGATCCTGGCTTCGGCCGCCAGGTGAGAAAAATTTTCGAGCATGCGTTGATTGGATTTGCCTGTGTAACGACGGCTGGCGCCGTCATCGATGAGTTTGAGGTCGAAATAAATCAAATCCAGGTAAGGCAGGAGCCTTTCCCGGAATCGTCGGTAATTGAACAATCCGCAGGTTTCCAGGGCGGTGTGAATGCCCCGTTGTTTCAAGCGCTGCAGGAAGCGGCGGGCAAATTCCATCTGCAGGGTGGCTTCGCCGCCGGACAACGTGATTCCGCCGCCCGTTTCCTTGAAAAAGGGTTCGTCGATGGCCACCCGATAGAGCAGCTCGTCCAGACCGATCCAATATCCTGCGGGCTCAAGCGCATGGTACGGACAGGCGTCAAGACAGCGGTCGCAGCGGGTGCATGCCGCATGGCGGACTTGCAGTGTTCCCTGCAAGTCCAGGCATCCAGCCGGGCAGGCGGCTACACAAGGAGCGCCGCATTCGGAAGGGCGGCATGCCTGCTCCCGGTATGAGAGCTCGGGGGCTTTCGCCTGTCCCTCCGGGTTTTGGCACCAGACACAGGACAGCGGACACCCCTTGAAGAAGACCGTGGTTCTGATCCCCGGCCCATCCTCGCTGCAATCGCGCTTGATGTCGAAGATTAGCGCTTGGGGTTCCACGGTGTACCCTTAAGGCTGGCTGGTTCGAGGAGGCTGCGGGAGATCCAAAGCCAATTCGACGTTCTTCGCCAGCGCACCGAGCTTGAATAAATGGCCCACGTTCCCTGTGAGCTGGACAACGTTTTCAAGCAGCAGGCCGACGATATCCACGTTGGGGCGGCCAATCAGACCAACGATGGCATCCACGTCCTTGAAGCGTATGACCAGGTCAACCTGTCCGGGATCCTTTTCGATCAGCTCCGCTTCCGCTTCGCTCAACACCTCCGTGGCAATCACTGCCAGGGGATCCAGGGCCCTGCCGAAGGGGGTGTTCTTAAACAGTCTTTCCGGCTCCGGACAAAATTTCAGCCAGACGTTCATGTCGTCGCCGGGGCGGCGTGTGCGTATCAGGAACTTCCCCTGGTAATAACGCTGCCCCCCAGCGGCATTGGGGTCGGTGAATACGAAATTTTCCTTGAAGAAGGCCATGGCCTTGCTGGACTGCACCTCGCCCAGCAGGGAATCCCGCATGACGTAGCCGAAGCCCAGCTTCAGCAGGATAGCCATGCCGTTGGCCAGCAATGTGCCGCCGGCCGCCTCCAGTAACTTGGGCATGGCGCCGGCATCGGCGCCGAGCCGCATGACCCGGTGTATCTCCTCGGGGAAGCGTGGGAAAGCCGCATGCATAGCTAATCTCCTGTGCGATTAACGTGAAACTCGCGAAGCGAGCCTCCGTCCCTCTCTCCCTCTGGGAGAGAGTTAGGAGAGAGGGAAATGGCCATGGCGAACCGCTGTTTCATCATCTGGGACGGCGGTTCGCCATGGCCGTTAGAGCGACACCAGGGCGTGCTGCTCAACTCCGTTATCCAGGGCAAAGTTGGCCCTGTCGATGATTTCCTGGCGCATCTGCGGGCTCAGGGTGACATAATAGGCCGAGTAGCCTGCCACGCGGATCATCAGGTCTTTGTACGGCTCCAGTGCCGCAGCCTCCGCTTCTGCCGCACCGGGCCGGTTGGCGGCGGTCGCGGCGCGATGGGCCGCGACCAGGTCAGTGATGGAAGACACGCACAACTGAACCAGCACCCCGTCGTGATCCAGAAAGGTTTTCATGTATCGGGAAAACAGCTCTGTGTCCTCGGTGAAATGGGACTTCTCCCGCGTGGTGAGGCTGAGGTTGTAGGTGTAGCCATTTTGCACGGTGTCGCCATCCACCTCGGCGACGGAGAGGATGTGGTCGAGTATCATCACCGGGTCGCCGTTGCGCTTGACGATGCCGGGGCACGGGGTGATGCCGCTGGCGAATGGCTTGCCGCCCCTGCGGCCGTTCGGGGTGGCCTTGGTGAGCATGCCGAAACCCGCGTGGTTGGTCATGCTCCAATAACCCGCCAGATATCTGCCGCCCCGATGGGTACGATACTTGTAGAACACATCCTGGATCATCCCGGTCAGCAAATGGGTATAGCGAACCGCAAGGCTGTTGTCATAGGTACCCCCCGGCGTCTGGTCGACGCCGGCCCCGTATTTCGGGCTCAGCCGGATTGCGCCGGTGATGGCTTTGAGCCGGTCGGCGCCAAGCGCGGGCAATTGGGCAGGGTTCTTGCCGCCGCTTAAAAAATCTTGCGCCGGCTGGATCAGGGATTGTAAAAAGCCGCCCTGAACCTGGGAGGACAGGCGGTCTTTATCGAAGTCCGCTTCCAGCGCCGCCAGCAGTTCTTCTGCCGCGACCTTGCCGCCAAACACCAGGGCGTCGATGACGCAAAAGGAATCGATCACGTCTGCCAGGCCGATGATGGCGATGCCGGCCGAATTGTATTTGGCCCCGCCAGCCGCCACATCCCGGAAAGTGGCGCGATCGGATTCAGGCGTGTTGGTAGGTCCGGTAAAAAGACCGGACAGCAAGGGCGAAGGGCGAACCCTTTCCGTGAAGCGGCCGAGGTAGTTGTTGCACTGCACCGCGTGGCGGGCCATTTCGTCGAGCTGAAAGCGAAAAGCCGCGATGAATTCGCTCATGGATTTCATCTGCGTAAGGGGCGGCGTGGTGTAGGATTTTTGCTGGTAAAACAGGTTGGGGTCGTCTTTGCCCACGCCGTCGCTGCGGTGCTTGCCGCCGTAAAGCGCGAGCTCCAGCACGGCGGGCAAGACGAACAAGGTGGAACCCGAGTTGCCGTAATGCTTGCCGGGAGAGTTCTGCTCAATGCAGCCGATGGACGCATAGTCAAAGGCGTCGGCCAAGGCATCTTCCTTGCCCACGCCGGCGTGAGCCGCATAGTAATTGGCCATGGCGTGGGCCACAGGCGCATCGCCGTGAATGGCGGGCGTGGCCCGGGTCAGGATGTTGACCTGGCTGATGCGCTTAAGATAGGGGTCGTATGTTCCCGGCGGCAAGGGGTTGCCGGCCGCATCCCGGTGATGTACCTCCTTGTGATAGCGCGCATGGACGTTGGGGTCGCGGATGCCCAGCAGTTCAGTCGCCTTGAGGATGATGTAAGTCATATCGTTGACGGCATCCACGACCTGGCCGTTTTCGTAGCGCGTGCCGCCGACAGTCAAGGCCTGGTTGGAACCGCTGCCGGCAAACAGGGTTTCCGAACCCTCGGTGGAAAGCGGCACATGATCGGAACAGCGCAGGAAAAAGTGACACACCAGTTCCACGGCCCGCCGGGTGTATGCCGCTTTTGCCTGGGCATTGGCAAGTTTCTCCCAGCCCTTGAGGTAGTAGGGGTTGAGCAACTGGTCCAACCGGCCGATGGAAAGCCCGAAATTGGTGTTCTCCTGCAGCAGCAGGTGATAGCAGATCCAGATGCTGGCGATGGCCTCATGCAGGGTTTCCGCCGGCCCGGCGGGCACCTTCCGGCAGATTGCGGCAAGCTCGGGATTGCCGGCTTGCCCGGCGGCCGCCGCTAAATGCATGGCATAGGTCTTGGCGCCTTCGAACACGGTCATTACGCCTTCCAGGAACTCGACCTGCTCGGGGGTGCCGGCCACCCCCTCCTCGATGTCCTTGCGCATGCGCCCGATCAGGCCGTCCATCCCGAACTTCAGCAGGCGCCCAAAATCCGGAACGGTGTGCGAGACGCAGGTGGCCTTGTCGGAAAGGTAAAATGCCACCCGCTCCATGATTTCCTGACACTTGGGGGTCTCGCCGGCCTTTTTTCTCAACGGAGGATCGATGGACTGTCCGCCATCGACCCGGTCCCGCCCGTCATTTTCATAATTGGCAGTGTCGTAGTCGCTGTAGCGGGCCACCTCCTGAACCGGCCTGCGTTCCAGCCAATAGGGGAAGATCTCCTCGCTGAGCCGCCTGGCTACCTCCGGCCGGATCCTGAACGGGTTTTGCGCCCGGTTGCTCACACTTTTCAGCTCGGGCCAGATACAGTAGCCTATCGTATCCACGTAAACCACAGGCCCCACAAAGCTGGTTGTGGTCTGCCCCGGCAGGAGGTCGGTATCGCGAACCAGGGGTGTCTTGTTGGAGAACACGTAATTAAGGGCTTGGGCGCGGCGGGTATAGAGGGGAAGCTTGCCGGATTCGGGGCTGCGCAGGAACTCCGTGAGCAATCTGGGGAGTTCATCACAGATCTCCGGTGTTCCCTCCGGACCGAACAGGCGCTCGCGCCACGCTTTGACAAGCGGGAACTCATCCAGGGTCAAATCGCTAAGCGCCAGGTCCGACAGGCTTTTTACCTTCGCTGTATTGTCATTGGGAATCGGGAATACGGTCGCTCTTTCCTTGGGCCGCCTCCCGGGAGAAGTGTTTGCGGCTAGGTCCGCACGGATAAGGCCGTGGGTCAACCAGCTATTACTCATATTTCTATCCCATTCGTTTCGATTATGCAATTTCAATATAGCCGCGCGGCACGATACGTCAAGCAGGCCGCACGGATTGCGCTAGTGGCAACGAAGACGGATAATTTACGGCTCGGATGAACTTAAAACCTCTTTTATCCACAGATAAACACGGATTAACACAGATAAAACAAGGTGTTATTGAGGATTTTCACCTCACCCAAAAGGTGATTGGAATGAGAATGGTAACTCATTGATAATCTGTGTATATCTGTGTTAATCCGTGGCTGAATTGCTTTTTTTAGGATGAACGAGCGCGGCCTGATTCTGGTTCAGTCAGTCAGGCGGCGGCTTGAAAAAATCCCAATGATTTGAGGTCTGCCATGAAAAAACTCGTCATCGCCTCCAACAATCCCGGCAAGCTGCGCGAAATCGGCGCCATCCTGTCGCCGCTTGATTTCGAGGTTTTTCCGCAATCGGCCTTCAACATCCCGGAGGCGGAAGAGCCCTATTGCACCTTCATCGAAAACTGCCTGACCAAGGCGCGCCATGCCTCGGCGCACTCCGGTCTGCCTGCCCTGGCGGACGATTCCGGGATCTGTGTCGATGCCCTGAACGGCGCGCCCGGCGTGTATTCCGCGCGCTTTGCCGGCGAGCCGAAATCGGATGAGCGCAACAATCAGAAACTGATCGAGTCGCTGCAAGGGCATGCCAACCGCAAGGCCCACTACTACTGCGTGATCGTGCTGGTGCGCTGGCCCGAGGACCCGCAGCCGATTATCGCGGAGGGCGCCATGTACGGCGAGATCATCGATTTGCCGCGGGGCTCGGGCGGCTTCGGCTACGATCCTTACTTCCTGATCCCCGAACTGGGCCAGACCGGTGCGGAAATTCCGCTGGAGCACAAGAACCGGATCAGCCACCGCGGCAAGGCGCTGGCTGCGCTGGTGGAGAAGCTCAGAAACAGTGCTGGGTCCTGAGTGCTGAGTCCCGAGGAAATGCACAAAACCTCGATCCACTCGGTACTCAGCACTCAGCACTCAGGACTGGTTTCGCCGCCGCTTTCCCTTTACATCCACCTGCCCTGGTGCGTCAGGAAATGCCCCTACTGCGACTTCAGCTCCTTCGAGTCGCGCGAGGGCGTGCCGGAGCAGGAATACGTCGCGGCGCTGATCCGGGATATCGAAGCCGCATTGCCGCTGGTGTGGGGGCGCAAGGTGGTGAGCGTGTTCATGGGCGGCGGCACGCCCAGCCTGTTTTCGGCGCGGTCGATCGACACTTTGCTCACCCAGGTGCGCACCCTGCTGCCGGTCGAAGCGCAGGCCGAAATTACCCTGGAGGCCAATCCCGGCACGGCGGAATACCGGAAATTCGCCGACTTCCGCGCTGCCGGGGTGAACCGGCTGTCGCTCGGCATCCAGAGCTTCAACCCGCGCCATCTGTCGGCGCTCGGGCGCATCCACGACGACCGCGAGGCGCGGGCCGCGGTGGAGATGGCGCTGCATCATTTCGACAACGTCAATCTCGACCTGATGTACGCACTGCCTGGCCAGAGCATGAGCGAGGCGCTGGCCGACATACGCGAGGCGGTGTCTTTCGGGCCGCAGCATATCTCGGCCTACCATCTCACTTTGGAGCCGAACACGGTTTTTTACAGCAAGCCGCCGGTGTTGCCGGACGACGATACCTCGGCGGCGATGCAGGAAGCCATCGAGGCGGAATTGGCAGCGGCCGGCTACGAGCATTACGAGACATCGGCCTTCGCCAGGAAAAATCGGCGCTGCCGCCACAATCTCAACTACTGGCTGTTCGGAGATTACCTGGGGATCGGCGCGGGGGCGCACGGCAAGCTCACGCTGCCTGACCGGGTCCTGCGCCAAACTCGATATCGCCAGCCGAAAGGCTACATGGAACGCGCGTTTTCCGGCAACGCGGTGGATGAGGAGGGCGCCGTCGTATCCGGCGAGCTCCCCTTCGAGTTCATGATGAACGCCTTGCGGCTGACGGAAGGTTTTCCGGTGGCCTTGTTTGCCGCTCGCACGGGGCTCTCCCTAACGGCCGCTTTGCCTGCGCTGGAAGAAGCGCAGCGGCGCGGGCTGATCGAGCGCGATGCCCTGCATATCCGTCCGACCCTTCTGGGGCGGCGTTTTCTCAACGATCTGCTGCAATTGTTCCTGCCCGGTCACGCCTGAATTCAGCCGAAGCACGTGTGGAGACACATTAGCCGGATGGTACAAAAATACCTGTTGCACTCATGCCAGTTGTGATATAAATGCAAAAAAAGCATTACTAAAAATTTATAAAAAAACACCAAAGGAGAGACACACATGAAGCTTTCCATCCGCTTGTTCCTCGCACGTCCCATTATCCGGTTTGCTCCATACGGCTGAGTCCGGCCGTTTTTTACTTTGTCTGATCTTTCCACTATTGGCGGAGACGATATTATTCCCTTGGAAATAATGGCGTTTTCTCTTTGGTCGGGCTGGTCGGGTTTTGTTCTTCATCATAACGGAGGGGTTTATGAGTAAGAAAATACTTGTAGCGACAGACGGGTCGGCCGAGTCGGACCGAGCGCTTGACCGGGCGGCCGAAGTCGCCGCCGGGGAAGGTGCGGAAGTGCTGGTGATCAACGTTGCGGAAGATTTCTGCCCGGTGGGGTTGGTCGAGCTCGATGTCAGCACCGTTGCGGCCATCATCAAGAAGGAGTCGGAAGGCATTCTGAGCGCCGCCATGAAGAGATTGCAGGGTAAAGGCGTCAAGGTGCAGGGACGCATCGAACATGGCTCGCCGGCGGACATGATCGTCGATGTCGCGACCAGGGAGAAAGTGGACGCGATCATCATCGCGGCTCACGGCAAGCATGGCGTGAAAAAACTGGCTTTGGGCAGCGTTTCGGCCCGGGTGGTCGAATGGGCGCCTTGTATGGTGACCGTGGTTAAATAATTGTCTGGAGGAAGCGGCTATGTCCGAAAAGTCTGAATATGAATCAAAAGCGCAAGAAACGTTTTCCGCGGAACGCAAGGAGGATGTCTTTGTCCTCGTGCTGTCCACCATCGCAGTGTTGCTGGTAATGTTCGGTGTGATCGGCAAGGACACCGTCAAATCACTGTTTTTCTAAAAACACCCTACAACAAAGGAGACTGACATGGCTGGCGGAGGAATTGGCGTCGATTACAGTTTGAAGGGTCTGCCCAGGATGATGCCCGGGTTGATTGTGTGTTTTATTTTGGGCTGGTTGGCCCTGCAGTGGGATACCAGCATTCACAAATGGTCGGGCGACTTCAAGGAAGCCGAGAAGATCATGAAGGCCGAGAAGGAGGGCAAGCCTTTCCTGCCTTACGACGAGTACAAAACGAAGAAGAGCGAGAGCTTCGCCAAGAAACAGGAAGAATACAAGGCGAAGATGGAAGCGCACAAGGCCGAAGTGGCGCAAGCCGCTCCCGCCGAGGCGAAAAAGCTGAAAGGGCCCGAGAAGCCCAAGAAGCCCCATGTTCTGAATCAGGCCGATTATGAGCAACTGACGAAGGATAAGGCCATTCCCGGCAAGCTTTCCTTCGGCAATCTCATGATCGAGTTCCAGCTGACCTATGTGGCGGTCCTGCTGCTGGGGGGGATGCTGATACGCAATACCATCGGCCTTCCCGAAGTCCTCAGGGCCGGCACTGTTGCCGCCCGTCCGCTGATTAAGCCCGGCATCGTGATTCTCGGCGCGTACTACCTGTGGTCCAACGTGCTCAAGGTGGGTGTGTTCGGGCTCGTCATGGTGCTGGTATTCGTCATGGGCACCGCGGTGCTGATATCCATATGGGGCCGCAAAGCCAAGGTGGATGACGGACTTTCCGGCCTGATGTCCGCAGGCGTCGGGGTGTGCGGCGTTTCCGCCGCTGTCGCCGTGGCACCGGTGGTGAACGCCAAGCCGCGGGACTTTTTCTACGCCATCGGCACCATCCTGTTGTTCGGCACTCTGGGCCTGTTTACCTTTCCCTATATCGGTCAGGCCCTCAATATGAGCCAGCCGGTGTTTGGTGCGTGGGTGGGCACGGCGGTGCTGAATACCGCACAGCTGGTGGCGGCCGCGTCCTGGTATGGGCATGAGTCACTGCTGACCGCGAATATCATCAACATCGTGCGGGTGAGCTTCATTCCACTGATTGTGCTGTGGGCGATCTATTTCTACGTGGTCAAGCCCGCTGCCGCTGCGGGTGGTTCCAGCGAAAAGATCGATGCCTGGCAGGTGGTCAAGGACAAGTTCCCGATCTTCATTCTCGGCTTCTTCGTCATGGTGACGCTGAATGAATTCGGGGTGTTCACCCCGGATCAGCGCGATATTCTCGGCAAGGAATTGCTGAAGATCTTCTTCGCTGTGGGCTTCGCCGGCGTGGGCCTCAACATCGCCTTCGACGACCTCAGGAAGGCGGGCGGAACGGCCTTCGTAATCGGCTTCGTTGCTGCCAGCCTCAAGGCGGTGCTGGCGGCGGTAGCGGTGATTGCGATCGGCACCGAATTCTTCTCGGTTCACTAGAGATTCTGCTCGGAATTAACCGGCGTCGGACTCAACCGGCGCCGGTTTTTTCATGTGTAATTTAACCCGGATATTTCATGAATTCGCACGATGATCGCGCTGGATTTATGAAACATCCGGATTAAGAATGAAGAAAGTCTGACGATGGTGATCGGTAAAATGCTGCTCCTCACCGATGGCGAATCTCATACCGCCAAGGCCGAGGCGTACGCGCTCACCCTTGCCGCGGCCCTGTCTGCGGAACTGGTGGCCTTGTACGTGGTGGATCCGTTTCTCAAGCGATTTACCCACGAAATCTATGCCGTGAACCGCGACGAATGCCGCGCCCATCTGGACAATGCGCTGGCGGCGGAGGGCGAAGCCGGTCTGGCTCAGTTCGCGGACAAGGCGGCACGGGCAGGTGTGGCGATCCGGACCCTGATATTCTACGGCTCGCCGGAACAGGTGGTGGCCGATGAGGTCGTGGCCGGCGGTTACGATATGGTGATCCTCGGGGCGAAGCATCTGGAGGGCTGGTGGCAGCGCTTCGAGTCCTGCAACCTGCCCGGACGCATTTTCCGTAGCGTCGACTGCCCGCTGCTTGTAGTGAAATAGTTCATGGCCTTCAAAACCGCGGCGCCACTCGGCCTTTCCCGCCGCGATGTGGCGGACTTTTTCCGCAATCTGGATACTTGGTTCCGCCTCAATCCGGAGTGGGAGTTGCGCACGCTCTCGGCTGGACGCGATATCGCCGAGGCATCTGAATTCGGGCTTGAGGTGTGTTACGACCGCAGCGGGCTCGAGGCGAAGTACCGGGGGAAGGTGGAGGAATGGAGGGAAGGGGAGGGCTTCACCCTCCTGCTCGACGGCGAGCCTCCCCGCCGCATAAGGCTGACGCTTGCGGGCGAAGGGGGTGCTGTGACCTCGCTGGTTTATGAAGAACTGGGGGAAGCCCCTCTGGAGCCTCGCCAGCAGACCGAGCTGGTGCTCTGGCTCAAGAGCACGGCCGATTATCTCAAGATCGCCAGCCGCCGTGGCTGGCATTGGCGGGCGCTGCGTTATCTCATCGAAAAGCTGTGGCTGCGCCTCAATCCGACTGGCAGGCGCGTGGTGTTCCTGGTGCTGGTCTTCGAACTCGCCGGGCTGGCATTGCTGATCGGCCTGCTCATGGTGCAGCGCTGGCTGTAGGGGTCGAATAAAAAGCGCCGCGTCTTTTTCCGGTTTTGCGCGCGAACCAAGCCCTTTTCAGCAATCAGTTCCGTCACCAGTCTTGTCGGCGACATCGCCGTGGGCCGCCCCCCGTTCGGCGCCGGCGATCACTGCGTCCGTTTCGCCGGCGAGCCGAAATCGGATGAGCGCAACAATCAGAAACTGATCGGGTCGCTCAAGGCCACATCAGTCACGAGGCTGCTAGTGCTTCATTCCGTTTGGAACTTAATCCGCAGAGCACTGCAAGCGGGCTCCCTCATCCCAACCTTCTCCCGGATGGAGAAGGAGCAAATGCAAGGGGCGCTTGTTAGATCGGAGGGGCTTTAAACCCCCTTCCCCTTATATACCCTTCAGGGTGCCCCGGGACAAGGGCTGGGGATGGGGGAGGTGCGTCCAGTGATGCATGTGTCGCAATTTACGAAGCACTACTAGAGCGGCAAGTTCAGCCATTGTCAGGCTGACAGCTTGAACTTGCCGACCAGACGCTGCAATTCGGAAGCCGTAAGGGCCATTTCGTCCGCGGATTTTCCAACCTGATGGATGCTTGCCGTGTTTTCCTCGGTAATGCTGGAAATTTCTTCCATATTGCTGGCTGTTTCTTCGCTGACGGTGGTTTGCTCCCGAGTCGCTGAAGCGATCTGTTTGGCCAGTTCAGTCACGCGCAAAGCAGCCTCGGCAATGTCATTCAGCGTTTTGCTGGTGGAATTGCTGTAGCTGGCACCGCTTTCGACTTCACGCTTGACGGTCTCCATAGAACTGACGGAAGTCGCGGCTTTGCCGCGTATGCTTTCAACCATGCCGGTGATATCGGCGGTGCTCAATGCGGTGCGCTCGGCCAGTTTCCTTACTTCGTCGGCGACCACTGCAAACCCTCTTCCCTGTTCTCCCGCACGTGCAGCTTCAATTGCCGCATTCAGGGCAAGCAGGTTGGTCTGGTCCGCAATCTCCTTGATGACATGCGTGATTTCGCTGATTTTCAGGATGGACTGGCTGAGTTCGGTAATGACATTGCTCGACGACTCCACCGTTTCCACGATTCTCCGCGTGGCCTCCAGGCTTTGGGCCATGTTTTCAGTCCCGTCCCGGGCAATCGCCTGGGTTTGTGTCGACGCGTTGGCCACTTCGCCGGCGCCTGATGAAATCTCCGCCACCGAAACACTCATTTGTTCCATCGCGGCGCTGATC
>JAJYUW010000193.1 GCA_021792335.1 Pseudomonadota bacterium | reverse complement strand
TGAACGCCTGCAGCCACCACAGAGGAAACATCATGGCCATCTCGATACATCCGCTGGTCGATCACGGTGTCAAGCCCGGCAATCCGTCTTTTTCCGGCGGCACCCTCCGGTGCAAGTGCGCTTCCGACCCTGTAACGGTGAGCATCGGGGCGAACGTCGCCTTCGATCACGTGTGCGGCTGCACCAAGTGCTGGAAGCCGCCCGGGGCTCTGTTCTCGCTCGTCGCCGTGGTTCCCAGAGACAAGCTCAAGGTCACCGCCCATGCGCACAAGCTGAAGATCGTCGATGAGAGCGCCGTGATCCAGCGCTACCGCTGCACGGGCTGCGGCGTACACCTGTACGGTCGGATCGAGAAGACGGACCACGCCTTCCACGGGTTCGATTTCGTGCATCCGGAGCTCTTCCACGAGCAGGGCTGGGCGGCGCCCGAGTTCGCGGCGTTCGTTTCGTCGATCATCGAATCGGGGTTCCCTCCGGCTCGCATGGGCGAGGTGCGTGCACGGCTGAGAGAGCTCAAGCTCGAGCCTTACGATTGCCTCTCGCCCGCCCTGATGGATGCCATCGCCACCCATGCGGCCAAGCAAAAGGGCGTGCTGGCGGGCTGACGGACGTATTGAGGGGGTATCAATGTCGACACCGTGTCTGCGGGCGGCGGCGGGGGCAGCCCACGACCGTCAGCGTCAGTTTGACGGCAGGCAGCCCCATGCGGCGCCCAGCGGCCGGCACGTCCGGGCGGAAACGAGACACTGGTGTATCAAATATAGGTCAATCCGGCACATCGCCGACCGCTCGGGTCGGCCGATGTGCCGGCGCTGACTTGCGCGCGCATAGTAGCGCCCTTCGAGTTGACAAACGGCGTACAAACTGAAAACAGCCTAACGTAGGAGAACTCAACCGTGTATACGCAAACTGATCGCAGGCCAGGGGGGGCGGATCGGCGCAAGTGGCGATGGTTGCTCACGGGCGCCGCCGCCGCGCTGCTCACCGCCGGCCTCTACTCCTGTTCCCTCTCGAAGCCCGTGCAGGCCCACGTCCTCGGCCCCACCGGCGCCAACTGGACGAAAGTAGCCGGTAACGACTACAGCTGGCGTTACAGCGACCTCAATCAGATCAATACCGGCAATGCCGACCGGCTGCAGGTCGCGTGGACCATGTCCACGGGCGTGCTGCGCGGCCACGAGGGTCAGCCGCTGGTGATCAACAACAGGATGTACTTCGAGACCCCGTACCCGAACCACGTATACGCGGTGGATCTCAGCGACAAGAATCACCGGGTGCTCTGGGAGTTCACCCCGCCGCCGGATCCGAACGCGCCGCCGGTCGCCTGCTGCGACGTGGTCAATCGCGGCGTGAGCTATCGGAACGGCATGATTTACATGACGGCGTTGGACGGCATGGTCTACGCGCTCAACGCGGCCAACGGCCGTGTGATTTGGAGCTTCAAGAACGCCTATCCGAGGGAAGGGCAGACCGTGACCGCCGCGCCGCAGGTGTTCGGCGATGTCGTGCTGGTCGGCGTCTCGGGCGGCGAGTTCGGCGTGCGTGGCTATCTCACGGCGCTCAACGCCAACACCGGCAAGATGATGTGGCGCGCCTACAGCGAGGGGCCGGACAATCAGCTGCTGATGAACCCGGAAACGACCATCAACTCCGCCACCGGCAGGCCGGTGGGCGTCGATTCGAGCCTCAAGAGCTGGCGGGGCACGGAGTGGAAGCAGGGCGGCGGAACGACGTGGGGCTGGTACTCCTACGATCCGAAGCTGGATCTGGTCTACTACGGCAGCGGCAACCCGGGGACCTGGAATCCCTCGCAGCGGCCGGGCAAGAACCGCTGGTCGATGACCATCTTCGCCCGCAACCTGCAGACCGGTGAGGCGAAGTGGGTCTTCCAGATGACCCCGCACGACGGCTGGGATTTCGACGGCGTCAATGAGATGGTGCTGTTCAACGACCACGTCGATGGTCGCACGGTGCCCGCGCTGGCGCATTTCGATCGCAACGGCTTCATGTTCGTGCTGAACCGGGTCACCGGCAAGCCGCTGCTGATCGAGAAGTACGATCCGTCGGTGAACTGGGCGTATCGCTGGAGCATCGCGCAGGGCAAGCCCATCGTCGACCCGAAGTACATGACGAAGGCGGGCGTCAACGTAAAGGGCATCTGCCCGGCCGCGCAGGGCGACAAGGACGAGCAGCCGTCCTCCTATGATCCGCAGACCGGCCTGTTCTACGTGCCGCTCAATCACCTGTGCATGGACTATCAGGCATTCGCCGTCAAGTACAAGGCGGGCTTCCCCTTCGTCGGGGCGATCGTCAACATGCTGCCCGGCCCGGGCGGGTACCGCGGGCGGTTCATTGCCATCAACCCGGAGACCGGCAAGACGCAGTGGGCGATCCACGATGAGTTCCAGGACTGGGGCGGGGCGCTCACCACCGCCGGCGGCCTGGCGTTCTACGGCACGCTGAAGGGGGATTTCCGGGCGGTCGACGTGCACACCGGCAAGATCCTCTACAGCTTCCACTGCCCCTCGGGGATCATCGGCAACCCCATCACCTACATGCATGACGGCCGGCAGTATGTCGCCGTGCTGAGTGGGGTCGGGGGCTGGGCGGCGATCGGCATGACCAATAACCTGCACAAGTCCACGGCCGGACTCGGTGCGGTCGGCCTGGTGGCCAATCTGCACGACTACACCCAGCTCGGCGGGACGCTGATGGTCTTCGCGCTGCCGCGCGCCTGAGGCGTAAGGGAAGCGCCGGGTGCAAGGTGAGAGCTGCGCTTCCTTTTTAGTGGGGAATGGGCCGCGCCGGGAGGATCCGGCGCGGCCCTTTTTTCCGCCCGCCCTTTTTTTCCGGCGCCGGAAGTGCCAGCATGGCAAACAGTTGCGGATTGAGTCGCGGAGAGACCGATGACGAAAAGAACTCTAGCGGGGTGGGTCTGGGTCGTGGCAATGGCCTGTGTCGTGGGCGGGCACGCCCAGGCGGCGCCCGCCAAGCCGCTCAAGGTGTGTGCGGATCCCAACTATATGCCGTATTCCAACCGGCTCGGGCAGGGATTCGAGAACAAGGTGGCGCAGCTGGTCGGGCACGCGCTCGGGCGTCCCGTGCAGTACGTCTGGGCGAGCTACCGCCAGCAGGGCGGGTTCGAGAACTTCCTGGCTCTGAACCTCGACCGGCACCGCTGCGACATGATCATGAACCTCCCGTACGGGGACTACGAGGAGACCTTCACGAAGCCGTATTACGGCTCGACGTACGTATTCGTTTACAAGAAGAGCAAGCACTATGATTTCTCGGCGGGCATGAACTCGCCCATCCTCAGCCACATCAAGATCGGTTTCGAGGCCGGCACGCCGCCGGAGGCCGGACTGAAAATGCGCGGACTGATCATGTCGGCGGTTCCGTTCCACACCGCCTCGAGCAGCTCGCTCTCCCCGAAGGGTCCGCTCGAGGCCGTCGAGGACGGCAAGGTGGATGTGCTCATCACCTGGGAGCCGGCGGTCGGCTACTTCGTCCGCAAGGACTTTCCCAACCTGACCATGACGCGCGTGCCCAATACGGTCACGTTCGGCGCCCCGGAGCGTTATCTCTTTTTCATGTCGATGGGGGTTGCCAAGGGTGAGACGGCGCTCAAGCGGCAGCTTGACGAAGTGATCAGAACCCACAAGGCGCAGATCCAGCGGATCATGAATGCCTACAACGTCCGGATCCTGCCTTGAGCAGTCCGGGCACGAGATCG
>JAJYUW010000192.1 GCA_021792335.1 Pseudomonadota bacterium | reverse complement strand
GTGCCCACGCGGAAACAACCCTTGCTGACCGCGTGGGCACAAAAACGTGCCCACCCTACGTGGCTGTAGGGCCGAATTTATTCGGCCAACCAAACGTGCGAATGAATTCGCACCTACGATGCGGGCGGCATGGTGTCCTTGAAGGATGCTTTTTGCGACAGTTTGTCCGCCAGCCGGGCAAGCACGGGGTGAGCCTTGCGCCATTCGATTTCCGGGAAGCGCAGGTCGAGATAACCGAGGGCGCATCCCACCGCAATATCCGAGAGATTGAAAAACTCGCCGGTGCACCAGTTTTTCTCTCCCAGCTCTTCCGACATGGCTTCAAGACCGCGGAATACCTTTTGTTCCTGGCGCACGATCCACTCATGGCTTTGCTGGGATTGCGGACGTTTTCTTTCCACGAAGATGGCGGCTGCCGCATCGGAAATCCCGTCGGCCAGCGCTTCCCAGCGGCGCACCGCCAGGCGCTGGCGGCTGTCCTTGGGAATCAGTTGCGACACCGGGCTGACGGTGTCGAGGTACTCGACGATCACGCGCGAGTCGAAGAGGGTGTGGTCGTCGTCCAGCACCAGCACCGGCACCATTCCCAGCGGATTGAAGTCGGATACGTGAGAGTTCGCTTCCCACGGGCTGTCTATCACCTGTTCATATTCGATGCGTTTTTCCGCCAGGACAATGCGGACTTTGCGGGCGTAGGGGCTGGTCGGCGTCATGATCAGTTTCATTTTTACGACACCTGTGTCAGTTGTATGGTCTTGCGCGGACGGTATTCTTCCATCCGGTCGAAGTTGAGGTAGCGGTAAATGCTGTCCGCCTGGGGTGCAATGATGTTGCCCACCAGGTCGAGGTATTCCTGCACGGTCGGGATGCGGCCCAGTCGCGCGCATGCCCCGGCCAGCTCTGCGGATCCGAGGTAGACACGGGCGCCCTTGCCCATGCGGTTGTCGAAGTTGCGGGTGCTGGTGGAGAATACGGTGGCGTTGTCCGCCACCCGCGCCTGATTGCCCATGCACAGGCTGCAGCCGGGCATCTCGGTGCGCGCACCGACGCGGCCGAAGACGCTGTAGGCGCCTTCTTCCCGGAGTTCCTGCTCATCCATGCGGGTGGGCGGCACGACCCACAGCCGCGGCTTGATCAAGCCGGCGTCCTCCAGTATTTTTGCCGCGGCACGGTAGTGGCCGATATTGGTCATGCAACTGCCGATGAAAACCTCGTCGATCTTGTCGCCCGCGACGGCGGAAAGCGGCTTGATGTCGTCCGGATCATTGGGGCAGGCGAGCAGCGGCTCCTTGATGGTGGCGAGATCGATCTCGATGACGTGGGCGTATTCGGCGTCGGCGTCCGGCGCCAGCAGCTCGGGTTTGGCCAGCCAGGCTTGCATGGCGTCGATGCGGCGCTGCAGGGTACGGGCATCCTGATAGCCGTTCTCGATCATGTTGCTGAGCAGGGCGACGTTGGAGTTGAGGTACTCGATCACCGGCTCCTTGTCGAGACGCACCGTGCAGCCCGCAGCGGAGCGCTCGGCCGAGGCGTCGGCCAGTTCGAACGCCTGCTCCACCTTCAGGTCAGGCAAACCCTCGATCTCCAGGATGCGGCCGGAGAAGACATTTTTCTTGCCCTGCTTGCCCACCGTCATCGTGCCTTCCTGGATGGCGGCGTAGGGGATGGCGTTGACCAGGTCGCGCAGGGTGATGCCGGGCTGCATCTGGCCTGTGAAGCGCACCAGCACGGATTCGGGCATGTCCAGCGGCATCATGCCCATCGCCGCGGCAAAGGCCACCAGCCCGGAGCCGGCGGGGAAGGAAATGCCGATCGGGAAGCGGGTGTGGGAGTCGCCGCCGGTGCCGACGGTATCTGGCAGCAGCATGCGATTGAGCCAGGAATGGATCACCCCGTCTCCCGGCTTGAGCGACACGCCGCCGCGGCTGGCCATGAATTCGGGCAGCTCATGCTGCAACTTGATGTCCACGGGTTTTGGATAGGCCGCAGTGTGGCAGAAGCTCTGCATCACAAGGTCGGCGGAAAAGCCCAGGCAGGCCAGTTCTTTCAGTTCGTCGCGCGTCATGCCGCCGGTGGTGTCCTGGGAACCGACAGTCGCCATCTTCGGCTCGCAGTAGGTGCCGGGGCGCACGCCCGCCACGCCGCAGGCGCGGCCCACCATTTTCTGCGCCAGGGTGAAGCCCTTGCCGGTGTCCTTGGGCTGGACCGACTGTATGAACAGGTCGGAATGCGGCAGGCCAAGCGCCTCGCGCGCCCTGCCGGTCAGTCCTCGCCCGATGATCAATGGTATCCGCCCGTTGGCGCGTACCTCGTCCGGCATCGTGACGGGAGTCAGGGTGAAGGTGGAGAGGGTCTTGCCGGCCGTATCGTGAATTTCGCCCTTGAACGGGTAGATGGTGACGACGTCACCGGTGTTCATCGCCGACACGTCGCACTCGATCGGCAAGGCGCCGGAGTCTTCGGCGGTGTTGAAGAAAATCGGGGCGATCTTGCTGCCCAGCACTATGCCGCCGGTGCGTTTGTTGGGGATGAATGGAATGTCCCGCCCCATATACCATTGCACCGAATTGATGGCGGATTTGCGCGACGAGCCGGTGCCCACCACGTCACCCACATAGGCCAGGGGCAGGCCTTTTTTCTTCAGTTCGGCTATGGTCTCCAGCGACCCGGGCAGGCGTGACACCAGCATTTCCGTTGCGTGCAGCGGGATATCAGGCCGCGACCAGGCGACTTGAGCGGGCGACAGGTCGTCGGTGTTGGTTTCGCCCGGAACCTTGAACACCACCACCTGCAGGCTATCCGGCAGCGGCGCGCGGGAGGTGAACCATCCGGCGTCGGCCCAGGATTGCAGCAGTTTCCTGGCGTGCGGATTGCCCGCCTTCATCTTGTCCGCCACATCGTGGAAAGCATCGAACACCAGGGTGATGTGCGACAGCGCTGCAATCGCCTGTTCCGCCAGGTCGCTGTCCAGCAATTCGATCAGCGGCCCCACGTTGTAGCCGCCCAGCATGGTGCCGAGCAATTGCACCGCCTTCTCGCGGCTCACCAGCGGGGAAGTCGTCTTGCCTTTGGCGACGCCGGCCAGGAAGCCGGCCTTGACGTAAGCCGCCTGGTCCACGCCGGCGGGGACGCGGTTTTCCAGCAGGTCAACCAGAAAGTCTTCCTCTCCCGCTGGCGGGTTCTTCAGCAATTCGGCCAGGGCGGCAGTTTGTTCCACGTTCAGGGGGAGTGGTGGCAGGCCTTGGGCGGCGCGCTGGGCGGCATGGTCTCGGTAGGCGTTAAGCATGGTGCGTTCTCAAAAAATGGCATTCCAAAAAACCCTTATTATATCCGGTAATTCGGCTGAGCTTAAATTCTTGAAAAGGATCTAAGGAAGCGCTGATTTATTCCAATGCTCCCTTGCTCCCTCCCCCTTGATGGGGGAGGACTGGGGAGAGGGTGAGAAATCAATGCTTTACCCCTCTCCCCAGCCCTCTCCCGCAAGGGGAGAGGGAGTTAATCAGCGTTTCCCTAAGTGATGGTGCGCCTTTGCCGAATAAAAATAAAAAAGGGCGGCCGAAGCCGCCCCAAAACGGAGACACACTACAACCACAAAAAGCCCATGACCTATTTCTTTTTCTTGATGCCCAGCACACCCAGCACGTATTTCTCGTAGATCGGTTCGGTCGTGCCCTTCTTCATCTTGCGCAGGAAGTATTTCTCGAAGGCGATCTTGGCCAGATGCACCCACTTTCCTTCCTTGAACCAGTTGACGTTGCGC
>JAJYUW010000191.1 GCA_021792335.1 Pseudomonadota bacterium | reverse complement strand
AGGCCTTAAAGAGTCTGTTGACCGGCGCGGATGGGCCGTACCGGGGCAAGCTCCTGACCGACGGGCTCGAGCTCTACGACATCGTGGCCGCGCAGCTGAAGCTCGTGCACTTGGGCTGTTTACAACAGTATCTGGAGTCCGGATTTATCCAGCGAAGGCGTACGAATATGTTGCAATAGCGCTGAAACGTTCAAGATCGCACCCCGGATAAAATCCCAAGAATGTGACGTATGTCCGGCACGGGGTGTCAGCGACGACAGGTCCAACGCGTTCTACGGTCCAGAATCCACAGAATCTTGTATTGGACAAACATGCCACGTTTTATTTCCAGAATCGACCCTGCGGTGGAACGAATATGGCGCGAGAATCGTTCGATGACCGTTCGGTCGATCGTCGTGTATCGCCATTGGATTCGCCGCTTCGTTGAGTATTGTCGATCCAGGCGTCTGGACATTCATAGTCAACTCACATTGGCGGGGGTCCGTACTTTTGCCAGATGGTATTCCCGCAAACACCAAGTCCAGGCGCAAAGGACGTTTTGGATGGCGCGCAGTGCGATGAGTACCTGGGCGCTGGCCCTGAAAACCTTGGGCGAGACCCTTCCAGAGTGGTCGGAGCCCACGGCACCACCACCAAGGCACTCCCCGCTCCTCACGGAGTTTGCTCAGCACCTGCACGAGGTCCGCGGTAATCTGCCTAGAACGATACACAAGAAGATCCAGGATATCCAAGGCTTCATCGCATCGATCGGTCCACGACGGCGCCCACAGGACGTACGGCTCGATGATATCGACGCGTACCTCGTGCGATGCCGAAAGCGCTATGCGCGCGTCACGGCAGCGGGCATTGGCTCCAGCATACGAAGCTTCATGCGGTTCCTGCTGGCCACTGGGCGAACGAAGATGGATCTGGCCCCGTTGGTGACCGCACCGGTCGTACGACGTGCCGAGCGGCCCCACCGCGCGATGCCATGGGAGGACGTACAGCGCATCCTCACGTCGATCGACCGATCGACCGTTTCTGGCCGGCGCGATTACGCGCTGTTGCTCATGATGAGTGTCTATGGCATGGGCGCAGGCGAGGTGATCCACTTGACAGTGGATGACGTCGATTGGCGCGCCCAAACCCTGCACGTCGTGCGACCGAAGACCGGTGCTGAGTTCTCGCTTCCCTTGCTGCCGGTGGTTGCTCGCGCGCTTTCGAGCTATTTGCGGGACGGGCGCCCTGCACATGCCCAGACGCGTCACGTGTTCCTCAGGCGCAGAGCGCCGTTCAAGGGTTTCAACGAGGCCGGCGCCATCCGAGGCATTCTGCACCGACGTGCGAGGCAAGCTGGCGTTACCGCGCCTTTCATGGGAACACATGTCTTGCGCCACACTCACGCGTGCCGCCAAATGGATTTGGGCGCTTCGCCGAAAGTGATCGGAGACATTCTCGGCCACCGGGACCCTGACTCGACTTCGGCATATCTGCGCGTCCCAACCGAGCGTCTGCGAGAGATGGCACTGGCGGTGCCGCGATGACGAGCATGACGTTGGCGGCACTCGAGCGCGACGTCGAGCACTTTCTCGAGTTCAAGCGCGCCATGGGCTATACCTATCGTCGGGCCGAGTTCACGCTGGAGAGTCTCAAGCGCTTTGCGCACGCCCAGAAGCCCGGGAGTGCATGCCGGGACGGATCGCGGATCGATCTGGCTGAGGTGATCAGAGCGTGGCTGTCGAGGAGCGAGGGGCGCAAGGCGAACTCGATCGCGGCCGAGTTCGGCATCGTGCGGCAGCTGTGCCTGTATCGGCGCAGACGCGATCCGAAGGCGTTTGTCCCGGATCGCGCCTGGGCGCCCAAGAGCCGGTTGCCCTACATGCCTTACATCTTCTCGCGCAGTGAGGTGAGTGGGCTTCTGGCCGCGGCTGAGAACTATAGACACGCCCAAGTCGGTCCAGGGGCGATGCGCACTCTGCTGCTGATCCTGTACTGCACGGGATTGCGGTTCGGCGAAGCAGTGCGATTGCAGCAGACCGATGTTGATCTGGCACGGTGCACGTTCTTCATCCGAGAAAGCAAGGGCCGAAGCCGCTATGTGCCCTTCGGCACGGACTTGGCGCGTGAGATAACACGGTGGCTGACAGAGCGAGAGAAACTCGCATGCCTCGCGGGCCGCGCCGAGACAGACGCGCTGCTGCTGCGTGACGACGGCTCGGTCCTTGACGTCAAGCGCGCCGGAGAGGCCGTGACGCGTCTTGTACGTCTTCAGGGCCTGAAGCCCTCCCGAGGACGCACCGGACCGCGACCCTACGACTGGCGGCACACGCATGCGGTTCATCGGCTGACCGACTGGTATCGCAGGGGTCTTGATATCCATGCGCGCCTGCCGTGGCTCTCGGCATACATGGGCCACCTCAATGTGCTCGGAACGGCCGTATACCTGCACGCCACACCTGAGCTGCTGCGCATGGCGAGTCGGCGCCTGAAACGGCGCTTGCAGTTGGCGGAGAGTAGCGCATGAGAGACAGAAACACCGGCAGACTGCTTCCCTTGGTGGAATCGTTCTTCCAGGAGCATCTGAAGCGAATGTGCGGCTCGAGCCCGCATACGATCCGCGGCTACCGCGATGCCTTGCGGTTGCTCTTTACGTATCTGGCCGAGCGTAAAGAGTGTTCCGTGGCGGACCTCACACTCGCCGACTTGCGGGTCGAGACGATCAAGGCGTTCCTCCTGCATCTGGAGACCGGACGAGGCAACGCTACGGTGAGCCGCAACTACCGACTCACGGCTATCCGCAGCTTCTTCCGCCATTTGATCCGACACGATCTGGACAATGCGGGGCAGTACCAGCAGGTACTGGCGCTGCCATCGAAGAAGACCCGCATCACTCCCGTGCCGTATCTGGAACCTGAAGACGTACGCGTGATCCTCGCACAGCCGGATCGGGAGACCGAGCTGGGTGTGCGCGATCACGCGTTGCTTCTCTTCCTGTTCAACACCGGTGCACGGATCAGCGAAGCGTTGGGCGTGCGCCTCGAGGACCTGAGCCTGAATCATCCCAAGCAAGTCCGACTGCATGGGAAGGGCAGAAAAGATCGGTTTTGCCCGCTCTGGGAGGAAACAGTAATTGCCTTGCAAAAGCTCCTCAGCGTTCGGCGTGTCCAGGCTGGAGAGACCCTCTTCCGCGGTGTCCGTGGTAACCCGCTCACCCGGGACGGAGCTGCGTACATCCTGCGCAAGTACGTGACTTTGGCCGCGAAGAAGGTGCCGGCGCTCCTTCGTCAGAGGATAACGCCGCACACGCTGCGACACGCCTGCGCCGTATCCCTGCTCCAGGGCGGGGTTGATATCACCGTGATCCGCGACTACTTGGGTCACGCGAACATCGGGACAACAAGCCGATACATCACGACCAATCTGAAGATGAAGCGGGACGCGCTGGAGAAGTTTTGGAGCCGCGCGGGGCTCAGACCAACACGTTTGGCGCCATGGAAACCAAAGCCAGATCTCCTCACGTTCCTCTCGTCGTTGTAGGGGTTGTGATGAGCCGACTTTATCCCGCGAGATGTTTGGCGGAAATTGCCTCAATGCAGCCGCAGCGTGCCTTTTGCCAAGATAAATCTGCTCTCCAGATACTGTTGTGAATCTTGTTAACAAGATTCACAACATTGCCGCACGTACTACCACAAAGCGTTGAAGGTCGCGGAGCTCCCCTCGGGGCGCACGCTCGCCGGGGTGGCCATGCGGGAGTACCTCGGACCGGTGTTCAAGATCGAGCAGGACATCAAG
>JAJYUW010000190.1 GCA_021792335.1 Pseudomonadota bacterium | reverse complement strand
CCTATCGCTATTATGCCGGGCGTCTCATTCGCCACATCGTAGCGCACTATAAGAACAATTTAACCGTAATTGGGTGGCAGATTGACAATGAGACCGGTAGCTATAACGCGGATAATCGCGACGACTTCATCGGGTTCCAGCATTATCTAGAAAAGAAGTTTGGCACGCCCGACGCATTGAGTAAGGCGTGGTTCCTTAACTATTGGGGGCAGAATATCCACACCTGGGAGGACCTTCCCACGCGGGATGGCGCGCAGAGTACTGGCTACAAGCTTGAATGGACGCGCTGGAATCAACTGAGAGTTACAGACTTTCTGCGCTGGCAGGCCAACTTAGTGCGCCGGTACGCCTCGCCTCGCCAGTTCGTTACAACCGATTTTGCCGGGATGCTGAAACCAGACGTGAATGCAGAGGCAATCGCAGACTTTCTCGACATTCCGGCCGTAAATGTCTATCACAGAACTCAGAATCGCTTCGACGGGTCGGGGCAGTCGCTTCAGGAAGATTTTACGCGTTCGCTCCAGCACAGCAATTTCCTGGTGACCGAAACCAACGCTGACACCACCGGCTGGTCTTCGGCCTTTGAATTCCCTCCCTATGACGGCCAGTTGCGGGAAGATGTGTACGCACACCTTGCGAACGGCGCCGATATGGTTGAGTTTTGGCCTTGGGCGTCAATCCCCGCCAACCAGGAAACCTACTGGGGCGGCATTCTCCCGCACGATCTGGAGCCCGGCCGCATTTACGCCGAAGTAAGCCGGACGGGACATGAGCTCGAAAGGATCGGCCCGCATCTCACCGGCTTGAAGGTTCACAATCAGGTAGCTATCCTCTGGAGCCGCGACTCCATGAACGCTATTTCATTCATGCCCTTCACCTCTTCCGGGCCGCAATGGAGCAGCGATCCGCCAGCCGCCGATTACACAACACTGGTGAAGCAGATTCACAAGTCGCTCTACGATCTCAATGTGGGGACGGATTTTGTTTTTGCCAGCACACGGAACTTTTCCGCTTACAAGCTTCTGATTGTGCCCGCACTCTATATCTCGAGTGATGCTCTCCTTCAGCGTATTTCAGACTATGTTAAGAACGGCGGGCACGTGGTGATGACATTCAAAAGCGGATTTGCCAATGAAAACTCCGCGGTGCGCTGGGTGCGCGCTCCTGGACCGCTGCGCGGGGCTGCGGGGTTCAGTTACCAGGAGTTTTCGAGTCTCGATCACCCGCTGGCCCTGAAAGGCGATCCCTTCCATGTGGGCGCCGGAAATAAAGTAAAGTACTGGGCGGAATTCCTCGTGCCGGAGCACGCGCGAGCTCTGGCCTACTACGATCAACCTTTCTTTGGGCGCTGGCCCGCAATTACCGAAAACCACTTCGGATCCGGCACGCTGTTGTATGAGGGCACTTATCTTTCTGATGCGCTACAGACCGCCGTCCTACGCTACGCTCTGGACCAGATCGGTCTCATTGGCCCCGACCAGAACCTGCCGTCCAAAGTGCACGTACAAACTGGGGTGAACCGGTTCGGCAGGCGAGTTTATTACTATTTCAACTATTCAAGCGCCGGAGTCAGCATCGCCTATCGGCACGCTAACGGAACGAATCTGCTCGGCGGCAGCCCCGTTATTCATGGGTCTAAGCTGACCCTGGGCCCGTGGAATCTAGCCATAATTGAGGAAAACAAGCCTGCCGATTCTGCGCGGAGATAGCGTTAGCAAAAATTTCGAGGTGCCCGTGTGTGTAATTCATGTGAACGTGAATGCTTCGTGACTGACGACGGCATCCAACGCTCTCTACGGGATAATTCACCAACCACTTCCGGCTGCTGGCCGGAAGTGAATATCGGGCTCTACTCGACGGTTACGGACTTGGCCAGGTTGCGGGGCTGGTCGACGTCGCAGCCGCGGCGGACGGCAATATAGTAGGCCAGCAGTTGCAGGGGAACGATCTCAAGCAGAGGCGAGAGCAGCTCGGGCGCAGGGGGAATGTAAATGACGCGCTCGACCAGGTTGCCGATGGCAGCGTCGTCCTGAGTCGCCACGGCGATGACGCGGCCGGCACGCGCGGTGACTTCCTGGATGTTGGAGAGGGTTTTCTCATAGCGCAATTTTGAGGCGGGGTCGGCCTCGTCGCGCGTGGCCAGCACCACGACGGGCAGGGACTCATCGATGAGCGCGTTGGGGCCGTGCTTCATCTCGCCGGCGGGGTAGCCTTCAGCGTGTATGTAGGAGATTTCCTTGAGCTTGAGCGCGCCTTCGAGGGCGATGGGAAAGTGGATGCCGCGACCGAGATAGAGAAAGTCGCGGGCGGCGTGGAAGTCGCGCGCCAGTTGCTCGCACTGGGCGGAGCAGGAGCGCAGAGTCTCCTCCATCTTGGCGGGGATGCGGCTCAATTGCTCGACCGACTCCAGCGATTGTGCCTCATCGAGGCGGCCACGAAGCTGGCCCAGTTTGAGCGCCAGCAGGAACAGCGCGGTGAGTTGCGCCGTGAATGCCTTGGTGGAGGCCACGCCGATCTCCGGGCCGGCGTGGGTATAGACGGCGCCGTGGGCCTCGCGCGCAACCATGGCGCCGACGACGTTGCAGATAGCCACAGTCTTTGAGCCCAGGGCTTTCATCTCGCGCTGCGCGGCCAAGGTGTCGGCGGTTTCGCCGGACTGGGTGATGAGCAGGCCCAGCGCGTCGGGGCCGGCGATGGGCGAGCGGTAGCGGTATTCGCTGGCGTAGTCCACATCCACAGGCAACCGCGCCAAGCGTTCGATCATGTATTTGCCGGTGAGGGCGGCGTGCCAACTGGTGCCGCAGGCGGCGATGACGATGCTGGAGATGCGAGCCAGCTCTTCGTCAGGAATCTCCATCTCGCCGAGGAAGACCTTGCCCGAGCCGAGAGAAACGCGGCTCAACGTGGTCTCGCGGACGGCCGACGGCTGCTCCCAGATTTCCTTGAGCATGAAGTGCTTGTAGCCGCCCTTTTCAGCCTGGATGGGATCCCAGTGAACGTGCGTAAGCTCGCGCTGGATCGGGTTGCCGTCGAAGCCGGTCAACGCGACGCCGGATGCGGTGAGGACAGCCATTTCGCCGTCACCGAGAAAGTAGACGTCGCGGGTGTGGTGGAGGATGCCGGGCACGTCGGAGGCGACGAAGGACTCGCCCTGGCCCACGCCGATGACCACGGGCGGGCCCTGGCGCGCGGCGACGATCTTGTTCGGCTCGGCGGCCGAGAGAACGCCCAGCGCAAATGCGCCGGTCAGGCGCTTGACGGCGCGGCGCACGGCTGCCTCCAGCGAAAGAGGCTGGCAGGCGGCTACGGCGTCATTCTGAACCTGTTCGATGAGATGGGCGATGATCTCGGTGTCGGTTTCGGTGACGAAGATGTGGCCTTGGGCGGAGAGCTCGCGCTTGAGATCGAGGTAGTTCTCGACGATGCCGTTGTGAACGACGACGATGCGGCCGGAGCAGTCACGGTGGGGGTGGGCGTTTTCTTCCGTGGGACGGCCGTGCGTGGCCCAGCGCGTGTGGCCGATGCCGAAGGTGCCGTCGAGCGGGTGCTCGCGCAAAACCTCTTCGAGATTGCGGAGCTTGCCGGGCGCGCGCCGCACCTCAAGCGTCGAGCTGGAATGGCTGCCCACAGCGATACCCGCGGAGTCGTAGCCGCGGTATTCGAGGCGCCTTAATCCAGCGATGATGACGGGAACGACCTTCTTGGGACCGACATAACCGACGATACCGCACATAGAACGATTCTATGGGATGGGAATTAAGAAAGCGGGGTGAAAGGCAAAGAATCAGGGCAAACGCATCACAA
>JAJYUW010000189.1 GCA_021792335.1 Pseudomonadota bacterium | reverse complement strand
CCATCAGGCTTTTCACCGGCGCGAAACCCGCGCCGAAGGCGATGAAGATCAAGGGCCTGGCGGAATCCTCGTGCAGCACGAATCCGCCTTTCGGCCCCTCCACGACGACCTCTTCGCCGCTTTTCAGCTGGGTGGCGACATAATCGGAAAAATGATTGCCCGGTATATTGCGGATATGGAAGTGCAGATTGCGGTCGTCGCAGGGACAGCTGGCCACCGGGAATTCGGCCGAAAGCGAGTGGCCGAGCTGAAGTATGGCATTCTGCCCGGCCAGAAAACGGAGCCGGTTGTTGCCCGGGGTTTGCAGATGCAGCAGCAGCATTTCATCGCCCAAGGGCTCGACGCTCCTGACCAGCGCCGTAATGTGCTGGAGCGGGATATCCGCTGCACTTTCCGCCTCTCCCGCCTCGATCACCACGTCGGTCACGGCCGTGTTCGAACACATCAAGGCATAGCCCGCAGACTTTTCGGCTTCGGTCAGAACGTAGTCGTGGTGGCGCACCTTCATCACCTGGCCGGAAACGACTCGTGCCTTGCACTGCCCGCAATTGCCGTTGCTGCAGCCGTAGTTGAGCGAAAGGCCGGCGCGCAGCGCCGCTTCGAGCAGGGTGACCGCGCCCTCGACGAAAAACTCGTGGCCGCTGGGCTGGATTTTCACCTGCGCCGCCATGACGCGCAGGAAGCTGTCGCGGATCGCCAGATTGGGCGACGCTCCCAGGGAAGCGCCCGCCGCCAGTTCCTGGTGCAGCCACATCCGGAGTGTAGCGGCGGCGGCCTGCAATGCCTCCCCTGCGCTGTCCCATGTTTTGAGCTGTTTTTCCAGCCCCTCGACAATAGTGCGGTAGAGCCTGAGCGAGCCGCGCGCTTCCGCCAGCTCTTTGCCCAAGCCGGCCAGCCGCGCGGCCAGGACTTCCTTGTCCGGCAGAGAGCGCTCGAACACCCGCTTGCCAAAGGCTTTGTCCTTGATCTGCGCGACCCGCTCGTAGGCAGTGTTGTCTTCTAACTGGATATCGGGGTAAATGCGGAGCAAGTCCTCCGCCTCTACCATGCCGTCGAATGAGGGCAGGACGCCCTCCTTGATTTTATGTTGCAGCGCGACCCGCGTCACGCCCACCAAACGCGCCGCCCTGGATAGATTGAGTAGCTGTGCCATGTATCACTCCCGCCATGCCGGAAAATCGGTCAGCGCAGTACATTTTGCGCCTATCGGCCGATTTCCTCAATCAAGCGGGCGGCTAAAAGTATTCTTGATTAGCCCCCAACTCAAGATCGACGACGCCTATCTGGGCGGGGAGAAACCCGGCAAACCGGGGCGAGGTTCGGAGAACAAAATCTCGTTCGTGGCAGCGGTGCAGACGACCGAGGACGGCAAGCCACTCTGCGCTCGCCTGAACCGGATTGCCTTTACCAAGGAGGCCCCTGAGGCGTGGACGAACAAGGCCTTGGCGACATCGGCGCAAGTCCTCTCCGATGGCCTTCACTGCTTCAAGGCGGTCGCCGGCGAGGTGGCGCGAGCCATACGGCAATTTCCGGGACGTATCATGCGTGCCGCGGTGCTTACCCGCCCACGGCCCGAGCCAGTGATCAGACTGGCTAAGGTTGGGGGCTGATCAAGTGGCATTTTGGTTATCTTTGCCGAACCGGCTGGCAGTCAATGCCGATGCCGGTGATGAATGTCGGGGAAATGCGGGTGGGCGTGCGTGAGCGGTTCGTGCTGGTGCGGATGGCTATGCGGCTCCTTGCCATCCCACGGAAAATCATGGGTGTGCTGGTGGTGTGCGTCGTGGCTGTGCCCATGCGCATGTGACATCAGCACATGGCTATGCGTATGTGCGTGGGTCTCGGTCAGATGCAGCCAAATACCCGCGCCCATCAGTGCTGCGGCCACCCAAAACACCATGCCCGGCGTTTCGCCCAGCATCAGTAGCGCAATGGCTGCCCCGGCAAAGGGGGCGACGGAAAAATAGGCGCCGGTCCGAGCGGTGCCGAGGTGACGCAGCGCCAGCACGAACAACACCAGGCTGAGACCGTATCCGCCAAAGCCGACCACGCCGGCTATCAAGGCCGTGCTTGCTTCAGGCAAGGGCAAACCAAGCGCCAGCGCGATCGACAGGTTGACCGAACCGGCCACCAAGCCTTTGATCCCCGCGATTTGCACCGCATCGCCGGCCGATACCTTGCGGGTGAGATTGTTGTCGATGGCCCAGCACAGGCACGCCGCGACGATGGCGAGCGCTCCCCACGGCACGCCGAACGCGGGACGTTGATCCCAGGACAGCAGAATGCCGGCAGCCACGATCAAGACCATGCCGAAGAAAATACGCCGGTCGAAGTTTTCCTTAAAGACGAACCAAGCCAATAGCGCCGTCAATACCCCCTCCATATTCAGCAGCAGCGAAGCGGACGATGCGGGGGTCAGCGTCAAGCCGATCATCAGAAGCACCGGTCCTGCAATGCCCCCGGCCAGAATGGCCCCGCCCAACCACGGCAGATCGGGCAGAGTCAGGCGGGCGCTTGTCGCTCGCTTGTTGCCGGCCGCCAGCGCGCGCAGCGCGAACCAAATCAGCAAACCGAGGCCGCTGCCCAAATAGAGCAATCCGGCGAGCGTGACAGGGGCAATTTGCCCAACCAAGGTTTTGGAAAACGGCGTGCTGGCGCCAAACAGCGCGGCGGCCAGTAGCGCATAGATAACCCCTTTATGCATTGTGGTTCTCCGGTTCTGGATGTGCAGCCGTTACTGCTTTCGCAAGCTTTCACCCACGGAAGAAGTCTTGTAAGCCAATAAACGCAAGGCGTTTACCACGACAATGATGGTTGAACCTTCATGTGTCAACACCGCCAGCCCGATCCCGGCCCAACCGAACAGCGTGGCGGGAATCAGCAGCGCCACCACGCCCAGCGACACGTACAGGTTCTGGCGGATGATGCGCCTCGATGCGCGGCTTAAGGCCACGGCAAAGGGTAGCTTGGAGAGATCGTCGGCCATCAGCGCTACGTCCGCGGTTTCCAGCGCCACATCGGTGCCGGCGCCGCCCATGGCGATACCGACCGTGGCGCGCGCCATGGCCGGCGCGTCGTTGACTCCATCGCCGACCATGGCCACCTGGCCGTGGCGCTGCCCGAGCTCTTCCATGGCCTTGACCTTGTCTTCCGGCAACAGTCCCGCTTTCACTTCGTCCAGGCCGACTGCGTTGGCAATGGCGCGGCCCACGCGTTCGTTGTCCCCGGTGAGCATGATGGTTTTGCG
Source organism: Pseudomonadota bacterium (assembly GCA_021792335.1). Taxonomy (GTDB): domain Bacteria; phylum Pseudomonadota; class Gammaproteobacteria; order Burkholderiales; family Sulfuricellaceae; genus Sulfuricella. The sequence goes on along the minus strand of JAJYUW010000189.1, from coordinate 602 downwards.
GATGCCAAGTTGATGCAGGCGCGACAGCACCTCGCGCATCCCCTCGCGCGGCGTGTCGGCCAAGGCCACGACGCCGAGGAACTGCCCGTCGGCCTGGATCAGCATGATGGTTTTGCCTTCCGTCTGGAGGCGCAATGCGTGCTGCTGAATCACCTCGGGGATGGATTCGCCGTCGAACAACCTGGCGTTACCGATGGCCACCTTTTGCCCGTCAAATTCTGCGCGCAGCCCTTTTCCGGTAACGGCTTCGACCTCCCCGGCTTCGCCCCAGGTTAAACCGCGCCCCTTCGCCGCCGTCACAACCGCCTGCGCCAGGGGATGGGCGCTGCGGTTTTCCACGGCGGCGGCAACGGTCAGCAGATAGTCCTCGTTTCCGCTGACGGCGACGACGTCGGTCACCTTGGGCCTGCCCATGGTCAGGGTGCCGGTCTTGTCGAAGGCGATGGCGGTGAGCACGCCCAGATTTTCCAGATGTGCGCCGCCCTTGATCAGCACGCCGCCGCGCGCGGCGCGCGCGATGCCGGACAGCACCGCCGACGGGGTGGCGATGGCCAGTGCGCAAGGGGAAGCCGCCACCAGCACCGCCATGGCGCGGTAGAAGG
>JAJYUW010000188.1 GCA_021792335.1 Pseudomonadota bacterium | reverse complement strand
CGTACCGGTTGTCCAAATCAAAAAAACTGCTCTGCATGTCCGCTCGCTCCCGCCCTCAATACCATCTGAGCATTAACGCATCATGCGATAATTCGTGTACTACAAAACTGAATTTTTAGAAGTGCCCATAAAGCTGTCCACCAGAGCGCGCCATAATTTCTTCTACCGCCTGGCGAATGGACTGCGAATCTGCCAGGTCAAGCTGCACACTTTCAAGGCCGTCGGCTTGCAAAAGGCGCACATCCTCCTCCTTGCGCGCAGAGGCAAACACGCGATAGCCGCGCTTTGCCAGCCCCAAGGCCACGCAACGTCCGATCCCGCTGGAGCAGCCTGTAATCAGAATGGTTTTTGGATACATGACATCACTCATTTCTGAATCATACTCGCTGCCGCCGCCATGAGGACATCTGCCATACAAGGTATTTCGACACCACAGAATCATTGCTATAATCAATCCTCAAAATAATAATCGGATTCAATAATAATGCGTTCGACCTTTTTCAGAATCCCGGCCGTTCTGTTTTTAAGCCTGACCTTGTTTGGCTGCGCCACCAATGGTGACCGTCGCGATCCTCTGGAGCCACTCAATCGCGGCATCTACAAATTCAACGATACAGTGGATAAAGCCGTGCTCAAACCGGTTGCCACGGGGTACAGAGAAGTCCTGCCCAGCCCGGTACGCACTGCTGTCGGCAACTTCTTTTCCAATCTGAATGATGTGCTGGTACTGCTCAACGACCTGCTCCAGTTCAAACTCGAACGGGCCGCCTCGGATTTCAGCCGCCTGGTATGGAACAGCACGGTCGGGATTGCCGGTCTGATCGACATCGCCACACCAATGGAACTGCCCAAGCATAATGAAGACTTCGGCCAGACGCTGGGGTATTGGGGTGTGGGAAACGGCCCCTATCTGGTGCTGCCTTTCCTTGGCCCCAGCACACTACGCGATACAGTCGGCCTGATGGTGGATGGCCAGTTTGACCCGGTTATGCTGCACTATCCTGTGCCGGAGCGCAATTCGGCAATCGCCGTCCACACCATCGATAACCGGTCGCGCCTGTTCGATGCCGAAAAGGTGTTTGAAGAAGCGGCGATCGACCGCTATGTCTTCCTCCGGGATGCTTACCTGCAACGGCGCCGTGGCCTGGTTTACGACGGCAATCCGCCGCGCGAGAAGCTGGAAGACGACGAAGACTAGACTACTCAGAATCGGCTGCTTCGACTTCCTAACAGGCGCGGCTGATATTCACGCCCATGTATTTCTCGAACTTTATCCGTTCGGCGAGATGCAGTGCTTTCATTCAACCCATAAAAAAGACGAACCGCCAGGAACGCCAAGTCGTGGCGAAGAAAAGGCCGGGCAAGATGAAATATCCGGGGTAAGGAAGCTCAGGAAATGGCCTGATAATACAGATTTTGCGGATGGCTGGACTGGGCGAAGAAAAACCAGCGTTCAGCAAGCAGCCCGGCGTACTGGACCAGGAAAGCCACGGGCAACAAAGCGCTGGCAGAAGAAGAAAGGCCGCCTGCCAGCAATAACACAGGCAGCGGGAACGCCAGCAGCAGAAACACCCATTTGATCGAACGCAGTAAACTGATCGGCTTGCCGTGGAAGAATTCACGCGTATTGAATGAACCGCCCATGAAGCCCTGTGCTTTCTGCACGATCTGGCCATGCCGTACGCCGATCGCGGTTTGCAGGGTGGATTTAGGCTTCAGGCGCGCATTGCGCAGCAGAGTAGCGACGCGCGTCGCCAGACCCAGCAGAGTGATCACTATCGCCCATTTGCCGTAAAACCCCACCAGTCCGGGTGCGGCATAGGCCGAATAGGCCGCCGCCAGGGTAAACCCGGATGCGCCGCCGAGAAGGATGTAATTCGCCACCGTCAATGGGCTATGCCATTCCTGCAGGAATTTCAGGCAGGCGTAAATCATCGCGGTGCAGACAAACAGGGTGAAACACAATACCGTGCCCAGTATGCCGAGCACCATCGTCGCATCCAGCGTCAGCCCGCCTTCAAAGGTTATCAGCGGCGGATTCCAGCCCAGCCAATGCACCGCGCTGTAGAGAAACACCAGCCCCATGAACGCCGGCAACACGATCACCTCGCGCGACAGCCAGGAAGTACGCCATTTTGCTGCCGCGCGCCAGGCTCGCTCGGGGTGACCAAGGTGGAAGAAGGATGCCACCAGGCCGGCGATCAGAAACAGCAGCGCAAGCAGGCTTCCGCCCACGTAAAAACCGCTGTCTGCCTGCGGAGGCAAGACATGAAAAAAGGCATAAACCTGGCTGGTATAGAGCGCCAGAAAGAGCCCCTGGCCTGCGCCAAGCAAAGTGGTGAGGAAAATCACAGAAAAAGCGGGATGCATAAAAACTCCAGTAAAAAGTGCTAAGTGCTAAGTCCTGAGTAAAATGCGAAGCCCCAACTTCTCGGGACTATCCACTCAGGACTCAGGACTGAATTACCAGCTGGTCACATCGTCCAACGAAGGCTCGCTGAGATCCGGTTTGGGCAGGTGGCCCTCTTTCTTGAGGGGGTTGTCGGCGCGCACCAGTTCGTCGGCGTGTATCATGAGCTTGGTCTTGCGGCGCGGCAAATAATGGTTGGACGGCTTCGCGCCCCACTCCGGCATCAGCGCATAGCCGCCGCTTTCCCGGATCGCAACCGACACCACAGATTCAGGATCGTGCACGTCGCCGAACAGGCGTGCGCTGGTCGGACACGCCATCACGCAGGCTGGTTTGCGCTCGGTCTCCGGCAGGCTCTGGTCGTAAATTCGGTCGACGCACAGGGTGCACTTCTTCATCACCTTCTGATGCTCGTCAATTTCACGCATGCCGTAGGGACAGGCCCAGGAGCAGTACTTGCAGCCGATGCACTTGTCGTAGTCCACCAGCACGATGCCGTCCTCCTTGCGCTTGTAGGAAGCGCCCGTCGGGCAGACCGGCACGCACGGAGGTTCCTCGCAGTGCAGACAGGATTTGGGAAAATGCACCGTTTCGGTATTGGGGAAAGCGCCCACCTCGTAGGTCTGCACCCGGTTGAAAAATGTGCCGGTGGGGTCCTCACCGTAAGGTCGGTCATCCGACATGTACCCGGCCTGCCCGGAAGTGTTCCACTCCTTGCAGCTGGTGACGCAGGCATGGCAGCCCACACAGACGTTGAGGTCGATGACGAGAGCAAGCTGGGTCATTTCCACTCTCCTTTTCCGGCAAAGAATGCCTGCCACGCGCGCCGGACCTTGCCGGTGCCAGGCGCAGGCGGCACCGGCTTGAATTGAGGGGAAGTCTGCTCGGGCTCGCCTTCCTCCGCTTTGTAGATGCACACCTTGACGTCGAACCATGCCGCCTGACCGGTTACCGGATCGGAATTCGAAAGATGGTCACCGTCGCGGTTGGCCGGCAGCTCTTCTGAAATTACATGATTGAGCAGGAACCCCTTTTCCGATTCGTTGGCTTCGGGCGCCAGGTTCCAGGCACCCTTCGACTTGCCGATGGCGTTCCAGGTCCAGACCGTGCCGGGCTCCACCGCCTCGGTGTAACGGCACATGCAACGCACCTTGCCGTGCATGGACTCCACCCAGATCCAGTCGCCGTCGGCGATGCCTTGCACCCTGGCGGTAACGGGACTGACGAACAGGTAATTGTGGGTGTGAATCTGGCGCAGCCAGGCATTCTGCGAATCCCACGAGTGGTACATCGCCATCGGGCGCTGGGTCACGGCATTGAGCGGGTACCTGGCGTTATCGGAAAGCTGCGCTTCCAGCGGCTCGTAATAAAACGGCAAGGGGTCGAAATAGGTTTCGATGCGCTTTTTCAGATGTTCCGGCGGCTTCTTGCTCATCCCCTTT
>JAJYUW010000002.1:51674-78954 GCA_021792335.1 Pseudomonadota bacterium | reverse complement strand
AAGGACAGAATGATGATTTGGGTCTGAATACGCACCAGAAGTCGGATTGATTAACCGAACAATCGCCCGGAACGGCGAGCGGATGCGTTCATGATCGCTCGCTCCTGGAGTTTTGCAAGAAGCTCTGCTGGATACGCTGGGCTTGACCAGGCTGGAAGAGGTGTGCCCATTCGAGATGCTGTGCCATCGCGCCAGCGAGGGGGGGAAAAGCCTGTTTGTGCCGGATCTGCGCGTCAGCAAAAGGCCTGAGTTCGAACAGGTGGCGCAAACGTTCGATATCTGCGCCTATGCCGGCATCCCGATCTGGCTCGACGAAAAACTCTATGGGATGCTGGTGTTCCTGCGCCGGAAGCCGTTGGACGGCGGGGGGTTCACCCAGGATGACCAAGCCTTCATGGAACTGCTCGCGGCCTGGTTCAGCCAAATGCTGCTGCAAAATACGCAGCGGCAGAAGCTGGAAACCCAAGCCCTGACCGACGAATTGACCGGCTTGCCGAACCGGCGCGCTGCGGAATTGCGCTTCGAGGAAGAAATCGCTCGCGCCAAGCGCGATGGTCTCGGATTTTCTGTCGCCACCTGCGACCTCGACCGCTTCAAGCTGATCAATGACAATTACGGGCACGGCGTCGGCGACGAGGTGCTGCAGCAGGTCGCCCATATCATGCGCCACGCCCTGCGCGAGGGCGACTGGCTGGCGCGCTGGGGCGGGGAGGAGTTCATCCTGTTTCTGCACCATTCCAGCCATGCCGATGCGTTTGCCGCGGCGGAGCGGATCCGCGAGGCGATCAAGGCGCAGTCGCTGAAGACCAGCCAGGGCAAGCTGGAGATTACCGCCAGCTTCGGCATAGGTGTATGCCAGGCGGGCGATGAAGATATTGACCGGGTGATATCGGAATCGGATAACTGCCTTTACGAGGCCAAGCGCAGGGGGCGCGACTGCGTGGTTGTCGCCGGATCAGGCGGCGCTTCGTCAGGCACGCGCACGCTGTGGCACGCCGGGATGCTGCAGCGCGCCCTGAAGGAGAACCGTGTCGTTGCCGCCTACCAGGTCATGGTGGATCTCGCCAGCGGCAAGCCGGTGGCGGACGAGGCGCTGGCGCGCCTGGTTCAGCCCGATGGTTCGGTCATGGTAGCGGGTGAGTTTATCGAGGCGGCGGAGGGCATCAACCTGATCCACGAGGTGGATCACGCCATTACGCGCCAGGCGATGTCGCGCTGTGCGGTCAAGCTGACGGCAGGGCACGATCCTGGTTTTACCCATTTCATCAACCTTTCGCCGCAGTTTCTGGCGCGCAAGGATTTGGTGGACGAGTTGCTGAACGGGGCCATGCAGTTTTGTTCCACCTGCAACATCGAGTTCCCCGGCTATAAGCCGGTGGTATTCGAGGTTACCGAACGGCATTTGCTGACCGATTTCGACCAGTTGCGCAGCGACCTGCAGCCCCTGCTGGATTTCGGCTTCCGGCTTGCGCTCGATGATTTCGGCAGCGGCTACTCTTCCTTCCTCTACCTGGCGGAACTGCCGGTCAGCTTTCTCAAAATCGAAGGCTGGATGGTGCGCAACATGGTCGCCAACAAACGGGTGCGCGCCATGGTGGAAAGCATGATCGTGCTGTCGCAGAAGCTCGAGATCACCACCATCGCCGAATGCATCGAGGATTTGGAAACCGCCAACATGGTGCGCGACATGGGTGTGGATTGGGGCCAGGGCTATTATTTCGGCCGCCCGGAAATATAAATATGCCGCTGCCGCTTGAAACGCGCCGATTTTCCCATATAGTGTTAAATATGAGATGGATGCCGCTGGCAGTCGTTTGAAAAACCAAGTAAAGTACGTCTCCCGAATCACTATAACAAAGCACTGGAGAAATCATGAGCGCGAAAGGGCAGTTATTACAAGACCCGTTTTTGAATGCCTTGCGTAAAGAGCATGTGCCCGTATCCATCTACCTGGTGAACGGTATCAAACTTCAGGGCCAGATCGAGTCGTTCGATCAGTATGTGGTGCTGCTGAAGAATACCATTACCCAGATGGTCTATAAGCATGCGATTTCAACGGTGGTGCCGGTACGTCCCGTGAATATGTCTTTTGAACACCCCGCCGAGAGTTGATGTTTGAACGTCCGGGCAGCGGTGACGCTGCCGTCCTGGTCAGCCTGGATTTCGGTAACGCGGATTACGAGGAAAGCCAGGAAGAGCTGAAGCGCCTGACTGAAAGTGCCGGCGTCAGCATCCTGGGTGTCGTGCGGGGCAAGCGTTCCCGGCCCGATGCGGCGCTGTTCGCGGGCAAGGGCAAGGTCGACGAGATCGCCGGGGCCGTGGCCGACAGCGAAGCCAATCTGGTTATATTCGATCACGAACTTTCCCCTGCGCAGCAGCGCAATCTGGAGCAGCGGCTTGAATGCCGCGTGCTCGACCGCACCAGCCTGATCCTCGACATTTTTGCGCAGCGCGCCCAAAGCCACGAGGGCAAGCTGCAGGTGGAGCTGGCGCAGCTGGAGCATCTGGCGACGCGGCTGGTGCGCGGCTGGACCCACCTTGAGCGGCAAAAGGGGGGTATCGGGCTGCGCGGACCGGGCGAGACCCAGCTCGAAACCGACCGCCGCCTGCTGGGAAAGCGGGTCAAGCTGCTCAAGGAAAAGCTGGTCAAGCTGGGGCGGCAGCGCAGCGTGCAGCGCCGTGCCAGGGGCCGCGCCAACGTGCTGTCGGTATCCATAGTCGGCTACACCAACGCCGGAAAATCCACCCTGTTTAACCGGCTGACCCACGCCCAAGCCTACGCGGCAGACCAGCTGTTTGCCACGCTGGATACCACCTCGCGCAAATTTTTTGTTCCTGAAGGCGGTTCCGTGGTGCTGTCGGACACAGTTGGTTTCATCAAGCATTTGCCGCATACTCTGGTGGCCGCCTTCCGTGCCACGCTGGAAGAGGCGGTGGAGGCCGATCTTCTGCTGCATGTGGTGGACGCCTCCAGTTCCAACCGTGACCGGCAAATTGTGGAAGTGAACAAGGTACTGGCCGAGATCGGCGCAGACCGGATTCCTCAGCTCATGGTGTTCAACAAAATCGACGTCAATGGTTTGGCGCCCGGCTTGGAGCGGGATGAGTATGGTAGAATTAGCCGTATTTGGATCAGTGCGCAAAGTGGCGCAGGGCTCGATCTGCTGAGGTCGGCGCTGGCTGAATGCAGCCGCCAGCACCGGGCGGAGGCGCCGCAAGCGGTGGCGCAGCACCGGGCCAGCGTAGAAATTTGACTCGAATTTGGTTACTTGGAAAAAATAATATGGCATGGAACGATCCCGATTGGGGCAAGAAGAGTAGCGGTGGGCCGCCTGACCTCGATGAATTGTGGCGCCGTTTCAACCAGAAGCTGAACGCGATGTTCGGCGCCAAGGGCGGTGGTGGCGGTGCGGCCCCGGCGCCGGGTGGCGGAAAATTGTCCGCCAGTCTGGGTCTGATCCCGCTGCTGGCGATCCTGATCTGGCTGGGCAGCGGCTTTTACATCGTCAATGCCGGCGAGCGCGGGGTGGTGCTGCGTTTCGGAAAGTTCGTCGAAACGACCGAGCCGGGCCCGCGCTGGCGCTTTCCCTATCCGATCGAGAGCGCCGAAGTGGTCAATATGCAGCAGGTGCGTACAGTCGAGGTGGGCTACCGCGCCAACGTCAAGAGCAAGATGCTGAAAGAGTCGCTGATGCTGACCGACGACGAGAACATCATCGACATCCAGTTCGCCGTGCAGTACATCCTGAAAAGCCCGGAAGATTATCTGTTCAACAACCGGCATCCCGACGATGCGGTGCACCAGGCAGCGGAAACGGCGATACGCGAAATAGTGGGCAAGAGCAAAATGGACTTTGTGTTGTATGAAGGGCGCGCCGAAATCGCAGCGCGCGCCGCCAAACTGATGCAGGAGATCCTCGACCGCTACAAGACCGGCATCAGTATCAGCAAGGTGACGATGCAGAATGCCCAGCCGCCTGAGCAGGTGCAGGCGGCGTTCGACGATGCGGTGAAGGCGGGTCAGGACAAGGAGCGTGCCAAGAACGAAGGCCAGGCTTACGCCAACGATGTCATTCCGAGGGCGCGCGGTGCTGCTTCACGCCTGCTGGAGGAGTCGCTGGGCTACAAGCAGCGCGTGATCGCCAACGCCCAGGGCGATGCCAGCCGCTTCAAGCAGATCCTGGTGGAATACAGCAAGGCGCCGAAGGTGACGCGCGACCGCATGTATCTGGACACGGTTCAGCAGATGATGAGCAACTCCAGCAAGGTGCTGGTGGACCAGAAGGGCGGCAACAGTCTGCTCTACCTGCCGCTGGACAAGCTGATCCAGAGCGCGGGGAGTGGTTCGCCCGTGCTGGCCGATGCCCCTCCGGCGAAGGCGCCGGAGCCGCCCGCGCCCGCGGCGGAAAGCACAGTGCGCTCGCGTGAAGCCTTCCGCAGCCGCGAACGGGAGGTGCGCCCATGAAACATCTTAATGTCATCATGACCGGACTGATCGCAGTCTTTATCGTGCTCAGCCTGACCATGTTCACCGTCGATCAACGCCAGAATGCGATTGTTTTCCAGTTGGGCGAGATCATCGATGTGAAAAAGGCGCCGGGCCTGTATTTCAAGGTGCCGTTTTTGCAAAACGTGCGCTTTTTCGATACCCGTGTGCTTACCCTGACTTCGGCTGAGCCGGAGCGATTCATCACTTCGGAAAAGAAAAACGTGCTGGTGGATTCTTTCGTCAAGTGGCGCGTCGTTGACGTCAAGCAGTACTATGTCAGCGTCGGCGGTGATGAGACGCGCGCCCACCTCCGCCTGTCGCAGACCATCAACGACGGCCTGCGCGCCGAGTTCGGCAAGCGTACCGTGCACGACGTGGTTTCCGGGCAGCGCGACCAGATCATGGAGATTTTGCGTCAGAAAGCCGATGCCGATGCGCGTACGATCGGCGTACAGGTGCTCGACGTGCGCCTGAAGCGGGTAGATCTGCCGCAGGAAGTGAGCGAATCCGTGTACCAGCGCATGGAGGCCGAGCGCAAGCGGGTCGCCAATGAACTGCGTTCCACCGGTGCCGGCGAGGCGGAGAAAATCCGTGCCGACGCCGACCGGCAGCGCGAGATCATACTCGCCGAGGCCTACCGGGAGGCGCAGCGCACCAAGGGCGAAGGAGACGCCAAGGCGGCGGCAACGTATGCCGAAGCCTTCGGCCAGAACCCCGAATTCTATGCATTCTATCGCAGCATGGAAGCCTACCGGCAGACGTTCAAGAACAAGAGCGACGTGATGGTGCTGGACCCCAGTTCGGAGTTCTTCAAGTACCTGAAGTCTCCGGGCAAATAAAAAAAACGGAAGTGGCTTGAGCTGTGAAAACCAGCCTGTTTGCGGCTTTGGCGCTGATGCTCGTGTTGGAGGGGATACTGCCGTTCCTGGCCCCTGCCCTGTGGCGTGAAACCTTTCGCAAAATGACTGAAATGTCCGACGGCCAGTTGCGCTTCGTCGGACTGACTTCGATGATGGGCGGCTTGCTGCTGCTATTTCTGATTAATTGATCATGCATAACTGGCTACTCCCCGAATACATTGAGGATATGCTGCCGGCCGGGGCGCTGCGCTTTGAGCATGCCCGCCGCCAGCTGCTCGACTGGTTCCACGCCTGCGGCTACCAACTGGTGATCCCGCCGCTGCTGGAATACATGCCCTCGCTCCTGTCCGGCACTGGCCGCGACATGGATCTCAAGACCTTCAAGGTGGTGGACCAGCTTTCCGGCCGCTTGATGGGCCTGCGCGCCGACATCACGCCGCAGGCGGCGCGCATCGATGCCCATCTGTTGAACCGTCAGGGCGTGGTCAGGTTGTGCTATGCCGGCAGCGTGCTCCACACCCTGCCCGATGGTCAAATGCAGACACGCGAACCGCTGCAGATCGGGGCCGAGTTGTTTGGCCATGCCGGCATCGAAAGCGACGTGGAGATCCAGCAGTTGATGCTCAAGGCCCTGCAGTTTGCCGGTGTCGAATCGGTGCAGCTCGACCTCGGCCACGTTGCGATATTCCACAGCCTGATCGAGCGTGCGGGGGTTTCCCCGGAGCAGGAGGTGGAGCTGTTCCAGGCGATGCAGGGCAAGGATGTTCCCGGCCTGACCGAGCTGACTACCACACTGGACAAGCTTACCCGTGAGGCGCTATGCCTGTTGCCGCGGCTCTACGGCGGCACGGAGGCGCTGGATGATGCGCAGCGGCATCTGCCCGATCATCCCGAAATTCGCAAGGCGCTGGACGATTTGCGCACCATCGGCAAGCAGGTGCAAAGAGACGTATCCAGCCTCTGTTTCGATCTTGCCGAGTTGCGTGGCTACCATTATCACAGCGGGGTGGTGTTTGCCGCCTATGCCGCGGGCTGGGCGAATGCGGTCGCACTGGGCGGGCGCTACGACGAAGTGGGCAAGACATTCGGGCGTTCCCGTCCGGCTACGGGTTTTAGCATGGACCTGCGTGCCGTGCTTGGGGCGCTGCCTGCGCCGGCCTTGCCAAAAGCTATTCTCGCGCCTTATGTTCAGGATGCCGCGTTACAGGATAGAATCAGCCTTTTGCGTGCCCAGGGCGAGGTGGTGGTGATGGATCTGCCGGGTCACCAGCTGAACCGGGATGAATTGAATTACGACCGTGTCCTGGTGCGGGGCGACGGCGGATGGGGTGTGGTCGAGGTTTAATAAATAACAGCGAAAATCGTTGCATAAGGATTTGTACAGCATGGCAAAAAATGTAGTGGTAATCGGTACCCAGTGGGGGGATGAGGGCAAGGGCAAGATCGTGGACTGGCTCACCGACCATGCCCAGGGCGTGGTGCGCTTCCAGGGCGGGCACAATGCCGGCCATACCCTGGTGATCGACAGCAGGAAAACCGTGCTGCATCTGATCCCGTCCGGCATCCTGCGCGATAAAGTGCAATGCTATATCGGCAATGGCGTGGTGGTGTCGCCGCAGGCCTTGCTGGAAGAGATGGACATGCTGGAATCCGCCGGTGTGGCGGTGTGGAGCCGGCTGAAGATCTCCGAAGCCTGCCCGGTCATCATGCCCCACCACGTTGCGCTGGATCAGGCCCGCGAGCTGGCCAAGGGTGCGGGCAAGATCGGCACCACCGGTCGCGGCATCGGCCCGGCCTACGAGGACAAGGTGTCGCGCCGCGGCATCCGCATTCAGGATATGTTCCACCGCGAGCGCCTGGCGGCCAAGCTGGGCGAAATTCTCGACTACCACAACTTTGTGCTGAAGAATTACTTTCATGCCGATACGGTGGATTTCCAGAAGACCCTGGAAGAGACCCTGGCAGTGGCGGAGCGCATCAAGCCGATGGTGGCCGATGTGCCGCGTTTGCTGTTCGAGGCCCACAAAGGGGGAAGCAGCCTGCTGTTCGAAGGCGCGCAGGGCGCGCTGCTGGACATCGATCACGGCACTTACCCGTTCGTGACTTCCTCCAACTGCATCGCTTCCAATGCCGCCACCGGCAGTGGTGTGGGGCCACAGATGCTGCATTACGTGCTGGGCATCACCAAGGCCTATACAACCCGCGTTGGCGCGGGACCGTTCCCCACCGAGCTGTTCGACGACACCGGCAAGTACCTGGCCGAGCGCGGTAACGAATTCGGCTCTACGACCGGTCGTGCGCGGCGCTGCGGCTGGTTCGACGCGGCAGCGCTCAAGCGCTCGATCCAGATCAACGGCGTGACGGGACTGTGTGTCACCAAGCTGGACGTCATGGACGGCATGGAAACCGTGCGTATCGGCATCGGTTACAAGGTGGATGGCGAAACCCTCGATATCCTGCCGGCGGGCGCGGAAACATTGGCCAGGTGCGAGCCGATTTACGAGGAAATGCCGGGCTGGAAGGATAGCACTGTCGGCGTGAAGAGTTACGCTGCCCTGCCTGCCGCGGCGCGGGCTTATCTCAGGCGCATGGAGGAAGTCTGCGGCGTGCCGATCGATATCATTTCGACCGGGCCGGACCGGGATGAGACCATCGTGCTGCGTCATCCGTTTGAAGTATAAAAAAATGGCGGGCTCTAAGAGAACCCGCCATTTTTTGATTTGGTGCCCAGAAGAGGACTCGAACCTCCACACCTTGCGGCACACGGACCTGAACCGTGCGCGTCTACCAATTCCGCCATCTGGGCAATTCGTGAAGCGCGAACTTTAATAGGAAAAAGACCTTTTGTCAACGAAGAAAATCAGATCCAAAGACCCCTTCCTGGAACGCGAGCGTGCCCAGTATGAGCATCCGCTGCCGAGCCGGGAGTACATTTTGCAGATCCTCACCGAACAGGGCGTGCCCGTCGCCGAGGAAAAGCTCGCCAAAATTCTGGAAATCAGGGATGACGAGGTGGACGTTTTCAGTCGCCGCCTCAGGGCGATGGAGCGCGACGGCCAGATCATGCGCAACCGCAAGCATGCGGTGTGCGTGGTGGACAAGCTAGACCTGATCAAGGGCACGGTGCAGGGGCATAAGGACGGTTTCGGCTTCCTGGTGCCGGATGATGGCAGTCCTGACCTGTTCCTTGGCCCGAGCCAGATGCAGAAAGTGCTGCATGGCGACCACGTCATGGCGCGCGTGATCGGCGAGGATAGGCGCGGCCGCCCCGAAGGCAGCATCGTCGAAGTGCTGGAGCGCGCCAACACTCGCGTGGTGGGGCGGCTTTTCAACGAGCACGGCATCCTGTTCGCGGTGGCCGAGAACAAGCGCATCAGCCAGGATTTCCTGATCACGCCGGGCGGCGACATGGGCGCCACGCCCGGCCAGGTGGTGATGATAGAAATCATCGAGCAGCCGAGCAAGCATGTCAAACCGGTCGGACAAGTGGTGGAAATCCTCGGCCATTACACCGACCCCGGCATGGAAATCGAGATTGCGCTGCGCAAGCACGCGCTGCCCTACGAGTTCCCGCCTGAGGTGGAAAGCCTGGCGAAAAAATTCGCGCCGAAAGTGCTGAAAAAGGATATGGCGGGGCGCGAGGATGTGCGCGACCTGCCGCTCGTCACCATCGACGGCGAGACGGCGCGCGACTTCGACGACGCGGTGTTCTGCCGCAAGCTGGACAAGGGCTGGAAGATCCTGAGCAAGGGCGGCTGGAAGCTGTATGTGGCGATTGCCGACGTCAGCCATTACGTCCAGCCCAAGGACGACCTCGACCGGGAAGCGCTCGACCGCGGCAATTCGGTGTACTTTCCCCGTCGCGTCATTCCCATGCTGCCGGAAGAGCTGTCCAACGGCCTGTGCTCGCTCAATCCGCACGTGGAACGGCTGTGCATGGTGTGCGAAATGGACATCGACGGCAGCGGCGAGGTCAGGAAATACCGCTTTTACCCGGCGGTGATGAATTCCCACAAGCGCTTCACGTATACAACGGTGGCGGCGATGCTGGCCGATCCAAAGGGGCCGGAAGCCCAGGAACACGATGAGCTGCTGCCGCACGTTCAGGAGCTTTACAAGCTGTTCAAGGTGCTGGCCAAGGCGCGCGAGAAGCGCGGCGCGATCGATTTCGAGACCGTCGAAACGCAGATGATCTTCAACGATCAGGGCAAGATCGAGCGCATCGTGCCGGTCCACCGCAACGACGCCCACCGCGTGATCGAGGAATGTATGCTGGCCGCCAACGTGTGCGCCTCTGATTTCCTGCAGAAGAACGAGCACCCCACGCTGTATCGCATCCACGAGGGGCCGACCCCGGAAAAACTGGAAGGGCTGCGCGAATTCCTCAAGGAGTTCGGCCTGCCCCTTGCCGGCGGCGATGATCCTCACGCCAAGGACTACGCCAAGCTGCTGTCCAAGGTAAAAGGGCGGCCCGACGAGCAGCTGCTGCAGACCGTCATGCTGCGTTCGCTGCGGCAGGCGGTGTACAGCCCGGACAACGTCGGCCATTTCGGCCTGGCCTATGAGTCTTACACCCACTTTACCTCGCCGATCCGCCGCTATCCCGACTTGCTGGTGCACCGTGCCATCAAAGCGGTGCTGAACAAAGAGAAATACAAGCCCGGCAAATGGGCGGAACTGGGTATCCACTGCTCCCTGACCGAGCGCCGTGCCGACGAGGCGACGCGTGATGTCAACGACTGGCTTAAGTGCTACTACATGCAGGACAAAGTGGGCGAGACCTTCGACGGCACCGTCGCCAGCGTCACCGGGTTCGGTGCATTTATCGCGCTCGACAACATTTATGTGGAAGGCCTGGTGCATATCACCGAGCTGGGCGACGATTATTTCCATTTCGACGCCGCCAAGCACCAGTTGACGGGCGAGCGCAGCGGCCAGCGCATCCGTCTGGGCGACCGGATGCGGGTCAAGGTGGTGCGGGTTGATCTTGAAACCACCAAGATCGACTTCGTGATGGCAGAGCCTGTGATCAAGGCGCCGCTAACGGCCAGACGGCGTACTGCCAAGGAAACCGGCGAAGGCCGGCCACGCGCTGCCAGGGAAGGCAGGGAAAAGGAAGGCAGCAAGCCGCGCAGCCGGAAACGCAAGCCCGCGCACTGATGGCCGACAGCTTCATTTACGGCTTTCATGCCGTGGTCAGCCGCATGCGGCAAAACCCGCAAGGTGTGGTCGAAATCTACCTGCATCGGGAGAGGAATGACCCCCGTGCCCGCGAGCTGCTGCAACTGGCAGAAACCCAGGGCGTGCGCGTTATTTTTGCCGAGCGCCATCGCCTTGATGGCATGGCGGGTCACGATAAACATCAGGGCGTGGTGGCCAAAGTCGAAGCGGCACGCCAATACCATGACGTGTTCGACGTGATCGAGGGCTTGAGCGAACCGGCGCTGCTGCTGGTGCTGGACGGCGTGCAAGACCCGCACAACCTGGGGGCCTGCCTGCGCGTGGCCGATGCCATGGGGGCGCACGCCGTGGTCGTGCCAAAAGACCGCGCCGCCGGGCTTAATGCCACGGTGCGCAAGGTCGCCTGCGGTGCGGCGGAAACCGTGCCGTTTGTCTCCGTCACCAACCTTGCCCGCAGCCTGCGCGAGATCAAGGAGGCGGGCATCTGGGTGGTCGGCGCGGCGGGCGAGGCGGAGGGCGACCTGTTTTCCGCCAGGCTCGATGGCCCGGTAGCCTGGGTGCTGGGGGCCGAAGGCGAGGGCTTGCGCCGCCTCACACGGGAAACCTGCGACCTGCTGGTGCGCATCCCGATGTTCGGCAGCGTCGAAAGCCTGAATGTCTCCGTCGCCAGCGGCATCTGCCTGTATGAAACCCGGCGGCAACGCAATCTCATTTGATTTTTCACCGGTTTTTCACTAGAATACCCGGTTTTTCACCTTGCCTCACCGTCCCGCATGGCGGGAGGCTTTATATCCATAAGGAGCATGCATGCGACATTACGAAATTGTATTTATCGTTCATCCCGATCAGAGCGAGCAGGTGCCCGCCATGGTCGAACGCTATCGCGCCCTGATCACAGCGAAAAGCGGTCAGATCCATCGCCTCGAAGACTGGGGCCGCCGCCAGATGGCCTACCCGATCCAGAAGATGCACAAGGCACACTACGTGCTGATGAATATCGAGTGCGACCAGGAAACCCTGGACGAACTTGAGCACGCCTTCAAATTCAACGATGCGGTGCTGCGCCACCTCACCATCCGCACCAAGGAAGCCGTAACCACGCCTTCTCCGATGATGAAGGAAGACCGGGCCAGAATCGTGGAAACCCCGGCCGAGCCTAAGGTCGAGACGCCTGCCGAGCAGGTAACCGCCGCCTAAGTGGACTGCAACCAGGTTGTCCTGACTGGCCGGATCGCCGAGATGGATGCCTTGCGTTACACCCCCGCTGGTTTGCCGCTGATGGCCTTAAAAATCAGCCACGTGTCCGAGCAGATCGAAGCTGGGTTCAAGCGCAAGGTTGAGTGCGAAATCCCCGCGATGGCGATGGGGAAGCCCGCCCAAGCCGTAGCGGGCTGGAAAGCCGGCGACAGCATCAAGGCGGAGGGGTTCCTGGCACGCAAGAGCCTGCACAGTCAGCAACTGGTATTGCACCTGAATAAAATTGAATTGATTGAGAGAGGTTGAAAATGGCACGTCCTACCACGAAGAAACCGACCCGGCCGACTAGCCGCGGCGGTATGTTCAAACGCCGCAAGTTTTGCAAATTCACCGCTGAAGGTATTAAGGAAGTCGATTACAAAGACACCGAGATACTGAAGGATTTTATCGCTGAAAACGGCAAGATCATTCCCTGCCGCATTACCGGCACGAAAACCCGCTATCAGCGTCAGCTGGGCACCGCTATCAAGCGCGCCCGCTTCCTGGCCCTGATTCCCTACACTGACCAGCACTAAGGAGTCTCCAGATGCAACTGATTTTATTGGAAAAGGTCGTTAACCTCGGCCAACTGGGTGACATCGTCAAGGTCAAGGATGGTTATGGCCGAAATTTCCTGATTCCTCAGGGCAAGGCCAAGCGGGCCACGGAGCAGAACAAGGCCGAGTTCGAAGCGCGCCGCGCAGAACTGGAAAAGCAGCAGGCCGCGATTCTCGCCGATGCCCAGGCGCGCGCCGAGAAGCTGGAAGGCTTGATGGTGCAGATTTCCCAGAAGGCCGGTGTGGACGGCAGGCTGTTCGGCTCGGTGACCAACACCGATATCGCCGAAGCCCTGAAAGCCCAGGGCTTCGAGGTTGCCAAAGCGGATATCCGCATGCCCGAAGGCCACCTCAAGCAGATCGGCGATTATCCCATTACCATCGCGCTGCATCACGATGCGACTGCCAAGATCACGGTTTCCGTGCTTGGTACTAGCTAAGGTTCTACTGGTTCCGGAAAAAGGGGGCTGCTTGCAGCCCCCTTTTTCTTTGTGTCTGCCTGCGGGATTTGGGTATACTTACACCTTGTTTTTTTACCCTGTTGCATAGCTGAAGTTTAAAAAATATATGAACGATCAACAACTTGACTCTCTCAGGTTGCCCCCCCATTCAGTCGAGGCGGAGCAGTCTGTGCTGGGCGGCCTGTTGCTCGACAACAGCGCCTGGGACAAGATCGCCGACCTGATTACCGAGGAGGATTTTTACCGCCACGACCACCGCCTGATATACCGGCACATCAGCAAGCTGGTGGAGCATGCCAGGCCGGCGGACGTGATCACCGTGGCGGAATCGCTCGAGAACACGGCCAAGCTGGTCGACGCGGGGGGATTGGCTTATCTCGGCGCGCTGGCGCAGAATACCCCGAGCGCTGCCAACATCCGCCGCTATGCCGAAATTGTGCGGGAACGCGCGGTATTGCGTCGCCTGGCCGAGGTGGGCAGCGGCATCGCGGAAAGCGCGCTCAGCCAGACCGGACGCTCGGTTGCGCAGTTGCTCGACGAAGCCGAAGCGCAAGTATTCGAGATCGCCGAGGCGGGCGCGCGCGGCAAACAGGGTTTCGTCGAGATCCAGCCGCTTCTGACCCAGGTGGTGGAACGCATCGATATGCTGTTCCAGCGCGAGAATCCGAGCGATGTCACCGGTATCCCGACCGGCTTCCAGGATCTGGACGAAAAAACTTCAGGCCTTCAGGCGGGCGACCTGATTATCGTAGCCGGGCGGCCGAGTATGGGAAAGACCGCGTTTTCCCTGAATATCGGTGAGAATGTGGCGATGCAGACCGGCTTGCCGGTGGCGGTGTTCAGTATGGAAATGGGCGGCACTCAGCTGGTGACGCGTATGCTGGGCTCGATCGGTCGCCTCGACCAGCACCGGGTGCGCACCGGGCGCCTGCAGGACGAGGACTGGCAGAAACTGACCTATGCAGTGGGGAAGCTCAACGACGCGCCTATCTACATCGATGAAAGCGCTGCACTGACCGTGCTCGACCTGCGCGCGCGGGCTCGCCGTCTGCACCGCCAGTGCGGAAAATTGGGCCTGATCGTGATCGACTACCTGCAGTTGATGAGCGGCAGCGGAAAAGGCGGCGGCGGCGAAAACCGCGCCACCGAGATTTCCGAGATTTCGCGCGGCCTCAAGGCATTGGCCAAGGAGCTGGACGTGCCGGTGATCGCGCTTTCGCAGCTCAACCGCAGCCTCGAGCAGCGCCCCAACAAGCGCCCGGTGATGTCGGATCTGCGCGAATCCGGCGCCATCGAGCAGGACGCCGACCTGATCCTGTTCATCTACCGCGACGAAGTCTACAACTCCGATACCCCGGACAAGGGTATCGCCGAGATCATTATCGGCAAGCAGCGCAACGGCCCGATCGGCATGGTAAGGATGACTTTCCTCGGGGAGTACACCCGGTTCGAGAATTATGCCCATGCCGGGTCGTATTAGTTCTGATTCCTGGGTGCGCCGCAACGGTGCCCGATCATGACCCGGCCGATTCGGGCCCGCATCGATCTTTCCGCTCTCAAGCACAATCTCGCGGTGGCGCGCGGCTGTGCCCCGCAGTCGCGCGCATTGGCCGTGATCAAGGCCAACGCTTACGGCCACGGCATGCTGCGAGTGGCGGGCGCGCTGGCCGGTGCCGAAGGCTTTGCCGTGCTCAATCTGAGCGAAGGGATCGCCCTGCGCGAGGCCGGCTTCAATCAGACCATCCTGCTGCTGGAAGGCTTCTTCAGCGCCGACGAACTGCCCGCACTGGCTGAATACCGCCTGGTCAGCGCAATCCATCACGCCGAACAGATTGAAATGCTGGCAGCGTCGGGTCTGCCGCTCAAGCTCGATGTGTTCCTCAAGATCAACAGCGGAATGAACCGGCTCGGCTTCAAGCCGGAGGCTTTGCCGTCCGCCTTGCAGCGGCTCCGGTCTTCCCGTTCGGTTGGCAAGATTACACTGATGACCCATTTCGCCAGCGCCGATGCCCCGAAGGGTACCAGCGAGTCAGAAGGGGTCGCCGCTCAGCTGGCCTGTTTCGACGGACTTGCCGACGGACTGGCGTTGCCGCGCAGCCTGGCCAATTCCGCCGCCATCCTGCGTCATCCCGAAACCCACGGCGACTGGGTGCGCCCGGGTATCATGCTCTATGGCTCATCGCCGTTTGCGGACGCGAGTGCGGAAAGCCTGGATCTGAAGCCGGTCATGACGCTGGAGAGCGGCATCATTGCCGTGCAGGCGCTGCGGGCGGGGGATGCAGTGGGCTATGGCAGAACTTTCCGGGCGGATGGACCCATGCGCGTAGGCGTCGTCGCCTGCGGCTATGCCGACGGCTACCCGCGCCATGCTCCGACCGGTACGCCGGTCCTGGTCCACGACGTTTCCACCCGCACCTTGGGGCGCGTTTCCATGGACATGCTGTGCGTTGATCTCACAGATCTTCCCGATGCCGGCATCGGCAGCCCGGTGACCTTGTGGGGAAATGGGCTGCCGGTGGAGGAAGTCGCTGCCGCCGCATCCACCATCAGCTACGAATTGCTGTGCGCCTTGGCGCCTAGAGTTCCAGTAGTGGAAGTCTGAAATGGCCAAGCAGAAATCCGTCTATACCTGCACCGAATGCGGCGGCCAAATTCCCAAGTGGCAGGGGCAGTGCCCGCACTGCATGGCGTGGAACACGCTGGTGGAAACGGTTGCCGAAGCGGCGCCGGTCAACCGCTACAGCGCGCTGGCTCAGCCAAGCCAGTTGCAGCGCCTGTCCGATGTGGAGGCGCTGGAAACGCCGCGTCAGACCACCGGCATCGCCGAATTCGATCGCGTTCTCGGCGGCGGACTGGTGCAAGGCGGCGTCGTCCTGATCGGCGGCGATCCCGGCATCGGCAAGTCGACTTTATTGCTCCAGGCGCTATGCCATCTCGGCGCACACAAAAGGGTGTTGTACGTCAGCGGCGAGGAGTCGGCACAGCAGATCGCGCTACGAGCCAGGCGATTGGCTCTCGACGCCGGGCCGGTCCAGCTGCTGGCGGAAATTCAGCTGGAAAAAATCAGTGCCACACTGATCGCGCATCAGCCCGAGGTGGCGGTGATCGATTCGATCCAGACCGTTTACTCCGAGGCGTTGCAATCCGCCCCCGGCAGCGTGGCGCAGGTGCGCGAGTGTGCCGCGCAGCTGACCCGGCTGGCGAAGCAGGCCGGCATCACCGTCATCCTAGTCGGCCACGTGACCAAGGAAGGCGCATTGGCGGGGCCGCGCGTGCTGGAGCATATCGTCGATACCGTGCTGTATTTCGAGGGCGACAGCAACTCCAGCTTCCGCCTGATCCGCGCCTTCAAGAACCGCTTCGGCGCGGTCAACGAGCTGGGCGTATTCGCCATGACGGAGAAGGGCTTGCGCGAAGTGAGCAATCCTTCCGCGCTGTTCCTGTCGCACCATGGCCAGGAAGTGGCGGGCTCGTGCGTGATGGTGACGCAGGAGGGAACGCGCCCCTTGCTGGTAGAAGTCCAGGCGCTGGTGGACGAGGCGCACGCGCCCAACCCGCGCCGCCTCTCCGTCGGCCTGGAGCAGAACCGGCTGGCGATGCTGCTGGCGGTGCTGCACCGCCATGCCGGCATCGCCTGCTTCGATCAGGATGTATTCGTCAATGCCGTGGGTGGGGTCAAGATCACCGAACCCGCCGCCGATCTGGCCGTGCTGCTGGCGATTGTTTCCTCCCTGCGCAACAAGCCGTTGCCTGCAAAGCTGGTGGTGTTCGGCGAGGTGGGCCTGGCCGGCGAGGTGCGCCCGGTGCAACGCGGCCAGGAGCGCCTCAAGGAGGCCGCCAAGCTGGGCTTTACCCATGCCGTGATCCCCTTGGCCAATAAGCCGAAACAGGGCATCGCCGGCATGGAGGTGGTCACGGTGGAGCGGCTCGACGAGGCGGTGGCGTATTGCAGAGCTTGAGATTAAGTGACATCATCACTCTCGAAGAACTCTTTAAAGTTAAAATAACGAAAACGGGTGGGACGTAGCTGCAATATGTCAAAACTGCTTGTCTATTTGGAAGGGGGGCTGGTCGGGGAGTGCCAGCTTGATCGCGAGCGCATCTTCATCGGGCGCAAGCCGAACAACGATCTGCAATTGGCACATTCGGCCGTGAGCGGGAGCCATGCCCTGCTCATCACCATCCGCAACGACTCCTTTCTGGAAGACCTGAACAGCACCAACGGCACCAAGGTCAACGGCAAAAGCATCAAGAAATGCCTGCTGCGGGATGGCGACGAAATCAGGATTGCGAAACACATTCTGAAATATGTGTTCGAACCCCTCGAGCTCAAACCGGACGAAGAGGCGATCCGACGTTCCGGCAAGTTGCGCCACATCGAAAATTCTATCCAGAGTGCCGACGACACGCTGTCTATCCACGAGAATAGGTTGCGGCAAACCCCAACTTTTTCCTCGACCATGCAGATAAACGCATCACCTGGCAGGCCGGTTTCGAACCCTCGCCCCCTGTCCTCAGGAGGGGGGGCTGAGGGGCGCAGCCCGGGAACAAGAAGCCCGTCCAACGGGCTGCCGCCGCAAGCGGGATTGCAGATTTTAAGCGGGGTGGGTGCTGGACAAAAAATGGATTTGGACCGGATATTGACCACACTGGGGAAACCCGGCATACAGGTGGCGGTGATTATGCGCCGTCCGGAAGGCTACGCCCTGACCCACCTGGAAGGCGAGAAAAGGCCGCTACTGAATGGCGTAGCCATCAGTGAGCAGCCCCAAGTGCTGGAAGATCACGACATTATCGAAATCGCCGGGATCAAGCTGGAGTTTTGCCTGAAAGGCTGCCCATCGGCACAGGCGGGCAGCAGGCAAGGCGCTTCCGCGCCGCCCCAGTAGCCTATTTCCTGTGTTCCGCCTTGACAGCGCGGAATGCCGGTCCCCATACGGGATGCCCGGCTTCTGCCGGATCCAGCTCGAATTTGCTGTCCAGTTCCAGCGCTTTCCTGAATTCATCCCGACATTGCCTCTCCCGGTTCGACAGGCAATGGATGAATGCCAGATATTTATGAGCCCTGACGGCATCGCCACCAAAAGTCAGGCCGCTGTCCAGCGCGCCCTGCAGGTGTTTTGCCGCGGTTTTGTAGCTGCCTTCCTCGTAGCTTCTTATCCCGATAGAAAGTTCCTGTTCCGCCTTGCGCGGCGAGAGCTTGTCAAGCCCGATATCCCTGACCGGGCCGGAAGAACAGCCGGCGCCGAGCAAAAGAAGCAGGGCTGGTATCAGGATGCTTGATCGGAGGGAGGGTGTCATTCCAATATTCCTTGTTTGAATTTATGCTGGATAGTTGTGCTTTCCCCGGCCTCCAGATTCACAGTTTTGCGATAGGGGGGGAAACTGCTGTTTTTGATCTCGATGCGGTGCTTGCCGGGGGATAGATCGATTTCCTTGAGCGGCGGCGAGGCGCCCTGACTCTTTCCGTCGATGAAGACCTCTCCCCAGGGGAGCACCCTGAAGGCAAGGGTGGACTGGGAAGAAGCCGGTGCGACCGGCGTCCCGTTATCTTGCTGTTGCCCTGCGGGCGGATTATTTTCAGCCGCCGAGGAGGGCAGCGGTTTTTCGGTAGGAGCAGAAACGATCGTGTCCGTAACCGGCTTTTTGTCCTGGCTCGCTGTTGTTGTGGTCTCGCGGCTTGAATTGACGAGCAGTGCAGCCGCGATCACAGCAAGAAGAACAGCGGCTGAAGCGCCTGCAAGCATTTTTTGTCCGCGCCGAGCGGGCGCTGACATAACTTGCCGAGCATCCAGCACCACGGTGGCATCGCCATCGTTGGCGCTGTTTTTGCGGCCAGCATAGGCGGCGGATGGAGCTGCGGAGGGTGGTGGCGCCGAGGCAGTCAGGCTCTTGTAGTTCTCGAGGTCGTTGGCCATTTCCCGCGCGGATTGGTAGCGCATTTCCGGTTCCTTCGCCAGCGCCCTGGCGACAATATGGTCGAATGATCCGGGAATGGAGGGGTTGACGCTTGCAGGGGGTGACGGCATTTCGTTCAGAACCCGGTACATGATGCTGGTAAGGGTGCTGTCTTCACCGCCGAAAGCCGGCTTGCCGGTGAGCAGTTCATACAGCACCGCCCCCAGCGAGAAGATATCGGAGCGGCCGTCCACGGGTTTGCCTGCCACCTGTTCCGGCGACATGTACTTGGGCGATCCGAGAATGATGCCGATTTGGGTTCTGGAGCCGGACGACATCTTGGCGATGCCGAAATCGGTGATTTTCACGCTGCCATTGCGCAGCACCATGATGTTGGCGGGCTTGATGTCGCGGTGAACTATGCCGTGCTCGTGGGCGTACGCCAGACCGTTGGCGACCTGGGCGATGATTTCGGCGATCCTCTCCGGTTGCAGTATTTCGCCGCTGGCGACGATTTCCTTGAGCTCGCGTCCTTCCAGGTACTCCATGGCCATAAAGGCGACGTGGCCGGCCCTGCCCACATCGTAAATCGTGACGATATTGGGATGGTTCAGCCGACCGGCGGATTTTGCTTCGCGATTGAAGCGCTCCTCGAAATCCGCGAGCTCATCTTTGGACAGATTGAGATTGATGGTCTTGATTGCGACAGTGCGGTCTATGAGCGGGTCGACGGCTTTGTAGACCACGCCCATAGCGCCCTGCCCGAGTTCTGACAGGATCTCGTAACGACCTAATTGCTTGACTTCCATTGGGTAATCGATGCTAAAAATTTTCTGGTGGAGATAATCCCGGATTGGCCCATAACAGTAGTTTTTTCGCCATGTTGTGTCAAGATGGATGGCTCTTGCGGCGAGCAGTCCGGGAGTGAGAGAGTTCTGCAAATAATAAGTAAAGCCAATATTGTTAACGCTGTGCTCCTTTGTTGATATTATGCTCATGCAGCCGGGTGCGACCGGTTCTCAGGGAGAGTTGAACGCATGACAGAACAGAGTATGTTGGAATTCGCCAGCGCCACCGATCCCGGGGTGGTGCGCAAGTTCAATGAGGACAGCATCGCGATCGACAACGAGATCAGCCTGGCGGTGCTGGCCGATGGCATGGGCGGCTACATGGCCGGCGATGTGGCCAGCACCATGGCGACCTCGGTGATTATGGGGGAGTTGAAGGCCCCGCTGCCGAACCTGGGTTCGGCCAGGAATTCCGCTGACGGGAAACTGTCGCCACAGTTGCTGTCAGCGAAGCGCGCTGCCGAGAAAGCCAACCTCGCGATACTGAAGGTCGCGCAAAAAAATTCACAGTACCAGGGGATGGGCACCACACTGCTGCTCGCCTGGTTTCACGACGACCGCATATCAATCGCGCATGTCGGCGATTCACGCCTGTACCGGCTGCGCTATGACCGGCTCGAGCAGCTCACGGTCGACCACTCCTTGCTGCAGGACCAGGTCGAGGCCGGTGTGATTGATTCCGAGGATGCCAAAAATTCGCACAACCGCAACCTGGTGACCCGTGCGTTGGGCAAGGGGGACACGGTTGAGGTGGGCCTGCGTGAAGATGACGTGCTGGCGGGAGATATCTACCTGCTTTGCTCCGACGGCCTGAACGATATGGTCGAGGACGCCGATATCGAACTTGCCCTGCGCGAGCTGAAAGCCAATCTGCCGCTGGCGGCGAAGGTGTTGGTCGAAATGGCGAACGATAACGGCGGACACGACAATGTGTCCGTGATTTTGGCCAGGGTGCAGGGCTTCCATGCCAGGCGCGGGTTGCTCGATGGGCTGTTCGGCTGGCTAAGGAGGTAGAAGGGAGATGGCGAAGCTGGTTGTGACATTGAAAGGCGCCGCGATCGGGCATCATTTTATCGAAAAGGATCGCGTCACTATCGGGCGTCGGCCGGAGAATGATATCCATCTGGATGACCCGGGCGTCAGCAAGGAGCATGCGGTCATCCTGACCGTGGGCAACGACCACATTTTCGAGGATCTGGGCAGCACCAACGGCTCGACCGTCAATGGCCGCCGCGTGACCCGGCACATCCTGCAAAACGGCGATGTGATCGGTATCGGCATCGACCTCTTCCTGCTCAAGTACGTCAACGTCAAGGCCAACGCGGAAATGGATTACGACCGTACGCTGATGATCCGTACCCCTGACCTGGAAATCAGTGCTGCAGCGCGTGATGCAGAGGGGGAGCGTCCATCGTCGGTACAGACCGCGCGGCCTTCCCGCAGAAGCACCTTTCCGCTGGGCGGGGTGGCGGGTATCAAGGGCGAATTCGCCGGCAGGAAAGTCGAACTGGAGCAAGCCCTCAAAACCTTTGGTACGGCCGGGCGGCAGGTTGCCGTGATTACGCGGCGGCCGCTAGGCTACTTCATCCGCCACGTGGAAGGAAAGAAAACCGCACTGGTCAACGGCCGTGCCATCGGTGAAGAGCCCCATGCACTGCGGCATGGTGACGTGATCGAGGTGGGGCAGGAAAAACTGGAATTTTTCCTGACGTAAACATTACGCCTGTGCGGCCTCAATCACCCGGCCGCTGGTCGCATGACTATCCTGCCCCATCAGGTAGAGATAGAGCGGCATCAGCGTTTCCGCCCTGGGCAGCTTGTCCTTGATTTCCCCTGGGTGGGTGCGGGCGCGCTGCGGGGACTGTACCGGGCCGGGCACCACCGCGTTGATGCGCAGATTGGGATAAATTTCCAGTTCCTGCGCCCATATTTTCACCAGCGTTTCTATCCCGCTTTTGGCGACCGCCGCACCCCCCCAGTACGCCGCAGGAGCGTGGCCGTGGGTGTCCGAGGTCATCAGGATGGCCGCATCCGGTGCGGCCTTGAGCAGGGGCAGGCAGGCGCGGGTGAGTGCGAAAGGCGCGGCCAGGTTGACGCGCAGCAGTTGCAGCCATTGTTCCAGGGTCTGGTCTTCCAGTGGCTGGGGGCGGTCGACCTTGGCGGCGTTGTGCAGGATGCCGTCGAGCCTGCCCAGCTGCCGTGCGATGGCGTCGGCCAATGCTTCGTAGTCCCTGCTTCCGGCCTTTTCCAGATCGAGCGGAAAGATGGCCGGCAGCGCGTGGCCTGCCGCCTCGATTTCATCGTATACCGCTTCCAGCTTCTTCACTGAGCGTCCGTGCAGAATGACTGTGGCACCGTGGGCGGCGAAGGCGAGCGCGGCCGTCCGGCCGATGCCCTGGCCCGCACCGGTGATGAGGATGACGCGATCCCTGAGCAGGTTTTGCGGGGCTTGATAGTTTTTCATGGTGTTTTCAGAACGAGTTTTGCGCATTTTATACCACTTCTGACCGCGCCTTCGAGGGTGGCCGGATAATCGCCGGCAGTGTAGTCGCCGGCGAGATAGAAATTCGGCAGCGGCGTGGCCTGGCCGGGGCGATCCAGGCCGGGGGTGCAGGCGAACGTGGCGCGCTTTTCCGCAATCACCTTGTGCCAGAGCGGGGAGGGAAGCTGTGGAAACGCCGTGCGCAGTTCGGCATCCACCCGCTGTGCCAGTTCACCGTGGTCGAGTGCCTGGTGCGGCCCCTCCGCGCTGATCACGACGCACATCAGTCCGGCTTGCCGGTTCAGCCGGCCGTGGTCGAACACCCATTGTGCGGCGCCGCCGCAGAGGCCGATCATGGGCCGGGGCAGGCGGATTTCTTCGGGGTATTGCAGGAACACGGTATAGATCGGCTGATAATCGAAGCGGGCGACCAGTGCCACCGCCGCGGCCAGTTGCGGCAGCGTGCCGGCAAGCCCGGCCAGACGCTGCGGCGGCACCGCACAGACGACGCGGTCGAACGGTTTTGATCCCTGACGCGTTTCGAGAACGAAACCACCCGCTTCCACCCGTACATCAAGCACGGTCTGGGAGGGGAGCACGCTGCCGCCGTGGCGTTCGATGAAACTGGCCGCATACGCCGGGAAAAGTCGGGTCAGATCAGCCAGGGGCAGCAGCATGTCGCTGTCCGCGCGGCTGCCGAACAGGCTATCGCGCAGCACGTTGAGAAATGTCTGGGCCGAGGCAGTTGCGAGCGGCGTGTTGAGCGCGGCGACGCACAGTGGTTCCCACAGGTAGAGGCGCAGGTTCCCGCTCTGGCCGTGCTTTTGCAGCATCTCGCCCACGCTGGTGTCGCGGGCGAGACGGAATTTCTGCCCGCGCAAGGCATGCACGAAGCGCACGGCTGCGATGCGCTCTCCCCAGGTCAGCCCGCTTGCAGTGAGCAGCCCCTGTGTGACGTGCAGGGGAGCGGGCAGGGAAGAGGCTTGCAGGCTGAAGCGGCCGGGGATGTGGAGCTGCAATGGCAGCCGCAGCAGCAGGGCGGCCGGGTCGGCCCCGATCAAACCCATCAGGCGCTGGATTTCGCGATAGGCGCCGAGGAGGATGTGCTGGCCGTTATCCAGAGCCAGGCCGCGATAATCCACGCGCCGCGCCCGTCCTCCCAGCTGTTTCGTGGCCTCGTATACGGTGACGGATACGCCCTGCGCTGCAAGTTCCACCGCCGCTGCCAGGCCGGCATAGCCAGCACCGATGACCGCAACTTTCATCTCTTTATCCAAAAAGGGCGTTTAGCCACGGATTAACACGGATGCACACGGATTTTCCAAGAGTATTTTGTGATATTTCATTTTACTCGCCGGTCGGCGCCAATTTATTCATAACCCAATAATCCTAAAAAAAGCGATTAACCACGAATGTTCACGAATAATCAAGGAATTAACGAAATTCACCCGATTCACCTGTTGGGTGAGGCGATATTTGTTGTTAACTATTTGTGTTCATTCGTGAATATTCGTGCCATTCGTGGTGTGTACGGTTTTAAGGATAATTATCTGTGTAAATCTGTGTCGCCTAGAGACGCCTACTTTTGGTAATCCGTGGCTGGAATTCTGTTTCTAGTTTTTTACCCAGGTTTTCCACGCGATCCACAGCTTGCGCAGCGGCGTCAGCGAGACGCGCTGGTGCAGGACGTGAAAGCCATCGTGCTCGATTTCGTCCAGCAGGGTGCGATAAATTGCCGCCATGATCAGGCCGGTGCGCTGGCTCTTGCGGTCCACCGCGGGCAGCGAGGCGAATGCCCGGCTGTAGTATTGGCGTGCCCGTTCGCTCTGGAACAGCATCAATTCCCTGAAGCTCTCCGTTTCCCTGCCCTGCAGGATGTCGGCCTCGCTGACGCCGAACCGCGCCAGTTCGTCCAGCGGCAGGTAGATGCGGTTGCGCCGCGCATCCTCGCCGACATCGCGGATGATGTTGGTAAGCTGGAAGGCGAGGCCGAGGTCGTGCGCGTATTGTTCAGTGCGCGCATCGCGGTAGCCGAAAATCCGGGCCGAAAGCTGGCCCACCACCCCCGCGACGCGGTGGCAGTAGAGCTGCAACTGGTCGAAATCGGCATAGCGGTTGTAGCTCAGGTCCATTTCCATGCCGGCGATGATTTCATCGAATTCCGCGGCGGGAAGCCCGAATTCCTCAACCAGCGGCGCCAGGGCTTGCCCCACCGGATGCTCGGGATGACCGGCGTAGAGCCTGCTTACTTCATTGCTCCACCAGACGAGCTTGGTATGGGCTATCGCGACATCCTTGCATTCGTCGGCAACGTCGTCCACCTCGCGGCAGAAGGCATAGAGGGCGGTGATGGCACGGCGCTTGGATGCGGGCAGGAAGAGAAAGCTGTAATAGAAACTGGAGCCGCTTTTAGCGGTCTTCTCCTGGCAGTATTGGTCTGGGGTCACTGTTGAATGCCTTTCAATTTTGGCGCAGTGCGCGGTACAGCATGTATGCCCAGTCGCCGGGCTTGAGCACCGGACGCCCGGCGAAGACATCGCCGCCGGATTTGTGCAGCTTGCGCAGGATGGTTTCGCCACCCATGATGATCATGCGCATTTCGAGGCCGATCCGTCCCTGGAGTATCCGGCCCAGCGGCGCCCCTGCCTGTAGCAGCTGGCGGGCCCGCTCGATCTGGGCCTGCATGAGCGGCTTCCACATGCCACTGCTGTCGCCACGCGCGATTTGTGCTTCCGTCACGCGGTATTTTGCCAGTTCGTCCTGAGGCAGGTAAATCCTGTCCTTGTCGTGGTAATCGATGGCGACATCCTGGAGGAAGTTGATCAGTTGCAGGCTGGAGCAGATCGCGTTGGAATAGGAAATGTTTCGCTCAGTCGCCGCGCCATAAAGATGGAGCAGCAGAAGGCCGACCGGGTTGGCCGAACGGCGGCAGTAGTCCATCACCTCGCCGAAATCGGCATAGCGTTTCTTGGTGACGTCCTGGGAAAAGGCGTCGAGCAGGTCGTAGAACGGTTGCAGCGGCAGGCCGTGGCGGGCAATGATGGCCGCCAGCTCGTCAAACAGCGGCTGCCGTGGCGGCAGTCCTGCGGCTATCCTGTCCAGCTCGGTGCGGAAACCGTCAAGCAAGGCCAGGCGGGTGGCATTGTCGAGCTCTCCTTCATCGGCGAAATCGTCCGCTTCGCGGGCGAAGGTGTAAATGACGCTGACCGGGTGGCGCAGCCGTCTCGGCAGCAGGAATGATGCCACGGGGAAATTTTCATAGTGCTGCGGCATAGGGGGCAGAGGGTTCGCTGAAAATCGCTCTTTGTATTGTATCTTGGATTGTGCCGCAGCAACCCGTTTTCGACCAATGCGGCCCGGTCGGTTATGAATGTCTTGATGTATCGTGATAATATTGAACGCTTGGATTGCACTCGGATCAAAACCTGGTTCGCCTGGTTGTTTTTTGTCCCACAGGGAAGCACGGATTGATTTTGTTTATGCGAAAGTGGCGGAATTGGTAGACGCACTGGATTTAGGTTCCAGCGCCGCAAGGCGTGGGGGTTCGAGTCCCCCCTTTCGCACCAAAATAAGTTCAAAAGGTTAATGTGTTATTTTCACCTCGTTTCGATGGATACTGTTTCCCCTAAAAAAAAACTTTTCGAAAACTTCGCGCGTGTTGCAAAAGCACTTGCGAGCGCCAATCGGCTTGAATTGCTGGAAGCGCTTGCGCAGGGAGAGCGCAGCGTGGATGGGTTGGCACAGGCAAGCGGCATGTCGGTGGCCAATACCTCACACCACCTTCAAATCCTGCGTGAAGGAGGACTGGCTCAATCGCGCAAGGAAGGGACCCAAGTCATCTATAGCCTGACGGATGAAAAGGTGCCCGCACTGTTATCGAATATCCGCTATGTGGCAGAACGGCACCTGGCTGAAGTGGAGCGCATCGTCCGTGAAAACTTTGAGAGCCGGGACAACCTTACTCCCGTCCGGCGCGATGAACTCCTGGGATTAGTGAGGTCCGGGGAGGCGATGGTGATTGATGTTCGCCCCCCCGCTGAATTTGAGGCGGGCCATATCGAAGGGGCGGTCAATATCCCCCTTGAATCCCTGCCGGAGCGGTTGAGCAAATTGCCTCACGACCAGGAGATTGTTGCCTATTGCCGTGGCCCCTATTGCATGTTGGCCTTTGAGGCAGTGGAACAGTTGCGCCAGCACGGCTACCGTGCCCGCCGACTGGAAGACGGCTTCCCGGAATGGAAGGTTGATCACCTTCCAATTGACCAGTAAATTTCTTTAAGCGCTTTCAATATACATCCAACTTTAGCTTCATTCGTTAAGCGCCGCAGAAAAATCCTGTTGACAATTCTTCGGGTAATTCCCGATAATATGTTCAAAGATTCATTTGAATATTGTTATAACGAGCGTAACTAGTAGATCGTCCCACCAAAACAATTACAAGAAACCGTTCGGCCTGAGCTTGTCGAAGGCCAGTAGTGGCAAGGTAGCTGCGGTTCGACAGGCTCACCGCGAACGGTAACGGTTTTAATGGAACGATCTACTAGAAGAGGATGAGCGAAATGGGCAGACCAGGTTCTGGTGTTTTAGCGCCATTTTTTGCCCGTTACCCAAATATTCAATTTATATTTGTCAGTCAGCATCAGAAGGATCCAAGCCATGATTTTTATTGCCCTATTCGCCGGAGCCATTACCGGCATCGTGTTGGGTCTGTTCGGCAGCGGCGGTTCCATCATCGCCATGCCAGCGCTCATGTATCTGCTCCATGTGGAAGCGAAATCGGCAATTGCCATGAGCCTGGGCATCGTGGCGGTTACCGCGACCGTTTCTGCCTATGACAACTGGCAGCGGGGCAACGTGAACGTGAAGATTTCTGCGGTGTTCGGCCTGTTTGGTGTGATCGGCACTTATGGCGGGGCGCGGCTGGGTGTTTTGACGCCAGTTGTAGTGCAATTGACGCTGTTCGCCTTGATCATGTATGCCGCCGCCTGGAAGATGCTGCAGAAGACGCAGGTCAAGCCTGTGCCGGCCCAATTTGCGGGGGCGGGCGGACCAAATGTTGACGCAGAGGATGAGGCGATTTCCGCGCATATGGGGCACATCGCTGTCCACGGTATTGGTGTGGGCGTGCTGACAGGCTTGGTTGGCGTGGGCGGCGGCTTCCTGATCGTGCCGGCGCTGGTGCTGCTATCGGGTATTCCCATGAAAATAGCGATCGGCACCTCCCTGGCCATCGTCGCCGCCAAGTCCTACTCCGGCTTCGCGGGATAC
>JAJYUW010000002.1:0-51664 GCA_021792335.1 Pseudomonadota bacterium | reverse complement strand
CATGGGGGCAGTCCCAATCGACTGGACAATCATGCTGTCCTTCACCACGGTAACAGTGATTGGCAGTTTTGCAGGCACCCGGATAGCGCACCGTTTTTCACAGGAAGCACTGAAGAAATGGTTCGGCATATTTCTGGTGTTCGTCGCCACCTACATCATGATCAAAAGCGTGATCTGAGGAGATGTTTTTTCTGCGAGAACGAGGTGAAAAAGCTGCTTGCTTTTCTACTGTTTTATTCCACTGCGTGCAATAGTCGAGTCATTGCCAGTAGATGCGGGCGAGTTCGTCCGCAACGAAAGGAGTGCCATGCCTGAACCGATCGAAATATTGTCCCAGCATCCGCCCGGCGGACGCTGCACACTTTACGCTCGTTACGCCGAAGAGATATCATCCTGTCTCGGGTTGGCAATGCGGGTCATCCACACCGATTGTCGCGACGCGCACGGTGAGGGTTCCCCCACCCTGCGGGTGAAGGGGGTTGCGCTGTTGCCTGGCGACGGCGTGATCCTGTCGCCGGAGGACATCTGTGCCGGACTGGCGAGCGCCGGGCTGGATTTGAGCGCTGTACCGGATCTGGCCTCGCGGCTGGAAGCTATTCTGGAATGTTTTCTCGAGGAGGTTGAATGAACGACAAGAACAAAGGCCTATCTACCCGTTGCGTCCATGCCGGAGAGCTGAATGACGCTCACGGTTCGCCGCACACGCCGATCTACACCACCACCACCTTCAAGTTCGATTCCACCGCCGACCTGCTCGACGTGGTGGAAGGACGCAAGTCGGGTAGCCTGTACACGCGCTATGGCCTCAACCCCACCGTCTTCAGCCTGGAAGAAAAGCTGGCCGCGCTGGAAGATGCGGAGGCGGCTTGGGCATTCAGCTCGGGCATGGCCGCCGAGGCGGCGTTGTTTCTCTCCCACGGCCGCAAGGGCATCGTCTGCATCGGCGACGCCTACGGCGGCACCATGGAGCTCCTTGCCAGCCAGTTGCCCGAGCTCAACATCCCCACCTACTTCCTGCTCGGCAGCGAGCTGGACGGGTTGAGGGCATTTCTGGAAGCCGGGGCGAGCCTGGTATTTTTCGAGACGCCGACCAATCCCACCCTGGAAGTGCTGGATGTCCGGAAAATCAGCGGCATTGCGCATGAATACGGCGCCCTGGTGGCGGTGGACAGCACCTTCGCTTCGCCGGTGAACCAGAACCCGCTCGCGCTCGGCGCGGACTTCGTCATCCACAGCGCCACCAAGTATCTGGGGGGGCACAGCGACATCACGGCAGGGGCCTTGATGGGCGCCAAACATCTGCTGGCGCCGGTGTGGAACTGGCGGAAGAATCTGGGCACCATGATTGCCCCGGATACGGCTTCGATGCTCGCGCGCAGCATACGTACCCTGACCGTGCGGGTGGAACGGCAAAATGCCACGGCCCAGGCCGTGGCCGCAGCGATGACAAAACACCCGAATGTGGCGCGGGTGTTTTATCCGGGGTTGCCCGCCTTTGCCGGCCACGCCGTGGCCAAGGCGCAGATGAAAGGGTTCGGCGGCATGCTGACGCTGGAGCTGAACGGCTCCTATGAGGATGCGGTGCGGGCAGTGGACAAGTTCCGGCTTTTTGCCATCGCGCCCAGCCTGGGCGGGGTGGAGAGCCTCGCCACCATGCCGGTGACCACCACCCATCATGGCCTGTCACCGGAGGAGCGGGCGCGGCGCGGCATTACCGATACCATGGTGCGGCTCTCCGTCGGCCTGGAAGACGCCGCCGATCTGATTGCCGACCTGGAACAGGCGCTCGGATGAGCGCCTGAAGAAACACCAAGGCTGAACTGGAGTTTTCTGAGGATGTGCGAGCTTTTTGGGATGTCTGCCAGCAGTCCCGTGACCGCAAAGCGAACGCTCCGTGAATTCCGTCTACGCGGCGGCCTGACGGCGGATAACCCGGACGGATGGGGACTTGCCCGGTGGGAAAAGGGTGTGTTTCATCTTGACAAGGAGCCGCTGCCGGCACACCAGAGCGAGCTGTTTGCAAACCTGTGTGTAACCACGCGCTCGAATCTGATCGTCGCGCATGTGCGCAAGGCGAAGTTCCCGCCCATCAACACCCTGAACAATACCCATCCTTTTCAGCGTGCATGCTGCGGAAGGAGGTGGGTGTTTGCCCACAATGGGTTGGTGCCCGATATCGTGGAGATGGAACAGGCGAACGAGAGCCCGATCTGCCTGCCCACGGGAGAGACCGATTCGGAATATGCCTTTTGCCACCTTCTGAGCCATATTTCCCAGCATTTCCATCACTCCCATGCGGTTAATACTGCCGCCTCGTTTGCAAGCCTGGCGATGGCCAGCGAACTGATCGCCGCGCACGGCAAGTTCAATTTCCTCATGTCGGATGGTGAGTATCTGATCGCGTACGGCCATGACCGGCTCCATTACCTGGAACAAAGCGGTACGAATAACCCGGACGGCACCCCGGCCGACAGCGCCATGATTGCCACGGAGCCCTTGCACGGGAATGGAAACTGGATGCTTTTTGAGCCGGGTGAACTGCGAGTCTACCGGTTCGGCAGGATGGCGGGGCGCATCCTGACTCTCGGTCATCCGGCCAAGTCGCCGGGTCCGCATGACTGATCCGGTCTATCTCGACTACAACGCCACCACCCCGGTGGCGCCGGAAGTGGCGGACGCCATCGAGCCTTACCTGCGCGAGCACTTCGGCAACCCTTCTTCGTCCCACATTTATGGGCAAAGGGCAAAACAAGCCGTGGAGCAGGCAAGGGGAGAGGTGGCCGCGCTGATCGGCGCCGGGAGAGAGGAGATCGTTTTCACCGGCTGCGCCACCGAGGCCAACAATCTGGCCATCCAGGGAGTCGCGCAGGCACTCGCCGGAAACAAAAAACATCTCATCACCAGCGCCATCGAGCATCCTTCGGTGACGCAGCCCTTCCTCAAGTTGCGCAACGAAGGCTGGGAAGTCACCATCCTGCCGGTTGACCGGCATGGCCGGGTCAGCCCCGTCACGGTGGAACGTGCCATACGGCCCGATACCGCCTTGATTTCGGTCATGCACGCCAACAATGAGGTGGGAACGGTCCAGCCTATTGCCGATATCGCCCGGCTTGCGCGCTCCAAGGGCATTCTGCTGCACACCGACGCGGCGCAATCGGCGGGCAAGATTCCGCTGAACGTGCATAAACTCGGCGTGGACTTGCTGACGCTGGCAGGGCACAAATTCTATGCGCCCAAAGGCGTGGGAGCGCTCTATGTCCGAAGCGGCACGCCTGTAAGCCCGCTGCAAGTGGGTGCCGGCCATGAGCATGGCCTGCGCCCGGGCACGGAGAACGTGCCTTTCGCTGTCGGCCTGGGCGTTGCGGCAAGCCTTGCGCGCAAGCGGCTCCCCAAGTTGCAGGCCTATCTGACGAGCTTGCGCGACCAACTGCACGCACGGTTGCAGGCGGAGATTCCCGGCCTTGCCCTCAATGGCCACAACGAGGCGCGTCTGCCCAATACCCTCAACATTTCTTTTCCCGATGTCAGCGGGCACGAGCTGCTGGCAGGAGCCGCGCAGGATGTAGCCGCCTCCACCGGATCCGCCTGCCATTCCGGCGACCATGCCGTGAGCGGTGTACTGGGGGCGATGAAAACGGGCACACTACGGGCGGTCGGCGCGGTGCGCCTGTCGGTCGGAATTTACACCACGCCAGCCGACATCGAGCGGGCGGCACGGGCATTGATCGCTGGGTGGAGTCAATTGCGCAGTTGATGGACGCTGCGGATTACGATGGCTAGTAGCCTGTCATGTTGAATTTCCGGTCGGGCTTCAGCCCGGCATGTCGGGTTAAAACCCGATCTACGATAGCGGCATTTCATGTTGACTGATTGCTAGCCTACCAAGGGAGGCTCCCCAGCATAAATGGAATGGACGCCCCTACTCATAGCGGCATCGAAGTGCCGATTCATTGGCGTCTTGGCGGTTTCAATAGCCGTTAACGTAGCGATCAGAACAAAGCATCTTTCGAGATTCCCTTGAGTTCGAGATGTCGGTGCAGAAGTTGCAATGCCTCAACCTGGATCTGCCGCACCCGTTCGCGGGTAATGTCAAGCGTATCGGCTACCTTCTCCAGGGTATGGATTTCGTAACCATTCAAACCGAAACGGCGCTCCACTACACAACGCTGTTTCTCGCCCAGTTCATTCAGCCAGCTGTGCACCAGCACCTCGATTTCATCATGGTGCAGGCAATCCTCGGGTAGTTGGTAATTCTCGTCCGGAATCGCATCGCCCAGGGTGAGCGTCGGGTCAATGTCCAAAGGCGTATCGAGTGATGCAATGCGCTCATTCAGGTTTAACACATAGCGTACACTGTCCACCGGCTTGTCCAGAAGGTGTGCAACTTCTTCGGCGCTGGGCTCGCAGCCCATGTGGGATTCAAGGTGCCGGAACGCCTGCAGGCAGGTGTTCATTTCCCTGATTACATGCACCGGGATGCGGATGGTGCGCGACTGGTTCATGATCGCACGCTCGATGTTCTGCCGTATCCACCAGGTCGCGTAGGTGGAAAAACGGAATCCGCGTTCCGGGTCGAATTTTTCCAGCGCATGGATCAATCCCAGATTGCCTTCCTCGATCAGGTCCAGCAGCGCCAAGCCGCGGTTGATGTAGTGCTTGGCGATGCTGACTACCAGGCGGAGGTTGCACTCGATCATGCGCTGGCGCGCATCGAAATCTCCCTTTCTCACCAGGCACGAGAGACGGTACTCTTCAGCGGCTGTCAACAGGGCATTCTTGCCGATCTCATTGAGATAGGAGAGCGTGACGTCTCCCTGAAATTCAACAGGCTCGATTAGCTTTTCGGATGGGGGTTCGGATAGTTCTTCGGCTTGCTGAGGAGATTCTTCTTCCAGAAGGATCTCTTCTTCCTGATAAACTGTGTTAGGGGCTATCTTATACATGATTGCCTTCCTTTTTCTGGATTCGTCTGATCCTATTATTTAGATTGGCCATTCGGCTCAATAGGGTGGCGCCGGCAATATCGGCGCAACGATTGAATTTCGTAAGGTTTGCCGGTGCTCCGAAATGCCGCCTTATTTAATTCGACACGCACAGCCAGTTTACCGAGAAGGGTGCAAGGCCAAAATAAGCGGAATAAGTAATTGTGTCTAAGGCAAATCCTTAACAAAGGCTGGGATGTTGCGTGTGTCATTGAGGGCGCCATGTTTATTGACCCTGCAGGATAAAGTCGAAGGGGAAGGCGATGAGGCTGGGTATCGACCTCGGCGGTACAAAAATCGAGATCATTGCGATGGATGAGAGGGGCGGCGAGGTTTTGCGCCGGCGCGTGTCCACGCCGCAGGATTATCCCGGTACCTTACGGGCGATTGCGGACTTGATGCGGCAGGCGGAAGCCGAACTCGGGTGTTCCGGAACGGTAGGGATCGGAACGCCGGGCGGCATTTCCAGGGTGACCGGGCGGCTCATGAATTCCAATTCTCTGCACCTGAATGGCCAGGCGATACGCCAGGATCTGGAAGCTTTGCTGAAGCGCGAGGTGCGGATCGCCAACGATGCCAACTGCTTCGCACTTTCGGAAGCTGCGGATGGCGCCGCCGCCGGTGCTGCGGTGGTGTTCGGGGTGATCATCGGTACCGGCACCGGTGCCGGTATCGTCGTAAACGGGCGCCTTCTGACCGGCCTCAACGGCATCGCCGGCGAGTGGGGGCACAATCCCCTGTCGTGGCCGGAAGATGCGGAGCGTCCTGGTCCCGCTTGCTACTGCGGCCGCCATGGCTGCATCGAGACCTTTCTTTCCGGCCCGGGGATGGCGAAGCTGCAGCGGCACGATACGGGCGAAATGCTCGAACCCGAAGCCATCGTGGCGCGGGCGGCGGCAGGCGATGCCTTGTGCGAACTGACGCTGCAACGCTACGAGAACCGTCTGGCGCGTTCGCTGGCGCACGTCATCAATATCCTGGACCCCGATGTGATTGTGCTGGGTGGCGGCATGTCCAATATCGGCCGCCTGTATGAAAACATCCCCAGGCTGTGGGGGCGTTACGTATTTTCAGACCAGGTCGATACCCGTCTGGTGCGCAACCGTTTCGGCGATTCCAGCGGCGTGCGCGGCGCCGCATGGCTGTGGGAGTAAGATGAGCCAAGATCGGGCTTGACTGCCGAACGATCGTTCCTTACACTTCTGTCCATGTCGAACGATCGTTCCCATCTTGACCAGCTTCAGGACTACTATGCCCGGCACCGGGTATTGCCGTCTTACGCCACGATGGCCGGGCTGCTCGGTCTCAAGTCTAAATCTTCTGTGGCGGCACTGGTTGCGCGCCTAAAACTGCAGGATTTTCTGGAAGCTGCACCCGACAAGCGGCTCAAGCCGGGCGGAAGGTTCTTCGAACGCGTGCTCGCCGACAGCGTGCGGGCAGGGTTTCCCAGCCCGGCCAACGACGCCCGGCACGATACGCTGAGCATCGACGAGTATCTGGTCGAGCGCCCTTCCCAAACCGTGCTGGTGACGGTCAAGGGCGATTCCATGATCGATGCCGGGATCCATCACGGCGATATCGTGGCGGTGGAAAAGAGGCCCGCCGCCAATATTGGCGATGTTGTGGTCGCCATCGTGGACAACGAATTCACCCTCAAATACCTGGAACGCGAAAAAGGCCAGTTTATCCTGCGCCCCGCCAATCCCGCTTATCCCGTCATCCGCCCGACAGGATCGCTGGAGATTTTCGGTGTGGTTGTCGGTCTGGTCAGAAAATACAAATAAAGAAAAGCAACGCGCCCGTTTGAGACGGGGCGCATGCCTTTGCACCGACTGACATCGATTGCCTCCGCGCTTCCTGCGTAGCTGGCAAGCCGCTCTGCAATCCACGCTATCCGACAAGAAATTGATCCAGGGA
Organism: Pseudomonadota bacterium; assembly: GCA_021792335.1. Taxonomy (GTDB): domain Bacteria; phylum Pseudomonadota; class Gammaproteobacteria; order Burkholderiales; family Sulfuricellaceae; genus Sulfuricella. The sequence continues at coordinate 44,765 of JAJYUW010000002.1, read as the reverse complement.
GTGTTCGGCGCCGTGGAAAATCCCTGCGCATACTCTATCCTTTAATTTGAAGTGAATTAACCTTAAAACCTCTTATTCCACAGATAAACACGGATTAACACAGATAAAACAATGTGTTGTTGAGGATTTTCACCTCACCCAAAAGGTGATTGGAATGATAATGGTAACTCATTGATAATCTGTGTATATCTGTGTTAATCCGTGGCTGAACTGCTTTTTTTAGGATTAATCCGGGGCGGAGCAAATGAAGGACTTGTATTGGGAGCACTTCCCGCACCAGGCCGACATGGGCGTGCGCGGCGTTGGCCCGACGCCGGCCGCGGCCTTCGAGCAGGCGGCACTGGCCATGACCGCGGTGGTGACCGATCCGGGGCTGGTGGCGCCGAGCGAATCGCTGGAAATTGACTGCGAGGCGCCGGATGACGAGTTGCTGCTGGCGGATTGGCTGAACCGCCTGATTCTCGAAATGGCGGTTCGCCATATGCTGTTCAGCCGCTTCGAGGTCGTCCTGGATGGGCATCGCCTGCATGCCACCGTATGGGGGGAGCATGTGGATGTGGCCAAGCATCAGCCAGCGGTTGAAATCAAGGGCGCCACCTATACTGAGCTTAAAGTCAGCCGGACCGAAGCAGGCTCGTGGCTCGCCCAGTGCATCGTCGACGTGTGAGAACATCATGGATATCTCCCAGCTTGAACGCGTATCGGATTATGAGTGGCGCATCGCCCCTTTCGGCAGGATGCGCGTGCCGGCGGTGATCTATGCCGACCAGGCACTGATCCTCGAGATGGACCAGAAGGTTTACGAGCAGGTGACCAATGTTGCCACGCTGCCCGGCATCGTCAAGGCCGCCTATGCCATGCCCGATGCGCACTGGGGCTACGGCTTTCCGATCGGCGGGGTGGCCGCCTTCGACCCCGACGAGGGCGGCGTGATATCTGCCGGCGGGGTGGGGTTCGACATTTCCTGCGGGGTGCGCACCCTGCACACAGGTCTGAAGGCCGAAGACGTCGCTCCAATCAAGCAGAAGCTGGCCGACCGTCTGTTTTCCAAAGTTCCGGCTGGAGTGGGCAGCACCGGGCGGCTGCACCTGGATGAGGCGGAAATGGATAAGATGCTGCGGGGCGGGGCGCAGTGGGCGGTCAAGCGTGGTTACGGCACCGAGGCGGACCTGGAACGCACCGAGGAGCACGGCTGCATGGCCGGTGCCGAACCCGACAAGGTCTCTGAGCACGCCAAACGGCGCCAGCGCGACGAGGTCGGCACGCTGGGTTCCGGCAACCATTATCTCGAATTGCAGGAGATTGCCGAAATCTACGATTCCGAGGTTGCCGACCGTTTCAGGCTGCGCCAGGGCGAGATCGTGGTCAGCATCCATTGCGGCTCGCGCGGTCTGGGGCACCAGATCGGTACCGAATTCCTCAAGCAGATGGCGATAGCCGCTGCCAAATACGGCATCCAGCTGCCCGACCGCGAGCTTGCCTGCGCGCCGATCACCTCCCCGCTCGGCCAGGACTATCTCGGGGCAATGCGCGCCGCGGTCAACTGCGCCCTGGCCAACCGCCAGGTCATCACCCATCTCACCCGCGAGGTGTTTGCCGAAATCCTGTCGGGTACGCCCCTGACCCTGCTGTACGATGTCTCCCACAATACCTGCAAGCAGGAGTCGCATACGGTCGATGGCCAGTCGCGCCGCCTGTACGTGCACCGCAAGGGCGCGACGCGCGCCTTCGGTCCCGGCCATCCGGCGCTTCCCGGCGACTTGAGGGATGTCGGCCAGCCGGTGCTGATCGGCGGCAGCATGGGTACGGCGTCCTACATCCTGGTCGGCACCGAGCAGGGCATGGAGCGTTCCTTCGGCTCGGCCTGCCACGGTGCCGGGCGCGCCATGAGCCGCCACCAGGCCATGCGGCAGTGGCACGGCAGCGATCTGGTGCGCGATCTGGCAAGCCGGGGCATCCTGATCCGCAGCCCCTCGCTGCGCGGCGTGGCGGAAGAGGCGCCCGGCGCCTACAAGGACGTGAGCGCGGTGGTGGATGCCTCCGACCGGGCAGGGCTGGCGCGCAAGGTCGCCAAGCTCACTCCGCTGGCCTGCATCAAGGGATGAGCGGGCGCGCTTTCCTCGGCACCAGCGGCTGGAACTATTCCGAATGGCGCGACGCCTTCTACGGCGGCATTCCCCATAAGGAGTGGCTCGGCTTCTATGCCCGCCATTTCGATGCCGTTGAGGTCAATGCCACCTTTTACCACCACCAACGCAAAAGCACTTTCGAACATTGGCGCGATCACACCCCGGCAAACTTTGTTTTCGCCATCAAGGGGCACCGCTATGTCACGCATGTGAAGCGATTGAAGGAGCCGGAACAATCGCTGCAGCTGAGCCGGGAAGCCGCATCCGGAATGGGAGAGAAGCTGGCCGTGGTGCTATGGCAGACGCCGCGCAGCCTGCACAAGGATATGGCGCGTCTGGAAAGTTTTGCCCAGGCGCTATCTGCCTGGCCGGAGGTGCGCCATGTGCTGGAGTTCCGCCACGTCTCCTGGTTCGATGATGAAGTGTTGGCCTGCCTGAACGCTCACCGGATTGCCAACTGTCTCTCCGATGCCGCCGACTGGCCTTTGTGGGACGCGGTCAGCACCGATCTGGTTTACGTCCGGCTGCATGGCCATGACTACACCTATGCTTCCAACTACAGCGAGCCTGAGCTTGCGGCCTGGGCTGAAAGGGTGCGGGCATGGCTGGCCGGGGGGTGCAATGCGCATGTTTATTTCGACAACACCGCGGGAGGAGCGGCACTGCGCAATGCGCTTCGGCTCAAGGAGATGCTGGGTTAAACAAAAAATGGCGTTTTTTACAGCAGGGTAACAGGGCAGTGGGGATCGCCCGGATGGGTGGCTTTATCGCACGACTCACAAAACAACGAGATATGCTTAAACTGAATTTTTTCTCCGGCAAATCAGAAATCGGGCCTTACATAGCTTCAAAAGAATAGGGCTGCCGCACTTCCCCAATCCCTATTTGTACTATATTGAAATCAATTCGGCTTTTTCGATCTACCGTTAACGCCAGCGTTCTTTGTCCGCGTGCATGTCACGGCAAATCTGCGGAACGCTTTAAACACGAAGATCCCTTGAAGTAATACTGTTTTAGCCGCAAAGGAGAAGATCATGTCAAACGTGGTAAAAGTCATTGAATTGCTTGCCGAATCAGATAAAAGCTGGGAAGACGCTGCTGCGCAGGCCGTTGAGCGCGCCAGCAAAACCCTCCACAACATCAAATCCATCTATATCAAGAATTTCGAGGCAAAGGTGGAAGGCAACAAGATCGTGAAATACCGTATCGACGCCAACATTTCCTTCCTGCTCGATTAGCGCTTTTCCTGCCGGGAATGTCGCTATGCAGGACATCCATGTGGCAGTCCTGGTGGGAGAAGCCGGGGGCGCAGGATGGCTTTCAATTCGGCAACGTTTACCTCAGTCCCGACGGATGTGAACTGAATCATAAACAGGTGCGGCGCAGGTGAAGTTCAAGCCGACAGGCTGCTAGGGTCTCCGGTAAATTCCCTGGCAGCCGGGCAATCGCGTCAAACCACCGCCCCCTTCCGGCAGCGATTCATGGGCGCCGATTACCAGCACGCCGCCGATCTCTAACCGATCCACAAGCCGTTGCAGGATTTCGTGCTGAAGCGCCTCGGCAAAATAGGTGAACACAAGGTTACGGCACAGAATCAGATGGAACGGCCCCTGTGGTATGGCAGCGCGGATATCCTGGCGGAAGAACCGGACCTTTTCCCGCCATTCCGGGCGTACGCAGTAGCGGCCGCTCGATTGCTGAAATGCCTGCTGAAACCAATCGCGCGGAAAATCCTTGATGCTGCTGAAGCTGTAACAGGCAGAACCGGCGCGGTTCAGCACGTCATCGTCGATGTCGGTAGCAATGATTTCCACATCCAGCCGCGGGAACTGCGGCATCAGACGCGATCTCCAGAGAAACGCCAGGGTGTAGGCTTCCTCCCCGGATGCGCAACCGGCACTCCAGCAGCGAAGCGCAACATCGCCACGCGCGAGCGCCGCTGCAGCAAGTTCCGGCAGTACCTTCTGCTCCAGATGCAGGAAGACGCCACGATCGCGGTAGAACCGCGAAATGGTGATATGGCACAAGGTCTCAAGCCATGGCCATTCCTCCGCATGACTCTGCAGGTAGCCGCGGTAAGCTGAAGCATCGGGCAAGCCCAGTTGACGCAACCTTTGCCCCACACGCTTGCAGACCCGCGCGCGCACTTTGCGAAAACCCGGCCAGCGCAGGCCCATGGACGGCAAGGCCCATTGAAGGAAGCGGGTACATTCAGAGTCTTGCATCGGTTAGTAACAGTCCAGTTTGCCCATCCTGCCATGCTGGGACTTCGACCAGGGAAAGGATGCCGAAGACGTTGGGCGGCGTAATCGGTACGGGGTGAGCTCCGGCGAACACTTCCTTGAGGGCATACAGGGGGCTGGTGCCGATGTCGCCGTAAACGATGCCAAGCGCAGCTAAGGCGAGGGGGGCGAGGCGGTCTTTTTGATAAGGATCCTGTTGGCGCATAATTCACTCATTGACCATGACTATGGTGTGCGTTACGCGCCGAACCGCCTATCCATTTTCTACAAACCAAAACCTCTTAATACTTCAAGGTTCAAAATAGTCTATCCCTTCAAGGATGCAAGAGGTATGGGCATTGATTTGGCGAATTATATATTACGTTTCTTGCTATAAGTAAAGTTACCGCCAGGATTCGGCGGGCCGGTTGGGGGGGAGTGGGGTGCGCATGATAGAGCAGGTGCTTGGGATTGTGGCGATAGCTTATGCCGGGCTTGCCCTGGTGATGTATCTGTTTCAGCCCGGCTTGATCTATTATCCGGAAATCGGGCGCGAAGTCAGTGCCACGCCGAGCCAGGCCGGTCTCGCTTTTGAGGACGTGAAACTGGTCACGGCGGACGGTGTCGCTTTGCATGGCTGGTTCGTTCCCTCATTGCAGCCTCGCGGCACGGTGCTGTTCCTGCACGGCAATGCCGGAAACATTTCCCATCGCCTCGACTCGCTGCTCATGTTCAATCGTCTCGGCTACAGCACGCTGATCGTGGATTACCGCGGCTATGGCAACAGCACCGGCAAGCCTTCTGAACAGGGAACCTACCTGGATGCCGAGGCTGCCTGGGGCTATTTGACGCAAACCCGGAAAATTCCATCCGATACGATCGTGCTGTTCGGCGAATCGCTGGGCGGCGCAGTTGCTGCGCGGCTGGCAACCCGCCATGAACCGGCGGCGCTGGTGATTGCCTCGGGATTCACTTCGGTGCCCGATCTTGCGGCGAAGTTCTATCCCTATCTTCCGGTCAGGTGGCTATCCCGTTACAGTTACGACACGCGGGCATATCTGCGCTCGGTCGCGGTTCCCGTCCTGATCGCCCACAGCCCGGACGATGAAATCATCCCCTTCCAGCACGGACGCGAGTTGTACGCGGCGGCGAAGGGCCCCAAGCGGTTCCTCGAGCTTAGTGGCGGCCACAACGAGGGATTTATTTTCGTGAGGAAATCCTGGGTACAGGCCTTGGGCGAGTTCCTGAACGAGCACGTGGGGGGTACGGCAAAACGCGAGGAAAAACAAGATTAGTGTTGCTTGTCTTTCAATCGGATTCGCTGGCGGGCGTATCCATCGTGAGCAACGCTTCAACCTGTCCCGGCTGCCCGAACAGATAGCCCTGGTAGGCATGGCAGCCATGCAGGGCAAGGAAATCTCGCTGCGCTTCGGTCTCCACGCCCTCGGCGATGACCGCCAGGCCAAGATTCTGCGCCAGGGCCACGATGGTGCGGGCAATGGCGGCGTCGTTGGGGTCGGTGAGCACATCCCGCACGAAGGACTGATCGATCTTTAACTGGTCCAGGGGTAGGCGTTTCAGGTAGGAGAGCGAGGAATAGCCGGTGCCGAAGTCATCCAGGGAAAAGCCCACGCCACATGCTTTAAGGGCGGTCATTTTGGAGACAATATCTTCCACATTGTCCAGCAGCAGGCTCTCAGTCAGTTCCAGCTTGAGCTTTTGCGGATCGGCACCGCTGCTGTCCAGTACCGCCTGCACCTGGTCCACGAAGTCCGGGTGGCGGAACTGGCGGGCGCTGACATTCACTGACAGGGTGAGTTCGGCCATTTCCTTCCGGGCTGCCCAAGCCACCAGTTGGGCGCAGGCGGTTTCCAGCACCCAGTGGCCCAGGGGCAGGATCAGCCCCGTGTCCTCGGCGAGGGGAATGAACTCGGCTGGAAGGACCAGGCCGCGCCGGGGATGCTGCCAGCGCACCAGGGCCTCGGCGCCTGTCAAACGGCCCGCGCCGTCCACCTGGGCCTGGAAATAAAGGAGAAATTCATTCTGATGCAGCCCCTGGCGCAAGTCGACCTCCAGGGCCGCGCGGGACGTGACCGAGGCCTGCATGTCCCGGTCGAAGAAGCACAGGGTGTTGCGGCCCGCCGCCTTGGCCTGGTACATGGCAAGGTCCGCCTGCTTCAGCATCTCATCAACAGTCGAGCGTTGATCGGTGAACAGGGTAACACCGATGCTGGCGGTGCTGTAGTGTTCGTGACCATCGAGCTGGTAGGGCTGGCTGAGCGTGGCCAGGATGTTCTCGCCGAAGGTTTTGGTCTGGGCGGCAGCCTGCCGGGAATTCCCGCTCAGGTCTTCCAGCATCACCACGAATTCGTCGCCTCCCAGTCGGGCCACGGTGTCGCCTTCGCGAACGCAGGCGGAGAGCCGTCTGGCGACTTGCTGGAGCAGCCTGTCGCCCTTGTCATGGCCGAGCGTGTTGTTCAGTATCTTGAAGTTGTCCAGGTCGATGAACATCAGCGCCCCTTTGCGCCCCTTACGGGCGCTGACCGCCAGAGCCTGTTGCAGCCGATCCACCAGCAGGTGGCGGTTGGGCAGGTGGGTGAGGGAGTCGTAGAAGGCGAGCTGCTGTATCTCTTCCTCCGCCGCCTTGCGCGCAGTGATGTCGGTCAACATGCAGACGTAGTGGGTGATTTCTCCGGCATATCCCTTCACTGCGGTGATGGTGAGCCATGCGGGAAACACCTCGCCGTTCTTGCGCCGGTTCCAGATTTCTCCCTGCCAGTACTTGTCGCGATACAGAATTTCCCACATGGCCTCGAAGAACCGCGCGTCATGGCGATCTGACTTGATCAGGCGCGGTGTCTGCCCCACGGCTTCCTCGGCCGTGTAGCCGGTGATGTCGGTAAATGCCTGGTTGACCCGCAGGATCACGCTCTCGGCATTGGTGATGATCATGCCTTCCTGCGCATCGAAGGTGGTGGCGGCGATGCGAGATTCCTGCTCAGAATAGTCCAGCAGCTTTCGATTCTGCTCAAGCAGCCGTTCTGCCATTTCCAAGTGAAAAATGGACAGTATCCGGGCGACCGACAGCGCAATCAGCACGGCGCAGGCTGCACGGAACAGCTGCACCGGCACGCCCGTCAGGGACAGGAAAGCCTGGTCATTCAGAAAGTTTGCCGGGGGAAAATCGCTTGCAGGGACCACCAGCCCGGCGAAAAAGCCGTAGGCGCAAAAAGCGGCCATTGCCAGCGCGAAATAGCGGCGCACCGCAAGCAAATCTTTTTCCGGAACAATCTGCGCCACGCAATGCCTGTAGTAATGGTGCAGCCCCAGTCCGGCGCCGAGAGCGGCCGGGAAGCCCAGCGCATACCGCGTCCAGACGATCAGCCCCTGCGCCGGGTCGCTCGCCAGCCAGGTGCCGCCCGCCACCGCCAGAAAAACGGCGCCGTAAATCTTCACGTCGAGCAACCGGCTCCAGGTGCTATCGTTGTCCAGGGCGGTTTTCAGCAGGCGGCGGGAAAACTCGAACAGCAGGCCGAAGGAGGCGATCAGAAGAAAAACATGGAGTCCGCGCAGAAACGGACTGTCGCCCTTGACGATCTTCCATAGAACCGTCCATTCCAGGATGCCGTGCACCAGCCCGAAAGCGGCGAGCAGCCAGATGATGCCGGCGAGCGCATATTCGCTGTATTGTCTCGGCTGGATGTAAACCGCCACGCCCAACAGGATGAATGCCAGCCCGTAAACAAAAGAAATGATGTCCATCGAAGCGTTCAATTAATCCTAGGTGAACGGTATGGCATAGTAACAATTTGCCGGTTAAAGGCAAGCTGCTGTCAACCGGTTGACGCCATCCGGACGCCGGCAGCCGACCCGAGACAGTCATGCACACCCACTGCGACACCGGTTTTTTTCTACATCTTCAACGTCGCAATATTAATTGTCGGGGCAAGCCAGGCGATTTTTTTGTGGGGGCTCCACAGCGCCATTCCGGACTATAGCGGCAAAAATCGCGTTCTCTTGAACGCTCATGGCCGCTCAGCGGCCATCCGAAATGCCAATTCGAGAATGTTAAGGCTCAGTGCGGGGGGACGGGATTCATTGCTGAAGCTTACCATGGTGCACCGTCATGGTGCACTCTTCTTGGGCGGCCTCTTGTGGAACTTCTTGAGCGGCTTCTTGCCCTGTGCGCCACGGCCGGGTCTGGGGCTTCCGGCGGGAACAGCGGTGTGCCGGCGAACGCCTTGCTCCGGCGTTTGCTCTCGATTTACGGGCGTCAGCGTAATCTCGAGTTCGTTGATCTCATCCCACTGGGCGTCGGTTCGCTGTCTTTCCGGAATCGCCAGGAGCTCTTGCAGACGCCGACGAGGAGTAGTTGATTGCGGTTCATTCATCGTGACATTATCCCACTTTTCGACAGGAATAGCCTACCGGCAATGCAACTCGAGGTTGCTGTGTTATCCTATTTTCTGCGCGCGCCATGACTCTCCTGCTTGTGCCGGGAGGCCGGGTTTTATTTCGCAGGTGGCTGGGCAATGGCCAATCGCGCCATTTCCATCGCCCCGTCTTTTGTCTTGTGTCCTGCGACAAAGCGCCCCCTATGACAGAACACGCAGCCTTCCATGCCGATGACGGCGTCCAGTTCTTCCCCGTCCAGCCCCGCCCAGGCAGAAGGCAGGGGTTTCCGGTTGCCGAAGCTTCCTCCGGCAGAATCCGGAACGGTGCTCACATGCCATCTCCCCTGGGCATCAGGGGAAATTACATAAAGAACGCGCTTGTACTCAGGCGACCCCAATACGGCTTCCTTCCACGGCACATCGTGCTCCAGCACCAGCAACCGTCCGGCTTCCAGCAGAACGCCTTGTGCCACGGCGGCACGCGCCTTTTCAACTCCGTTGGCATCCCGGATCGTGTTTTGCAGAATGGCTATGGCCAGGCTGACAGCACGTTCGAAGGCCTCATTTCGGTCCTCCGCGGATGTGACATCCTGCCAGCCGGGATTGAAGCCGCCTATGACCGAGGAAATGGTCATCACGGTGACGGACATGGTTTCCCTGCTTAAGGTAACTCCGCAATCCATGGCATCCACGCCTTGCACCAACCATCGGTCAACCCTGGACGCCGCGGCTGCAGATTCACAAAGTTCCACCCCCAATTCACGCCATATCAGGCCGAATGAACTGTAAGGAATGCCGTTTTCGCGCGTTTCGTTAAATTCCAGTTGATGATGGTCGAAGCGGCAGGCCGCAGGGTCAAAAACACGTCCCACATCAAAGACGATATCCGCTGCGTCCAGCTGTTCCTGGTCGCGCGTGCGCAGAACGGGCAAGGAAGGATTTGCCAGGCGCAAGGTAGCCGCCGCTAACACCTCATCGGCATGAAAGGACCCCGAATGGGTGGCTGCGACAGAGCCGGGACGCTGGAGGATGGAATAAAGATTCGACACGTTATTTCTTGGTTTGTTAGTCATTATGGCCAGTATCCTACAAAATGGTAAAACCCGGCAGAGAAACCGGCGGCACGCAGGGTGCCCGGCATTGTTATAATTCGTCTGCCGCCCGATATGCAAGGCAGATCGCCTGTATCGGCAAGTTATCCATAACATGAAGAAATCGTTTTGAAAAAAGTACTCGTCGCAATACAAGGCAAGACACTGATTCTTCACTATCAGGTTAAGACTGGACCGGTGCGCCACGGTTCCGGATGGGAACCATATATTGACGTCTTACCTTCTGCTGAATTAACCCGCTTCAACCTGAAAGGACTGAGCCCGGAAATGTTCTGTGTGAACATCTCGGATATGGTGAACATTCGCGGTTTGTTTGCTGCCTACGTTGAAAACGAACAGCAGATCCCGGTTGCGCGCTGGGAAATAAATCAAGAAGATTATCTCAATGCAATAAGCAACTTAAGGGTGAAATTGACGCATCTGCAAATCGTGAATCTGGTTGAATCATTGCCGGGTTATATTCAGGAGGCGGACAACCAGTTTGTCGATTTCGAGGAGCGCATCGTTCCCCATGAAGCGGGGGAGCATGCCCCTTTCAGCGGATATCGGCTGACCATAGTGACAGAAGACATCGGCGACAAAACTGCCCCTTATGCCTATTACAATCTGGACATCCACACAGCGGAAGGATGGCAGGACCAGCTTCCACCGCAAGCGGATCATGAATCCCTGCGAATCGCGATAACGGACAAGCTGCAAGCCATCAGGGCAGCCGGCGTGCCTATCGCACAGGTTTACGATGAAACCGATTACGCCGCAGCGAGCTGAAGGATGTCCGGAATTTTGTGTTTCATTATTGGTGGAAGGTTCGGTTAAACTTTATTTCCCGGCGCCGAATCCTGCAGTCGTTACAGCCCGGCACGAGATCCAGAAGCGACGGGGCGACCCAAAGCATTCAGACAACGATGGGATGACATGAAAATAGCAGTAAGCGAATTGATCGTAAGATATTTGGAACGCTTGGGAATCGAATATATCTTCGGCATGCCGGGCGCCCACATCCTGCCCGTCTACGACAGCCTGTATGACTCAAACATCAAAAGCGTATTGGTCAAGCACGAACAAGGGGCGGCATTCATGGCCGGAGGCTATGCACGGGCCTCGGGAAAAATTTCCGCCTGCATTACAACCGCGGGTCCCGGCGCTACCAACCTGGTGACGGGGATAGCCAATGCCTATGCGGATAAGCAGCCCATTCTGGTTATTACCGGAGAAACCTCAACCTATATCTTTGGCAAGGGCGGGCTGCAGGAGAGCTCCGGCGAAGGCGGAAGCATCGATCAGGCCGCCTTGTTCAAAGGCATCACCAAATACAACAAGATCGTGGAAAGAACCGACTATCTTGTGCATGTTCTGAATCAGGCGGCAAAAATACTTCTGTCCAGCAACTCCGGCCCCGTGCTTCTGAGTTTTCCATACAACGTCCAGAAGGAGATGGTTGAGGAAAGCATGCTGGATCGCATCAACACCCACAGAAGCGCCTATCCGTGCCACAAACAATCGCACCCCGTGGATGCGTTGTCCGAACTGATTACCGGGGCGGAATGCCCGGTTATCGTCGCGGGTTACGGCTGCATTAAATCGGGGGCGCAGGAAGCCGTCTCGCAATTGAGCGAACTGATGAATATACCGGTGACAACCAGCCTGAAGGGTAAGGGGGTCATCGGCGATGGATCGGCGCTCTCTCTGGGCAGCCTGGGCGTCACCTCAAACGGGTATGCATACAAATACATCGTCGATCATGCGGACCTGGTCCTTTTTCTGGGCGCAGGATTCAACGAACGGACCAGCTATCTATGGGACGCCAAGCTGCTCGAGAATAAGAAAGTGGCTCAGATCGACAACAACCATGAACAGCTGGAAAAGGTATTCAGGGCGGATGTCGCCATTCATGGCGATATCAAGGGCGTATTGACGGAAGTGTTGGGCAACATCCGGGAAAGCGGGGCGGTAAGGAAAAACCTCGATAAATTTCATGGCCATATCAATGGATTAAAGAAGAGGCCCGCCGCTAAGGATGCCCCTGTGCGGTCGTCCAGGTTCGCATTGGTAGAGCGGTTTTTTTCCAAGCTGGAGGCGCATTTTCCGGAAGATGCGTTGATTTTCGACGACAATATTATTTTTGCGCAGAACTTCTTCAATGTCTCCAGCGCAAACCGGTATTTTCCGAATTCCGGGATATCTTCCCTGGGCCATGCGATACCAGCCGCGATAGGCGCAAGGTTCTCGGAAAAGAAGCCGACCTTTGCCATCCTGGGCGACGGCGGCTTTCAGATGTGCTGCATGGAGATCATGACGGCGGTGAACTACGGCATACCGCTGAATGTGGTGGTATTCAACAACTCCACCATGGGCTTGATTCGAAAGAACCAGTTTCAGCTCTACCATGAAAGATTCATCAATTGCGATTTTGTTAATCCGGACTATCAATATCTTGCCCTGTCATTCGGCATCAAGCACAAGAAAATTGCGGCCGAAGCCGACCTCGATGACCTGTTCGCCAACAGCAACCTGACAGACGACATCAACCTGATAGAAATAATGATAGATAAAAACGCCTTTCCCGATTACCGCTCGGGAAGGTAGAACAAGGCATTGCGCACGATGGCATCGAAAACCTGCAAGTCGCTGGATGATTTTGTCGAGGTACACAAAAACAGTCCTGCCATGGAATCAGTCCGTAACAGGCTGCAAGGAAAAATATCTGCGCCTAAGCACGGGAACATGGATGAATTGATCGATGCGTGCCTAGCCTTCATCGCGGAAATTGAAAAAACGCTGTGGACGAATGAACCGGACGAGTCGCTGCTTGAGATCTACCATGCCGCGTTCCGGCAGATGGAGCATCTCATCGCATTGAAGGGCAGGGACAGCCGGCACAAGTTCATCATCGTCATCCCCGTTGCGGACAGGCCGCAACACCTCAAGAGCTGCCTCGACAGCCTGCTGCATCTGTGCCGGTCGTTTGCTTATGGCGGCTTTTCCAATCACCGCTACCAGAAGCTTGCCGTCATCATCGCAGATGACAGCCGGGATGCTGACAACATAGCCAGGAACAAGGAGATGGCACGCCATTACGGCGAGCAGGGAATTGAAACCCTCTATCTGGGCGCAAGCGAGCAGCTCGATCTGATGGATGCCCTGAGCGAGGCCGAACAGAGCGCTTTATCCCGCATCCTCGGCAACACGGACAGGGAGGCCTTTCACCATAAAGGCCCCTCGATCACGCGCAATATCGCCTACCTGAAACTGAACGAAATCAGCAAGGGCGACGAGAAGACCCTTTTTTATTTCATCGACAGCGATCAGGAATTCAGGGTAAAGGTCAGCACCCCGGACGGGGACAGAAATTTTTACGCGACCAACTATTTTTATTATCTGGACCGGATCTTTTCCGAAACCGATGCCCGCATACTCACCGGCAAGGTGGTGGGCGACCCGCCCGTTTCCCCTGCCGTGATGGCCGGCAATTTTCTTGAAGATGTCATCTGTTTTTTACACCGGCTTGCCGAATCCGGTCCATCCCGGCCATGTCAGTTCCACGGTGCAAGACAGCAGAACGGGGACGAGGCGTCCTATCATGACATGGCAGCGCTTTTTGGTTTCATACCCTCGAAAGAGTCCTATCAATATCCTTGCACGCTCCGCGGCGAACATGACAATGCACGCTGTTTCAGCCATTTTTCAAGCAAGCTGAACCGGTTCTTCTACGGAGAACATCCAACCCGAAAAACCTATTATCGCCATGAAGACATTATTGCCGGCATCCGGCCGGCCAGAACCATCTACACCGGAAACTACATCTTCAAGCCCGAAGGTCTGAAGCATTTCATCCCTTTTGCAACCCTGAAGTTACGTATGGCCGGGCCGGTGCTGGGGCGGCTCATCAAGTCTGAAATCGGGGATCGCTTCGTATCGGCCAATCTCCCCATGCTGCATAAGCGCACCGTGGGGACGACCGGCCAATCGGAATTCAGGCCCGGAATATCTGCGGCCATAAGCACAATCGATCTGTCGGAGGAGTTTGAACGGCAGTTTTATGGCGACGTGATGCTGTTCACCATAGAAAAACTCAGCGGCATGGGCTATCCGGGGCTAACCCCGGCCCATGAGCTGATTGTGGCGGCATTGGAATCGACCCATGAAACCATGCAGCAGCAATACAACAAGAAGCGCCTGGTCATCCTGGAAAAGCTGGATATCCTGAAAGCGATCGTTTACGACCGGAAAAACTGGTGGAACAACTCATCCGAACACACCGAAGCCGTCAACAACTTCAACCGGTTCATGGACAACATCGCGCACAATTTCGGCGACAACGCTTACGATCTGGTGAATTCGTCTTCCAACAAGACAAAGCGGCATGCCGGGATCATGGAGGCCATCACCCGCTATGCGGAAGATGACCAAGCCTGGGCAGAGATGTTGGCAAGATCGGGGAAGCGTGCGCAAGCCTTTTCCGCCTGACGATAGCCCATGATCTACCTTCTGAAACATGCGCTGCATCGAAACCGGCACCGGGAAAGATTCGGCCTGCTGGATGAGCTGCTGCACAACCAAACCCTGAGCAGAGAGCAGCTTCTCGGCAAGCAGCAGAAGGATTTGTCCGCAATCATCGACCATGCGTTCAACAATACGCCTTATTACCATGAGAAGTATGCGCCGGCACTTGGAAATGAGGCGAATGAAGATGTGGTAAGCAGGCTGCCCATCCTGCACAAAGACGAAGTGATACAGCACAGGGATGGGATGCTTGCGCGGGATCTGGACAGGCGCACGTTGAGAACCGGGAATACGGGCGGGTCAACGGGCAAGCCCTTGTCTTTTTATTACGACAATCATAAGAGCGAGCTGATGCGCGCGGGCATGTGCAGAAGCTACATGTGGTCCGGATGGAAGCCGGGCCAGAAGATACTGAATTTCTGGGGCGCCAGGCAGGATCTCAAAGGCGGCAGCAGTTTCAGCAAAAAATATAACGACTACATTGCCGCCGAGAAGACCATAGGCGCATACGAGTATACCGATGCGCAGCTGCATGACTGGGCCGGGTACATCCGATCGTATAAGCCCGTCCTGCTGCAAGGCTATGCCTCGATCCTGGCCGAACTTTCCGGATACATCATCGAGAACAAAATCCGCATGCCCGAAACCCTACTGGGCGTATTCTCGACAGCCGAAGTGCTCTATGGCTGGCAAAGGGAGTTGATGGAGCGGGCCTTTCGGTGCAGGGTATTCAATCAATACGGCAGCAGGGAGATACCGAATATCGCTTGCGAGTGCAGGTACGGCAACCAGCACGTCTTCACCGACATGGTTTATCTTGAATCACTGAACGTCAACAATGAAGACCGGCTCGTCATTACCTCGTTAACCAATCGGGCCATGCCCTTCATCAGATATGACATAGGTGACTCGGGCAGGCTGAAGGAGGGTGGCTGTGCTTGCGGGTCGCCATTCCCGATGATGGAAATGGGGCTTTGTCGAAGCAACGACATCATCAGGACCGGCAGCGGCAAGAGCGTTTACCCCTCGTATTTCATCCACCTGCTGGATGGACTGACCGGCATCAAGCAGTATCAGTTCATTCAGGGCGAACCGGACAAAATCAGTCTGAACCTCGTCTCGTCGTCCAGATTGAGTTCCGAGATACTCAGCGCACTCGACGGAAAAATCCGCACAGAGGTCGATGAAAACATGGTTTTGGAAGTCAATTATGTAGACGAGATAAAACGCACTGTTTCCGGCAAGCACCGGTTTGTTATCAGAAATATTGCCTGACGGTGCGTATTGCACCGCAAATCTGCCACCCATAATCATCCAAAGTCGGCCATCGATTCCGATGGCGTTCCGCCACTGACGAGTGCCAGCTATCGGGAAACGCGAACTTTCGTACCCGAGCCCAATCAGTCTGATGACATATGGAAGGCGATTGGCCGCTAACCGCGACTTAGGAGACACCGGTGGAAACTGATCATCCGGCAGGAACTCGGCCTAAGCGGTCAGCCACAAGATAAGCGCCTGGGCCGATTTGGAGTGTCTGCTGCTGAGGCGAGACAGAACGGGTACTCTCCTCCAACACAAAACACTGCCTATTTCTTAATGTCAACGAACCACGTTGCCTATTCAGTCGGCTTGACAGACCAAGCCCTTAATCCTTCGTAACTGAAACCAATATAGCAACTGACCAGCTGGTTATCATCGCGCCCTTTCATCTGTCCTCCAGCACCAGGAACAAAAAAAGCCCGAAGACCACAATTCAAAGTCACTTCACCGCTTTGTGGCCCGCTTATCTTTGTTACGCGACCAGTTAGTGTACTCAAGAGCTGAGTGTTCTCCCAAAAGTCGGAGTCCGGGCGCCAATCCCCCAAGCTAGAATGGTGAACTAATCTCTTTATGCTGCTTCCTGGTCCGACCCATTCAAAACTCTTTGTTTTGTCTCGTCTATAACCCGCTCGTTGGCGACACTCGTCAAGGAATTTTTCCGCGTTCACCAAGCTGGCCGACGATCCCTCAAGTACCATCAAGGCGTAGAGCACATAAAGGTAGTAGGTTGCCTCTAGCGTAGAAGTTCTAACCTTCCACTGCGCGACCTTTTCAACTATGGCCTCAAGTGACGGGGTTGTTGATCTTCTTCTAACCGCTTGTACCCATAGCCTCAAGTTTCTTTCATCAAATGGCTCTTCCTCCAAGTTCGATTCCAGCAACTCAATTGCTCGTTCAATCTCCTTTCCTTTTAAGCCTTCCCAAGACCGGTTGCGACGGGCAAGGTAGGTCCAGATCAACTGGCGACGAATCGGGGGTAGATAGACGTCTTTCCTCGAGAGCAGTGTGTCCCAAGTTTGTAGGGCAACTTCAAAATTTCCATAGAGACCATCAAGCGATGCACGACACTTCCGTTCGTAATTACTATCATCTTCGCCTTCACGGAATCTTCGCACCGTGGCCAGAAGTGCCTCGATACGATCAAAAGCTTCTCTTAGGAGTGGACTTGTGGTGGGATCAGACGCAAGCTCGAGTGGAGTGAGCTGCTTCTTGCCAGCGACATATTCGATCAATCGAATTAGCATTTGTGCTTCACTAATGAAGCCGTACTCTGCATCCGGGTTAAGAGCTTGGGCACGTTGAAACGTTTCTGTTGCATTTTTCGCAAGTAAGACCAAGTTCGCGATGTCTTCCTGTTGCTCAAAGCCTTGGTACAGCCTCGACCTGATCGCCATTCCTTTCATGTGAATGAGCACATGGTCATCGTCACTGAAGTGGATTGCGAGATCAATGCAACGAAGAGCTTCCTCATAATTGTGCTGCTTAATACTGTGATAACGACCAAGATGTGCCCAGAAATGCGGATCCTCTGGGAAGAGTTCTGTAAGGTGGCGAAGTACTTCGAGCGCACTTTCAGCAACAGGAATGTCCTCAATCAGTTGCGCGAACTTTGATGTGCCGGCAGCTTCATTTCCAAGCATCTCAATATTGTCTCTGTAGATGAACGCCCGCCGAACCAAGTCAACCATTTCCTCGCTGATGAACATGTCAGAGCCACGACAAAGCTCTGCGAATTTTCGGGCTGCATCAGCTAGCCCCTGCCGCCACAGCCGTTTGTCGGTGGCGCTCTTCGAAAGAGCCTGCTCGAGAATCTCGCTAGCAATAAGATGGTGGCTTGTACGCCATCTTCCAGAAGACTCTTCAATAAGCAAGCCAAGGGTTTCTTCAGGGAAATAGTCGTTTAACAGAATTGATTTATTCTTAGGGACTCCAAAAATTTCAGCGAAGGTTTGCACTGGAATAGGTCGATGAGAATATCTATGCGCGAGAGCGATGCTTACCAATGCTCTCGATTGAACCGGTGTCAAGTTAATAGTGCGCAAATGCACGTAGTTTTCAAGTCCCTGAAATTGCTGCTCAAACGCAACTAGTCCAAAATAAAAGGGGTTGTGATAGCTCCTTTCTGGGGACGACGCGAGCGCTTCAATATCTCGAACTTTGCTTGGCGACGCGTGACATAAAACGTCCGAAAATC
This sequence comes from Pseudomonadota bacterium, assembly GCA_021792335.1. Taxonomy (GTDB): domain Bacteria; phylum Pseudomonadota; class Gammaproteobacteria; order Burkholderiales; family Sulfuricellaceae; genus Sulfuricella. The sequence continues at coordinate 26,891 of JAJYUW010000002.1, read as the reverse complement.
GACGTGTTTCAACTGGGGACAGAGTCTGAGAAAGGTATAACGAACGCCTCCCTTCGGTTTGCTTGCGGAAGCGTCTCAAGACCTGTAGAAAAATCACTGGTAAATGCCGTGATCCCACCAAGCCAAACAAATCGTCCAAGTCCCTTTCTGCAATATCCCCTCCGTCTACAAGCAAAAGGACTGGGGACGAAGATGAGGCATGAATAAACGAGAGTCTTTCGACAGTCTCTAGTGGAGTTGTACGATGCAAAACTGCACAAGGATACTGTTTGCGAAAGGACCAAAGTGCTCTTCGGGCAATGCAGCTGGCACCGGCTCCTGGTGCGTGATAGAGATTAATTCTAGTTGCCCGCCGATCTTTCAGGTCAGAACGAACCAGCGTTTCGAGCTTGCCGGACAAATCGCGTTCAACGTCAACGTGCAACCCAAGTTCGTACCAAGATATCTGTGATCCCCGCAAGAATGGCCGATCAAATTCGTCTTCATATGGTCGAATAGACCCGACCGCTTCGTGCACAACCTCCAACTCTTCCTGCAGCCAAGCCAAGTCTTTCGGCAGCAACGGAATTGGTGCGCCCGAACTTGAGATTAACGATATTTGCGATCCTTCCTCTGGAAGCCTGTTTTTCCAAGTACCGGCAAAACCAGATAGGAGCTGAAACTGTGGAATCGGTACCGCTGCCACGCCAAGCTCAGTAATTATTGAGTGGACATCAGCCGATCCCTCTGACAAAACAACGACTGTTGCATTGTGACCAAACGTTTCGAGCAATGCCTCAATTGCTGATCGCAAAAAGGAGGGGTCTGACCCGCCGTACCAAGCAAATACAAACGTTGTCGGACGCGAAGGCACCTGTACAACCAAGCGTCGCAAAAACTCTCCCAACCTTGGCTTTAGAGTGCGTGTCCAATCCGCAAATTTTTGGTCCAGAAGGCTAGGATCAGTTAGTTGGTCGCCCCGCGCCAAATACCAGTATGTAGACGTGCCTGGATTAATAGTTGTGCCTTTTCCAGGCAACACAATGTGAAGCGCACGGGTGCGTCCGAACGCTATTTGTACTGCATCCAGTGGGCTTTTCACACCTGCATTGGTTCTAGAAAAATCCAGCACGGCAAGCCATGGTGGTAGTGCAAGGTTTTCATCCAATTCCGCAGAATTGTTGACAATGCCATTTGTAACCAACACGTAGTTTCGCGAGGAGGTAAAATTCTCTACCGCATCTACAAATTCGTGCCAGTTGTGACTCGTGTTCCCACTAGACAAGTCAAGGCTATGCCCTTCATTGATCCAGGCGATGATCCGGTGAAGATCGTTCGGCTGGGCAATGTCATTCATTGAGCTTCTTCGGCAATAGACTTGGTACTGCCTGAGAATGTTTTTATAGTCCCGCACCGGAACACACGGGCCGATTCTGTGTGCCGGAATAGAAATGAGACCAAAATCCTTTCCACCATGTTTAACTATTTCATACGAGAAGTGGGGTGTCGGATAAACGAGTCCATTGAACTGCTGTTGAAGGGCCGCATCGTCAAGATGAGTAGTTACGCCGACAAGCTCTTTTTCACCGAATGGTAGGTCTTTCACACCAAACACAATGAAAGCTGGTTCATCTCGTGGCGTATTCGCCATACAAAGAACATCTTTGACAAAGTCAACGCGGGAATACTCCTGAGACAGGTCATATGGCCTTTCTTTGAAGTCTAGCGTGTCGCCCTCAGACCGGCTAAGGAGTTTTACAAAATCTTCGGCATTCATCAACGCTCCTTCAAAACATCCAAGGATAGAAAATTCAACGGCATATGAAAGAGTATCTCTAGCACCAGGGCCGCAGTCAAATGGTTTGGTGCCGAGACTGCTCAGTATCGAAAGCACCCGTTCGCCTCTCTCAAAAGCAGACGCTACGGATTGACCAATGCGACCCCCTCGTAACCGACTGCTTTGGCCGAACAGGAGACGGTTGTGCCACTCAGTCTGAATTTCCGCTACTGGCACTACTGAGACACCCATTAGCTGGCCAATACGTAACATTACAGGTGGCGGGTTTGCGATGATTTTGAGTGGCGGGTTTCAGTAGAATACGCACTATAACCATTATGGGCTAACCGTTGCACGGGGTGATTGACCCCGCCCCTCACCCGTCTCCAGACTTTCGCGACTGAATTTTCTGCAGCAGCCCCGCTGCGGCATCTTCCACCATATCCAGCACGTTTTCAAAGCCCTTGGCGCCTCCATAATAGGGGTCAGGCACTTTGAGCTGGCTGAAATTCTCGCTGAATTCCATCAGCAAATTAAGCTTGTGCTGCTGCTCCTGCGGGCAGTTTTTCCGTAAATACGATAGATTATCGGCATCCATTGCCAATATATAATCGAATTCCTGAAAATCCCTGGGCGCCACCTGCCGTCCCCGCAACCCGCTCAAGTCATAGCCACGCTTCAACGCGGCCTGCTGGGCCCTGTTGTCCGGTGGTTTTCCGATGTGGTAATCATGTGTGCCCGCCGAGTCGATTACGACCATGTCGGATAACCCGGCTGCTACGACTTGGCGCCGAAACACGCCTTCGGCCGTCGGCGACCGGCAGATATTGCCCATGCAGACAAAAAGAACTTTAATCATTACCTTTCCAATCAATATGTTATGGCTATTTTTATAACTCGTGCGAGGCACCAAAACAACACATCTCGCACCAATGAACCTAAAAACTGCGGCTGACGAACTGCCAGCCCTTCGATACGCCCGCTGCGCGGGCTACTCAGGGCGAACGGGGTTTTCACCCGCTGCGCGGGCTACTCAGGGCGAACGGGGTATTCACCCGCTGGGTGAGAAGCCGTTCGTGGTGAGTAGCCTTGCGTAGCAAGGCGTATCGAACCATGAACGGCCTGCAACTGCCGAAATTAGACAGTTACCAAGCGATTTTGGAGAGTCAAATACCGCAGCTTTGACTTCCAAGTGTGAAAAGGTGTTGTCACTGTTATCCCATTTTTCCGTTTTTTCGCCGGGGCATGCTTTTGGTGGAAGCGCCTGCTGTTACCCTCTTTATTACCCTTACTTAGGGGTAATTACCCCTTTTCTCACCCACGCCGCTCCCGGTCCACGTCCCCGGCATTCCACGGCACCCGCCGACTGCTGCTCGCGCAAAACCCGCCGCACCATGTCGCGGCTCACCCCTGGGCATGTCTGCTCCAGTTCGCTGATCGTAAAGCCCCCCGGCCTGGCAGCCAGCCTGTCAATACCGGCCAGCACCTGATCCCGCTTGGCGCCGCGCGGCGCTTTGACCTCTCCCACCCGCTCGGCAAACTCGCGGTAGGCACTTTTCAGGATCGACAGCACATAGTTGATATACGGCCACGGATCGTGCTGGCCTTCGTGCCATCCCCGCGAGCTTTGCTCCAGCGTTTCGTAGTAACGGTCCTTGTTCTGTTCAACCAATCGCTCCATGCTGATGTAGCGCCCGACTTCGTACCCTAGCTGATAGCTTTGCAGCAGCCACAGCAGCCGCGACACGCGGCCATTACCATCACGGAACGGGTGAATGCACAGGAAATCCAGATTGAAGGCCGCCAGCGCGATCAACGGCGGCACCCAGCGTTCTTCCAGGCAACGCTGCCAATCACCCATCAACCCGGCCATGGCCGCTGGCGTTTCGCGCGCCGACACGGTACGAAAGCGAACACGCTCGCTGCCATCGGGGTAGCGCTCGATAATGTCGCCATCCTTCTCCTTGTATTTCCCCGCGTCCCAAATTTTGCCGCGTGTCATGGCATGCAGGCGCTGAATGGTCTCCTCGGAAACAGTGATGCCGGCAGCGTCCTGATGAACCCATGCCAGCGCGTCACGATAGCCGCGCACCTCCTCTTCATCGCGATCGCGAAACAGCGGGTGCGGCGAAACCAGCACGTCGCGCACACGGGAAGGGTCGACCGAAACGCCCTCAATGCGGTTCGATGACACAGCGCTCTCGATCAGCGCATGTTCTCGCAGGGCCTTGAGTCGTTGCGGTGATTGGCGGGTGTAGAGCTCCTGCTTGCCGCGAAATTCGCCCAAATCGGAGAGATACCAGGCCGTGGCCGGATGTATAGACAGCTTCCCGGCAGCGAACAACTTCAGTGTGCTTGTCATGGCTTATCGGAATCCGCCCCCCGATCGCCCCATGTGCTTCTGTAGTCGATCGTTAACATTCTGGAACAACGTCTCAAATCGCCTTGCGCTCGACTCTGGAAGGATGGTACTGGGATCGTCAGCCATTTTCTTGAGTAGCGGGCGTGTGGGGCGTGTCTTGTGAAGCATGGCATATTCTCCCTTGCTGATTTGGGGTGTATCTATTTGCGTATTCCGCCGAATCTGGACACTGAATCCACGCCAAAGCGGACAGTCATTCCAAGGCAAAGTGGACGCACTCGGAGCGAAGCGACGCGGGGTTTTGGGTTTTTACTCTGAAGCTTCCGGGTTTGTCAATTTTGCCCGTTTTTTGCGCAGTGATTCTCCCGCCAGCTTGAACGTATAAGACAGCCTGCTGAATCGCTTATTCCAGGATTCCAGGATCAATGGGCTGTGCGGTCGACCGCTGCGGCCAAGTTCCGCAATGCCGGGGAAATTTCGACCGTATAAGGCAGGGATGAGGTTTCCAGTTGCAGCAAATGCCTGGGCAGCCGCGCCACTTCATCTGCTGCGCGCTGCCGTATTGTTTGCAGCGGTTCCGGCGGTGACAGGCGTTTCCCCGCCTGCATGAAGGGTTCGATCAGCGGCGCCCCGGGATGCGTGTCGTGTTCCAGCGTCAGGATATCCCGTTCCAGGGTGCCATCGGCGGCATGGAGGCGGTAAACTTGCTTGCGCCCTGGCCAGGTGGCCTTGCCTTCCGAGCGTTTGCGGCTGGGCTGGCCGGCATATTCCACCAGCTTGTAGGCGCAGTCGAGATAGGGCGCGTCGGCCGATGTGTCGAGCAGGGTGCCGACGCCGAAGCCGTCGATCGGTGCGCCGTCCGCGAGGAGCTGCCGGATGGCGTATTCGTCGAGATTGCCGCTGCAGAAAATCCCGATCTCCCGGCAACCGCCCTGGTCCAGGATATGGCGGACCTTGCGCGCATGCTCGGAAAGATTGCCGCTGTCCAGCCGCACCGCCTTGATGTGGATGCCTTGCTGTTCGAGACGGGGCGCCAAGTTCACCACTTTTTCGGCGGCCGCTTCGGTGTCGTAGGTGTCGATCAGAAAGACTGTATTGGTGGGGTGGGAAAGGGCGAAGCGCTCGAAGGCCGCCGTTTCGTCGGCATGTGCCTGGATGTAGGAATGTGCCATGGTGCCATAGAGTGGCACGTCAAACAGCGCTCCGGCCAGCACCGTGGCGCTGCCGGAGTAGCCCGCCAGGTAGGCGGCGCGCGCCGCCAGCAACCCGGCCTCGGCGCCATGGGCACGGCGCAGGCCAAAATCCACCAGCAGTTTTCCCGGTGCTTCCAGCACACTGCGCACTGCCTTCGATGCGATGAGGGTCTGGAAATGGAGCAGGTTGATGACGCGGCTTTCCACCAGCTGCGCCTGCGCAACCGGTGCGGTGATGCGCAGGATAGGCTGGTGGGAGAAGAAAGGGGTGCCTTCCGGCATGGCGTGGACATCGCCGGTGAAGCGGAGCGTTTCAAGAAAGCGGATGAAATCTCGGGTGAAACGGCCGCAAGCGGCGAGCCAGTCCAACTCGTCGGGGGAAAAACGCAGGTTTTCCAGGAACTGCAATACCTGCTCCAGGCCCGCCGTCAGCAGAAAATTCCGTTGCGGGGGCAGGTCGCGCACGAAAAACTCGAATACGGCGGTATCTTCCATCCCCTCGTCAAAATAGGCCTGCAGCATGGTGAGCTGATAAAGGTCTGTCAGCAGCGGGCTGGATTGAAGGTTCACGCGGCAATTTCCTCCCAGTTGACTGGACGGGCGCCCAGTGAAGTCATTTCCTCGATGGCACGTTGTCCGTCATCCGGCTTGAGGTTGACGGCGCGGATGCCGTCGAGCAGCAGAAGCACATCGAAGCCTTGGGATAGTGCATCTTTGACGGTGTTGAGGACGCAGTAATCGGTCGCCAGCCCGCCGATGAACAAACGGGTGACGCCCTCCCTGCGCAGGCGCTGTTCGAGATCCGTTCCTTCGAAGCCTGAATAGGCATCGGCGTCCCGGTTTACAGCCTTGGAAATCACCACGGCAGCGCTTGGCAGTGAAAGTTCAGGCGAGAAAGCCGCACCGGCGCTCCCGGCAATGCAATGAGGCGGCCAGATGCCGCCTTGCGGCCGGAACGAGCAATGGTCGGCGGGATGCCAGTCGCGGCTGGCGTAGATAGGCAGGGCGTTGCGCTGGAACAGTTCGATGTAACGGTTGAGCGCGGGTATGGTTTCGTCGCCCGACGGGACGGCCAGGCTGCCGCCGGGCAGGAAATCGTTCTGCACATCCACCAGCAGCAGGGCGTCGCCCCCATGCGGGCGCAGGCTAGCGGTGCTGGCAATGGGTTCCGTTCCGGATTTCACTGTGGGCTCGCGGAGTAAGCTGTCTTTTTTCATTATAGGGCACCTCTAAAAACCGTGATCCCGTCATTCCCGCGGCGTCAGGTTTTACGAATACTGGCGTTAAAACCTGGAATAATCCTGGAAACCAGCGCTTGACAGGGGGGTGGAATGTCTGATTCATCCACAATACCGGCTGTAGCGAAGAGAGCTTGCCGTAAGGTCATGATAAATCAGGGCGTATCAGTATATTATTGATATTAAATATAAATGTTGGATGGCTAGAATTTGGTCAAAATGACATTCTTCCTTGTGTGTAATGGACTTGTAACATGTTTTTACAGTTTACCAACAGACTTATCCACAGCTAATGTGGATAAGCAGAATGTCAACTCATGGATTTTCTTTTATTCCCTGGGCGGCTTCCGCCAGGTAGACGTTGATCTCCGACATGGCAGCATATTCGCTTGCCGAGACCCCGGCTTTCCGGAAATCCAGTGCATCCGGGAAGCCGCTGGCAGCTTGGGCGCTGGCCTTGGCGTCCCGGCACCAGTCGTTAGCCCAGGCGGCAGCGACATCGAGTTCGTCCGGCCCGAATTGCCGGATGGCCTGCAGTACCGCCTGCCAGAAGCCGTTGCGGGATAGCGCCGCGTGCCGCCGGGCGATCTCAGCAAGGTTTCTCAGGCGTATTGCCTGGGCCAGTGCCTCAGCGTTTTCGGCAAGGATACGCGCGCGCATTTCTGCGGCATGCTGCTCCACCACCGTCTTGACTGCCTCATAGGAACCGGTATGGCGGTCGGATGGGCGGGCCGTGGCGGCAATAAAGGATTGCAGGGAGATCAGGGCTGCCAGGGCATGGCTGGTGCTGCGCGCCTGTTTGATGGTTTCGCGGCATAGCGCCTCGACAGTTTCCGGCGTGAGGAGCAGGGCAATTTCGTTTTCCACGGCCACGCGCTCAGTCTCCGGTGACGATGACCAATTCGGGATTGCCGGCGTTGTCGATCAGGATGCGCTTGACGCGCTCCTGCCACAGCAGGCCGAATTCGATCCGCTCCTCAGCGCTGGCAATGCCCGCCATGAATTTTTGCATCAATTCCTTCATCGTCGGCAGGGGAGGCACTAATTCCGGGCGATAACTCACCGCCACATTCATGCCGCTATCGAGGCGGGTGTAACGAATTTCAGCCGTGATCCCCGCGTTGAAGTGCAACAGGTCACGACGATCGAACTTGCCGGCTATGCCCTTGAAGCCACCGGATTGGGCGGCTCCGGTAATAAGGCTGACGACATTGGCGATTACGCCGGTCACGCCGTCGGCCTGGCCGTCGCGGAATTCAACCCTGATCGCGCCCCGCACCGGCGCTTCGTCGCCATACAGGCTGGCCAGCGCCTTGCGCGTCATCAGGTAGGCGCCGGCAACGGTGGGGCAGGAGTGCCCGGCCAGCTTGACCGCGTCAAGGTAGCTGTATTCCACGATGCCCTTGTCCGTTGCGCCAAGGAACTCGGCCAACGGGTCTTGAAGAATGATGTTGGGGACGTCGTCAAAAAACCCCGGATAGTTCATGGTGAAATCCTTTTTAACGTGAAACATGGAACAACTTCGTGAAACATGCTTTGAAATCGTCATACCGGCGTAGGCCGGTATCCAGAAGAAAGTCACTGGATTCCGGGTCAAGCCCGGAATGACGGATTTCATTATCAGGGTGGCGCAAATCACCATGACCGTTAGGTGTAATTTTTCAGCGCCTTGCGGCGGTGCCAGATCTTCCACAGGTCGGCGCGGACGACGGAAAAAGTTCGCGTCTTTCCGTCACTGAAAACATGCAGCGTCAATTGCGTTATTTTACCCCGCGCCAGCGCCTGCCGCAGCGGCGTAAACCAGTCTGCTTCCAGGCGCAGCAGATTTTCGCGCCAGCGTGGGAAGTCGCCATGCAATGCGGCTTGATGCAGCATGTCGAGGATCACCAGATGCTGTCCGGGCGCGGCCGTCTGCAGCCAATCGGCCGCGGTTGCGGGGATGCGGGCGCGAGAAATTTCGGCAGCAGCGGCAAGGCCGCAAGCCAGGGCATCGTCGGTCCAAATCCGGGTGTAGGGTGCGGATGGCTTGCCGGTCAGAACGCCTCCCCCCCAGGGCCAGACGCTGTTGACCATAGGCGCGCCGCGCTGCTCGCGCGCTTCGTTGACCGGATGGGTATACAGCAGCATCTGGATTTCGTTGATTATGCGCTGCCAGTTCCTGCCGTCCGGGCCGCCGGGAAGGAAGTTCCGGATGTTCCGGCCGATCACGTCTTCAACAGGTCGGGTTTCCAGCCGGGCAGGGTGGGCGAGGCGCAGGTGCCAGCGCTCGGGGCGAGAGGGAAAGAAGCTCAGTCCGTCCTGGGCGAAATGGCTGTTGAGGGCGGCGGTCAGGCTGGCGGCTTCTTCGCTGGAAATCGCCAAACTGGCGGCATCCACCAACACCATCCGCTCGCGCTGCAATTGCAGGTGCACCGGCTCGGCCTGCAGCCAGAAATCGCTGCCGGGGCTGCCGCCGTCCGCCAGCAGGGTGTAGGCCGCCACCGGCCAATCGTCCTGTTTCTCGACGCCGAACACGCGGCACAGCCATGCCTCCATGCCCCCATCCTGCAGCGGGTATTCCTTGCCGCGCGCGAGCAGCGTTTCCAGGGCGGGCAGGCGCATGTCCCGCAGCAGGCCGGCATCGAGCCATTGAGGAGGAGGGAAAAGGCCTGGGATCAGAAGGTGGCAGTGCATAGCGGAGGCGGGGAATTCTTTGGATTCAGTCTATCATCCGGAGCAGATGCCGACCAAGTTTAATTGCGCCGCGGAGGACGCCAAATCCTGATAATATGGGCCAAGAGCTTCTGATTTTGGCTATGTTGGGGCTATTGAATCCGTGGCCTGTTTTGACTAACATGTTCCATCCAGCAACGACCGCTTCCGGGTTCTGCATGGCAGGGGTCACAGGTTCAATTCTTGTAATATGCTCCAATTCATGGTTAATGTGAACAGCCTCGCTCTCCTCGGCTCTCATGTCCGGCCAACGCTAATTCTCATTCGAGGCATTGTGAAAAAAAATTTCCGTACGCTATTTCTTTTGGGTTGCCTCGCCGCAGTCAGCTCGTTTTCGATGCCGGTGGGCGCTTCGTCCCTGGAAAGCCTCAAGACCTTTCTTACCGAAGTCAAATCCGCCAGGGCGCAGTTCAAGCAGATCGTTCTGGACAGAAAATTGACCACCGTACAGGAAGCCAGCGGCACCATGCTGTTTTCCCGCCCCGGAAAATTCCGCTGGGTGTATGACAAGCCCTACGAACAATTGATAGTCGGCGATGGCGCCAAGCTGTGGATGTACGACGCCGATCTCAAGCAGGTCACAGTGAAGCAGATGGACCGGGCGATCGGTGCCAGCCCCGCGGCGCTGCTGGCGGGCAGCAACGAGATTGAAAAACAATTCAATCTGAAAGATCTCGGCAAGCGCGGCACTCTTGAATGGCTGGAGGCAACGCCGAAAGACAAGGAGAGCTCTTTCGAAAGCGTGCGCATGGGATTCTCCGGAAAGGGGCTCGACGTGATGGAATTGCGCGATCACTTCGGCCAGACCACGGTAATCCGCTTTTCCGGCCTGGAACGCAATCCCAAAATCCCTGCCGATTCGTTCAAGTTCGTACCGCCACTCGGCGTGGATGTGATCGGTGACTGATCTGTTTCCCGAACAAAGCTGGGAGCCGCTGGCTGCGCGTTTGCGCCCGCTATCCCTGGACGATTTCGCCGGTCAGGAACATATACTCGGGGCCGGCAAGCCCCTGCGCGCCGCCATCGAGTCCGGAAGCGTCCATTCGATGGTGTTTTGGGGGCCTCCGGGCGTAGGCAAGACGACGCTTGCCAGGATCATTGCAGAAAAATCCTCCGCCCACTTCGAAAGCATTTCGGCGGTGATGTCGGGCGTAAAAGAGATCCGCGCCGCGATCGAAATCGCCGAGTCGCTAAAAAGGGGGCAAGCCAGGAAGACGATACTTTTTGTCGACGAGGTCCACCGCTTTTCGAAGAGCCAGCAGGATGCTTTTCTTCCCTTCATTGAAAACGGAACCATACTGTTTATCGGGGCAACGACCGAGAATCCGTCGTTTGAGCTCAATAGCGCACTGTTGTCCCGAGTTCGCGTTTATGTGCTCCGGCCCCTTGCTGAATCCGCGTTGCTCGCGTTGCTGCAGCATGCCTTGAGCGATGTGCGCGGGCTTAAGGAAAAGAACCTTCAAGTTTCTGATTTCGCCTTGGCTCAGATTGCGGGTGCGGCGGACGGCGACGCACGACGCGCCTTGAACCTGTTGGAAATCGCGTCGGATCTTGCCGAGTTGTCGGACGGGCGCTATTGCGTGGCGGATGAAAGCGTCAAAGAGGTCATACAAGGGCGTCATCGCCGCTTCGATAAGGGGGGAGATGTCTTTTACGATCAGATTTCCGCCCTCCATAAATCGGTTCGCGGCTCTGATCCCGATGCCGCTTTGTACTGGTTCGCGCGCATGATCGACGGCGGCTGCGATGCGCTGTATATCGCCCGCCGCGTGGTGCGCATGGCCAGCGAGGATATCGGGAATGCGGATCCCAAAGCGCTTCAAATCGCCCTCAATGCCTGGGACGTGCAAGAACGGCTCGGCAGCCCGGAAGGCGAGTTGTCGATTGCCCAGGCGATTGTTTATCTTGCCGTCACGGCCAAGAGCAATGCCACCTATTCGGCCTACAACGCCGCATTGGCGTGCGCGCGCGAACACGGGTCGCTGGAAGTGCCGCCTCATCTGAGAAATGCGCCCACACGCTTGATGTCGGAACTGGGACACGGCAAGGGCTATCGCTATGCGCACGATGAAGCCGAAGCCTACGCTGCGGGTGAATGCTATTTCCCGCCCGAACTTAAGGACGTGAGCTTCTACGCCCCCACCGACAACGGGCTGGAGCGGAAAATTTCCGAGCGTCTCGAATATCTGAAGTCGCTGGATAAAAGCAGCCGCAAAAAGCGCTAAGGGGCGGTGTTGTGCGGCACAAATCGCACAACTATCCTGCGTGCCATTTATCCTAAATTCGGCAGTTGCAGGCCATTCGTGGTTCGATACGCCTTGCTATGCAAGGCTACTCACCACGAACGGCTTCTCACCCGGCTGGTGAATACCCCGTTCGCCCTGAGTAGCCCGCGCAGCGGGCGTATCGAAGGGCTGGCAGTTCGCCAACTGCGGTTTTTAAGTTTATAGGAAACGCCCGCCCGAGCATGCCAGTTGCCTGTTGTTGCGGGCCGGGCGCCGGGCAAGGAGAGAGCCATGAAGCTGTCACGCAAGATGCGGCTGGGGTTGTTGCTGTTGCTGGCAATTTCAGTCGCGGCCATGGTCGTTGCCCTGCCGCCATTTCCCCAGCCTCAGGCCTACCACCACTTTGCCGAGCAGCGCGCCTTGTTCGGCGTGCCGAATTTCCTGAACGTCGTATCCAACATCCCCTTCCTCGTGGTGGCGATGCTGGGGCTCGGCCATCTGCTGCAGTCCGGGTCCGGCACGTTTTTCGTCAGGGCGGAACGGCTGCCCTACGCGCTATTTTTCATCGCCCTGGCGGCAACCGGCATCGGATCGGTCTACTATCACCTGGCCCCGGACAATGCGCGCCTGTTCTGGGACCGTCTGCCGATGAGCGTGTGCTTCGCATCGCTCCTCGCCGCCGTGATCGCGGAGCGCTGGGGCGTCAAAGCCGGGCTCCGGCTGCTCGCGCCGCTCGTTGCCGCGGGTGCGGGCACGGTGCTATGGTGGCGCCGGAGCGAAGCCTTGGGCAGCGAAAACGTGCTGCCCTATTTCGCTTTTCAGGCCGGTGCGATCCTCGCTGTCGTGTTGCTCATGCTTCTCTTCCCGCCCAGATATACGCGCAGCGCGTACCTGTTCGGCGCAGCAGCCCTTTATGGCGCTGCACTTGGCGCCGAACTGCTCGACTACCCGGTCTTCGCCCTTGGGCACATCGTCAGCGGCCACACGGTCAAGCATCTGCTGGCCGCCCTGGCGATTTATCAGGTATTCCGCATGCTGCGCTCGCGAACTGCCATCTAGCCCGGATGTTTCATAAATTGACGCGCGCCCTCGCTGGTCTTTTGTTTCGTATGAAAATTTTGTTCAGTCGGGCGTATGAATAACTACGCCGCTCCTTCACAAAATTCTCCTACAAAACAAAATCCTGCGCGATCATCGCGCGAATTTATGAAATATCCGGGCTAGTCAGTCAACTTGTAACGGCTGCACGTTCTTTGTAGGTGCGAATTCATTCGCACCTTTGGCCGAATGAATTCGGCCCTACAAGAAAATCACGCAAATTCAACATGACTGACTCCCAGGCTCACCTCAAGTTCGCAGCTTCAGCAACAGCTTGCGCGCCTCTTCCAGCAGCAGGACGCTCGCCGCCACGGCAAAGGTCAGGCCCCAGTCCGCCACGGAAAGATCCGTGGTACGGAAAATTTCCTGCGCCGGGCTCCAGTGCACCACCACGACCTGTAATCCCACCACCCCGATCAGCGCCATCCACAGCTTGCCATTGGCGAAGAACTGCCGGTTGAAGGCGGTGCCGCGCTCGGCGCGGGCGTTGAACACGTTGAAGAACTGGAACAGCACGAACGTGGTGAAGGCCAGCGTCAATGCGTAAGCCTGCCCGCCCGTTTGCAGACCGTAGAAAAACACGCCGATGGTGCCCGCCGCCATGATGGTGCCGTAGGCGAGCAGCCGCGCAAAACGCGGCAGGGTGAGGATGCGCGCCTCGGGGCTGCGCGGCGATTCGTTCATGATGCCGGGACGCGCGGGTTCCAGCCCCAGGGTCATGGCGGGCGGACCGTCCATGATGATGTTGATCCACAGGATCTGGATCGCGGTGAAGGGGGTGGGCAGGCCCAGCAGTTGCGCGCCGAGCACGGTGAGGATGGCGCCGACGTTGGTGGAGAGCTGGAAGCGCACGAACTTGACGATGTTGTCGTAGATGGTGCGGCCTTCCTTGACCGCGCCGACGATGGTGGCGAAGTTGTCGTCGGTGAGCACCATGGTGGCGGCTTCCCTGGTCACTTCGGTGCCGGTGATGCCCATCGCCACGCCGATGTCGGCGTTCTTCAGCGCCGGCGCATCGTTGACGCCGTCGCCGGTCATGGCGACGACATGGCCGCGCGCCTTCAGCGCCTGGACGATCTTGACCTTGTGCTCGGGCGCGACGCGGGCGAACACTGCGGTTTCCTCGATGTGGCGGGAAAGCTCGGCGACGTCGATCCGATCGAGCTCGGCACCGGTCAGCACCGCCCCTTCCAGGCCCAGTTCGCGGGCGATGGCGGCGGCGGTGATGCTGTGGTCGCCGGTGATCATCTTGACCTGGATGCCGGCCTGCCTGCACAAACGGATCGCATCGCGCGCCTCGGGGCGAGGCGGGTCGATGATGCCGACCAGTCCGGCCAGGGTGAGCTGCTGCGCCCATTCCATCAGGTCGCCGGCGGGGTCGAATTGCTGCGCCGGAATATCGCGGCTGGCCACTGCCAGCACGCGCATCGCCTGGCCGGCGAGACGGGCGTTCTCGGCCTCGAAGGCGGCGCGGGCGGCGGCGTCCAGCGGCGACTCTGCGGTTGCGTCGAGGTGGCTCCCGGCGCGCGCCAGCAGCACGTCGGGCGCGCCCTTCACGAACATGCGCACCCGCTCACCGTCGTGGTGGAAGGTGGCCATGAACTTGTGCGCCGAGTCGAAGGGAATTTCGGCGATGCGCGGGCTGCGTGCGGTAAGGCTGTCGGGTTCGATGCCGCCTTTGGCGGCCAGCGCCAGCAGCGCGCCCTCGGTGGGGTCGCCGATCAGTTCGCCGGCGCGGATGCGGCTTTCGTTGCACAGGGCGGCGGGTACGAGCAGGGGCTGGTAATCCGGCGCGGGCAGGGCGTCTTCCGCAGTGATGGCGCCCTCACCCAGGTAGCCTTCGCCGGAGGCGGCAAAGCGCCGTCCGCGGTAGAACAGCTTGCGCGCGGTCATCTGGTTGAGGGTCAGGGTGCCGGTCTTGTCGGAGCAGATCACCGAGGTCGAGCCCAGGGTTTCCACCGCCGACAGTTTCTTGACGATGGCGCGGTTCTTCGCCATGCGGTGCATGCCGATCGCCAGCGTCACCGTCACAACCGCCGGCAGCCCCTCGGGGATGGCGGCCACGGCCAGGGCGATGGACGTCATGATGGTCTGCACCAGCGGATCGCCGCGCAGGATGCCGAGCACGAAAATCAGGGTCACCACCACGCCGGCTATGATGGCCAGGCGCTTGCCCAGACCGTCGAGCTGCACCTGGAGCGGGGTGGGGTTTTCCTCCGCGGTTTCCAGCAGGCCGGTGATGCGCCCCATCTCGGTTTCCATGCCGGTGGCAGCGACCAGCGTTTCGATCCGGCCACGGGTGACGACGGTGTTCATGAACACCATGTTGGAACGCTCGGCCAGCGGGTGCTCGCCGGGCGCAAGCGCCTCGGCGTGTTTGCCCACGGCGTGGGATTCGCCGGTCAGGGCCGCTTCCGCCACCTCGGCGTTGTGCGCCGCCAGCACGCGGGCGTCGGCGGGTACGCGGTCGCCCGCTTCGAGCAGCAGGATGTCTCCCGGTACCAGATCCTCGGCGGGAATTTGCAAAACTTCGCCGCCGCGCCTTACCCGCGCATGCTGCGCCAGCATCTTCTTGAGCGCCGCCAGCGTTGCCTCGGCGCGGTGCTCCTGATAAAACCCGAGGCAGGCATTGAATACCACCACGATCAGGATCACCACTGCGTCCTTGACGTCTCCGATCGCCCCCGCCAGCGCGGCTGCGCCGATCAGCACGATGACCAGCAGATCCTTGAACTGGTCGAGGAACTTCATCCAGGCCGGACGCGGCGGCTTTTCCCGCAGCCGGTTGGGGCCGTGGCGTTCCAGCCGCTGCCGCGCTTCGGCTTTGGTTAAGCCCTGGGGGGTGGTGCCCAGGCGCGCCAGCGCTGCGTCGGCGGCGATAGTCCAGGGTTCCATTTGCTGACTGGCGTTAGGGTTTTCCATCAAGATTCCTCGTGGTTTGAGAATTATGCGCAGCCGGGGTGCCACGCACTGCGATCAGGTAGTAGCCGATTACCAGCGCGAGGATGACCGCAGCCGAACCGTAAATGTGTTCCGGGATCGTCTCGTTGAAATCAAACACGATCACCTTGCGCGAAATCGCCATCAGCGCGGTGCCCAGCACGATTTCCACGGCAAGGCGGTGGTCGCGGTGATCCTGCGCGTAGAGGATGATGTTGTGGTAGATCTCGATGGCGATCAGCACCGCCATGAAAGCGCCGAAGGTGGCCAGGATATCCTTGATCTCCAGCAGCATAAATGGGGGGCTGGGATCTGCCAAGCGCTGGTAGAGCACGTAAACGATGTCGGCGACTCCCCAGATGACCACCAGTACCATGATCACCGCGACCACCCTGGCGACTTGGCGGATGATCCGGTTGAGAAACCCGATTACTTTGTCGTCACTTGCTTTGTCGCCACTTCTTCTTTCCAGCATAACACGCTCCTTCAAATCAACCGCCGTGGAAGCACAGGGCGTAGCTATTGAGCAGATAAACCGCAACCAGCGCCAGCTCCGGCCAGTTCATGACGCCACCGATGCGCCCAGGCGGACGGGTAAGCAGGCCGATCGCCGCCACGGCGCTCATGGCGATGGCGGCCATCTTCTCCGGTAGCGGAGCCGGCTCGTGCTGAGCCTTGAGGCGTTCCAGCGTGGTGATCATGTTGTGGGGTCCCGCGCGGTTGCGCGCCGCCCATGAATTTAAGCGCATCCATCAGTTTTACCCCGGGCTGGAGGCGAACAGTGAGCGGACAAATTGGAATGGCCTTGATCGACATTTTTTTCTCCAGGTTAAGTTAAACCTAAATTCCTTACCACAGAGACACAGAGAAGGTCTATAAATCAATGCATTACAGATCGACCGGCTTTCACCCGGCGGGTGATTTTCCGTGTCGGTGTAACGCTTTGTTTTTCCTCTGTGTCTCTGTGGTTCAACCGAGTTTTTCAGGTTAAATTATACCCCGTCACACCCACAAACTCAGGGGCGGATCGGCGATGACCGCGCGCAGGATGTCGCCGCGCGAGATGAAGCCCACCATCTGCCCCGTCTCGTTCACCACCGGCACGCCGGTGAAGCCGGTATCCAGCAGCACGCGGGCCACGCGGCGGATGTCGGCCGCCGGATCGGCGCTCACCACGGGGCTGGCCATCACCTCGGCCACGGTGCGGGCCAGGACGTCGCGCACCGCGCCCCCTTCCACGTTGAGCACGGTGAGCAGGTCGCGCTCGGAGACGATGCCAACCAGGCGATGCGCGCTATCCAGCACCGGGGCCTGTCGGATGCGCCCTGCCACGAGGGTGCGCCAGGCGTCCTCGATCCGCGACTCCGCACGCACCGCCGTCACTTCCCGGCTCATGATCTGGTAGGCATGATAGAGCGGGCCGCGTTCGGTCTCTTGATGCCGCATCCCCTGATAGGCCCGGGCGGCGGCTTCATAATTTGCGCCGCCTTCGTCAGCGCGCCGGGCGGCCCGTGGTATCTCCGCGCCCGGTTCCTCGTCCTCGCGGGCGAGGTCGCGGGCATGATGGGCGCGTATCACCCCCGGCACCTGGATCAACTGCTCCAGAGGGCCGTGGAAGGTCTGACCGGTGACGCCATGGATGGAGAACATTTATCGTGACCTTTCCTTTACAGCCCGGCGGGGGCTCAAGTTTTATTATGCCTCATCATGCTGGAAGGGTGTCCGGTTTCCCTGCCCAAACCCGCGGTCTCATTTTCCAAATCAAAAAGCGGCTAACCGCCTCGGGCAGGCCGTGTGCCATGTCCGCATTGAGTGCCAGGCACGGGTTTCAGTGTTCATCATGATGTCTCCCCCGTGGATTCGGGTTCATCCAGATGCGCCGCCCATTCCCGCCATACCGCCCAGGCTACCGCCAGGACGATGGGTCCGGCGAACAGGCCCACCAGACCGAAGGCCAGGATGCCGCCCAGCACGCCGAACAGCACTAGGAGGAAGGGAATGGCGCTGACGCTGCTGATGAACAGGGGGCGCAATACGTTGTCGATCTGGCTCACCACTGCCGCGCCCCAGACCCACATGCCGATGGCCGGTCCGACCTCGCCCTGGAACAAGAGCCAGAGCCCCGCGCCACCCCAGACCAGCGGCGTGCCGAAGGGGATCAGGGCAAACAAGGCGGTGAGCACCCCCAGAGTCACCGGCGAACCCAGTCCCGCCACCCAGTAACCCAGGCCGGCGAAGACCCCCTGCACCAAGGCGGTGAGCAGGATGCCGTACACCACGGCGCGGGTGGTGGAGCCGGCGGCGGCGAGATAGCCATGGGCGCGCGCACCGAGGAAGCGTGCCAGGACATGGCGCAGTTCAAGCGCAATGCGCGCACCGTCGCGGTAGAAGAAGAACAGTACCAGCAGCACCAGCACCAGCTTTGCCAGATTCTTGCCCACCCCGCCCACCATGGCCGCCGCCTCGCTGGAATGGGCCGTCAGCCAATCCTTGGCGGAGGCGATCATGCCTTGCGGATCGGCCAGCAGTTGCGCCCGTTGTTGCATCAGCCAATCCCCCAGCCAGGGCAGGCCGCGCAGCCAGTCAGGCAGCGGCGGCGGGTCGGCCACGAAGGACTGCAAGGCCGGATAAACTCCACCCACCTCCTGTTGCGCCAGCCAGGCCAGCCACAACAGCGGAGCGAACAGGGCGAGTGCCGCCAACATGGTGGTCAGACTGGCGGCCAGGGTATCACGCCCGCCGCATCTAACCCGTATTCGCTCGGCCACCGGCCAGGAAGCATAGGCCAGCACCCCCGCCCAGGCCAGCGGCGCGAGAAACGGCGTTATCACCAGAAAAGCGAGCAGCGCCAGTCCGGTCAGGGCCAGCCAGGGCGCCATGCGGCGGCTAATGGGCGAGGCCGCGGGCATGCGCGCTACCCCTTCTCGTCACTGTGTCGGGTGGCAAGCAAACTCAACATCATGCTGGTGCCCAGCACGGCGATGATCACGCCCAGGGATACCGCCACCGGGATCTTGAACCAGTCCACGATCAGCATCTTCGTTCCCACGAACATCAGCACCACGGCCAGGCCGTACTTGAGCAAGTGAAAACGCTCGGCCATGTCGGCCAGCAGGAAGTACAGCGCCCTGAGGCCCAGGATGGCGAAAATGTTGGAGGTAAAGACAATGAAGGGATCCTGGGTGACGGCGAAGATGGCGGGAATGCTGTCCACGGCGAAGATGAGGTCGGAGGCCTCGATCAGCACCAGCACCAGGAAGAGCGGGGTGAAATAGCGCACGCCCTGCTGGTAGATCCAGAATTTATCGCCGTGGTAGCCATCGGTGAGGCGCACGTGGTTGCGCAACCAGCGCAGCAGGGGATTTTTGTTTAGATCGGGTTCATGCTCGGCGAACAGGAACATCTTGATGCCGGTGACCAGCAGGAACAGGCCGAAGACATAAAGCACCCAGTGGAACTGGGCGATCAGCCAGGCGCCCAGCAGGATCATCACGGCGCGCATGACGATGGCGCCCAGCACGCCGTACACCAGCACACGCTTCTGGTATTCCAGCGGTACGGCGAAATAGCTGAACAACATGACGAAGACGAAGATGTTGTCCATCGCCAGGGTTTTTTCCAGCAGATAGCCGGTGAGGTATTCCATCACCTTGGTGTCCGCCACTTCGCGCCCGGCGCTGTGCTCCAGCCAGGCCCACAAGGCCGCGCCGAACAGCATGGCCATCGTGAACCACACCAGCGACCAGGCCAGCGCCTCACGCAGTGTGACGCGTTGCGCACCATGCCGGCCCAGCAGGAACATGTCCACCGCCAGCATGGTCAACACGAAAATGCCGAACCCGGCCCACATCCACCAGGTGCCGATCGATTGCAGTTCACCCATTATGTCGCTTCCTTAAAATTGGCAGCCGTAACCTTGGCGTGCCCGTTTTCCCTGCCCCAACCCGTGGTTTCAGCCCTCGGCCTGGCACAGGCGGAGGAACTCGCCCACCTCCGTGACCCACAGCACGCCGTCCCCCGTCTGGCCGGTATGGGCGTTTTGGTGGATGATACGCAGGATGTCGGGAAGCATCTCGTCGGGCGCGACGATTTCGATGCGTATCTTTTTCGTGAAGTCGGTCAACTCCTCTTTTAGCGTGTCATGCTGCTCCGCCCCCGCGTGGGCGCTGCATCCTTCCACATGGGAGACGCTCATGCCGGGAAAACCGGGCAGGGTGCGAAAAGCGTCGCGGATTTTATGCAGCCGGGTCGGCCGTATGACGGCTTTGATTTCTTTCATGGGTCTTCTCCTATGCCTCGACGGGCTTTTCTTCAAACCATTTATACAGCGTCGGCAGCACCACCAGCGTGAGCAGGGTGGACGTAATCAGTCCGCCGATCACCACGATCGCCAATGGCCGCTGCACCTCCGACCCCGGCCCGCTGGCGAAGAGCATGGGGATCAGGCCCAGCATCGCCACCGTGGCGGTCATCAGCACCGGGCGGAAGCGCTGCTTGCAGCCCTGCACCACGGCGGCGGCCTGGCTCATACCCTCGTCGCGCAGGCTGCGGATATAGGATACCAGCACCACGCCGTTGAGTACGGCAATTCCCCACAGGGCGATGAAGCCCACCGAGGCCGGCACCGACAGGTACTCGCCGGTGACGAACAGGGCCACCACGCCGCCGATCGAGGCGAAGGGCAGCACCAGGATGATGAGGGCGGCGTAGCGCAGGGAGCCGAAGAGCAGAAACAGCAGGAAGAAGATCGCCGCGATGGTCACCGGCACGATGATCGTCAAATGGCCCATGGCGCGCTCCATATTCTGGAACTGGCCGCCCCACTCCAGGTAATAGCCCTCCGGCAGCTTGATCTTGCTGTCCACTGCCTGTTGCAACTCGGCGACGAAGCTGCCGAGGTCGCGGTCCTTCACGTTCACACCCACCACGATGCGGCGCTTGGCCTTTTCGCGGCTGATCTGGGCCGGCCCGTCCAAGACGCGGATGTGGGCCAGATTTTCCAGCGCCACCAGGGCGCCGTTGGGAGAGCTGACCAGCAGGCTGCGGATGGTTTTTACGTCGCCGCGGAATTTCTCCGGCAGGCGCACCACCGCGCTGAAGCGGCGCTCGCCCTCGTAGATCTCGGTCGCCGTCCTGCCGCCGATGGCAGCCTCGATCACGTCGTGGATGTCCGCTACGTTGAGGCCATGGCGGGCGATGGCCTGGCGGTCGATCTCGATGGACAGGTACTGCTGGCCGGTCACTCGTTCCACCTTCAGGTCCTGCGCTCCCTTGACCCCGGCGGACACCTTGGCGATGGCGTCAGCCTTCTGTTTGAGCAGGTCCATGTCGTCGCCGAACAGCTTGATCGCCACGTCGGAGCGCACCCCCGTGACCATCTCGTCCACCCGGTCCGAGATCGGCTGCGCCATCACGATCTGCACTCCCGGCAGGGTCATCAGTTTCTCCCTGATGCCGGCGGCGATGTCGTCCTGGGTCCAGCCCTTGGGCCATTCGTTACGCGGCTTGAGGCTGACGATGGGGGTGGACTCGTTCTGCCCCTGCGCATCGGCTGGGCTCTCGCCGCGCCCGATGCCAGAGACGGCGGATTTCACGCCCGGCACCTGCATCACCAGGCGCATCGCCTCCATTTCCAGCTTGATGGATTCCTCCAGCGAGATGTTGGGCACGCGGTTGATGCCGGGCACGATCGAGCCTTCCTTCATCTCGGGAATGAAGGCCGTGCCGAGGAAGGGCAGCAGCAGGATGGCGCTGACGAACACCCCGGCTGCAACCAGGAGGGTCTTCTTGCCGTTGGCCAGCGTCCAGTCGAGCAGACGCAGGTAGGGCTTCTTGGCCATGGCCACCAGGCGGGTATCGTGCTCGTCCTTGCCCACCAGCAGGTAGGAGCACAGCACCGGGGTGAGGGTGAGTGCCAGCACCAGCGAGACGAACAGTGCGATGGCGATGGTGAAGGCGAGCGGGGCGAACATCTTGCCCTCCATGCCTTGCAGGGTCATCAGCGGCAGGAACACCAGGATGATGATGGAAACGCCGAAGATCACCGGCGTGCCCACTTCCGTCGCGGCATCCAGCACCACCCGCACCCGGCTCACCCCCTTGCCCTTGTTCTCGGCCAGGCGCTGGAAGGCGTTTTCCACCACCACTACCGAGCCGTCCACGATCAGGCCGGTGGCGATGGCCAGGCCGCCCAGCGACATCAGGTTGGCGGACAGGCCGTAATGGTTCATCACCATGAAGGTGATGAGCGGCGTCAATATCAGGGACGCGACCACGACCAGGGACGAGCGCACGTCGCCGAGGAACAGGAACAGCACGATGATCACCAGCGCCACGCCCTCGATCAGCACCTTCACCACGGTGTCGAGCGCGGCGTCCACCAGCTCGCTGCGGTCATAGTAGGGGGCGATCCTGAGGCCGTCGGGGAGCATGCCCTTGTCGTTGATCTCCGCAACCCGTTCCTTGATGCGCGACACCACCTCCTTGGCGTTGCCGGCGCGTATCATCATGACGATGCCGCCCACCGATTCGGTGACCCCGTTCTTCAGCAGCGCGCCGTAGCGCACCTCGTGGCCGATGGTGACCTCGGCCACGTCGCGCACGAACACCGGCACGCCGTCCTGCTCCTTGAGCACGATGCTGCGGATGTCGTCGAGATCCTTGACCAGGCCGATGCCGCGGATCAGGTACTGCTCGGCATAGTGGGGCAGCACGCCGCCGCCGGAGTTGGCGTTGTTGCGGGCCAGCGCCTGGTAGACGTCCTGCAGCGTGACCTTGTAATGGCGCATGCGGTCGGGGTTGACCAGCGCCTGGTACTGCTTGACATAGCCGCCCTGCGAGTTGATCTCCGCCACGCCGGGGATGCCGCGCAGCAGCGGGCGCACCACCCAGTCCTGGGCGATACGGCGCTTGGTGAGCTCCTCTACCGAGAGCGGTTTGTCCCCATCGTCGGGCCGCTCCAGGGTGTACTGGTACACCTCGCCCAGCCCGGTGGAGAGCGGCCCCAGCGTCGGCGCCACCCCCTGCGGCATGCGCCCTGCCACCTCGATCAGGCGCTCCATCACCAACTGGCGCGCAAAATAGACATCGGTGGCGTCGGTGAACACCAGGGTGATCAGCGACAAGCCCGGCTTGTTCAGCGAGCGCATTTCCTCCAGCCCCGGCAGGCCGGTCATGGCCATTTCCAGCGGCACGGTGACAAAGCGCTCGACCTCTTCGGGAGAGCGTCCCTTGGCCTCGGTGGCGATCTGCACCTGGACGTTGGTGACGTCCGGGAAGGCGTCCACCGACAGCTTGCGCGTCGCGTCCAGCCCGAACGCCACCAGGCATACCGCCACCACTGCCAGCACCAGGCGCTGCTTGAGCGCCGCGCGTATTAGGGATTCCAGCATGTTGTTTCCGTTTCTATCTGAAAGGCGATTAACCGCAAAGGCGCAAAGGCGCAAAAAAGAAGGGGTCTGGGGATGTCAAAACTCATCCGGCTTCCATAGGTATATTCAACCGGTTTCATACTTTGGTTTTCTCTGCGCCTTTGCGCCTCTGCGGTAAAGCTTTTGAATTAAATAAAACTGGGGTTAGCCTTCCAGTTCCTTGCGCTTGCGCTCGTTGTTGAGGTGGAACGCACCCTCGGTGACGATACGTTCGCCGCCCTTCAGCCCCGACTGCACCGGGATATATCCGTTGCTTTCCTGGCCCAATGCAACGGGACGCAACTGGAAGCGGTGCTTATCTAACTGGACGAAGACATGATCCTTGTTTTCCTCGCGCACCACGGCAGCGGCCGGAACCAGCAGGCGACGTTGCGGCGCGCCCTGGATCAGCATGGAGGCGAGCATTTCCGGCTTGAGCATGCGCTCGGGATTGTCCACGTCCATGCGCACCGTTACCGTGCGTCGATCCGGATTGACGGTATCGGCGACGAAAATCAGCCGTCCCTCGATACGTTTTCCGTTCAATGCCGGAATCTCGGCCTGCGCTGCTTCGCCCTTCTTCACCAGGGCGGCCTGCTGTTCGGGTACCTCGGCCACCAGCCAGACATGCGACAGGTCGGCCACGGTAAAGAGTGCATCCGCCGGCTGCACCACCTGGCCGGGCGTCACCTTGCGCTCGATGACCACTCCGTCCAGCGTTGCCGTGATCGAGGACAGGGAATGCACTGCGCGGGTCGCCGCCAGCTTGTCCGTGGCACTCTCGGTCATGCCCAGCACACGGAGCTGGTCGTGTGATGCCTGCATTTCGGCCTGGGCCTGGGCCAGCTCGCTTTCGCGCTTCTGCAGTTCGGCGGCGCCGATCACGTCGGAAGCGAACAGCAACTTGGCGCGATCCACGGCGCGGCGCTGCAATTCAGCCTGGGACAGCGACTTGAGGTAGGCCAGTTGGGCGGCGGACAGCTCGGCGCTGTGAAGCGTGGCGAGCTGCTCGCCACGCTTCACCCGCTGGCCGAGGGTGGCGTGAATCTGGGTAATACGCCCGGTCACGGCGGCGCCGATGCGCGCCACCCGCTGCTCGTCGACTTCGATACGGGCCGGCACGCGCAGGGTCTCCGTTGCCTCGCCCTCGCCGGCGGGGACGATTTTCAGGCGCTGAAGAAACTCGGGCTGCACCGTCACCAGCGTAGGGTCGGCGGGGGCCGTGGCGGCAGGGGGTGCTTCCTTGTCCTTGCAACCACTCAGCGCAGCGGCTAACAACATGGCAAAAAGGATGGGGAACAGCGGGCGCTTCATGATTTTTCTCCGGTTTCCCTCTCTCCTAACTCTCTCCCGGAGGGAGAGAGGGACGAGGGCTCGCTTCGCGAGTTTGACGTTAAAGGGGTGGCGCGCAGCCGCTCGATTTCGATCAGCGCGGCCTGCAGTTCATAACGGGCGTTGAGGAAGTCCACGCGGGTGGTGCGCAGCACGCGCTGGGCGTCGAGGTAATCGAGAATGCCGCGCTCGCCGAAGCGGTAGGCCGCCTCGGCCACCTTCATGGCGTTTTCCGCTTCTTTCATCAGGCCGGATTCGAATGTCTGCACCTGGCGTTTGGCAATCTGGTAGCGGCTGTAAGCCTGATCCAGCTCCGCCAGCAAGCCAAGATGGACCTGCCGCGCTTCCGCCTCGGCCCGGTGCATACCGGCAACGGCCTCGCCGATGGGTCCCTCGCGGCGGTTCCACAGGGGCAGAGGCAGAACCAGGCCGACGCGCCACTGGTTCATGTCCGGATCGCGCTCGGTGCTTAACTTGATGGTGGGCTGGGGCAGGCGCGAGGCGCGCTCCTGTTCCAGCCGTGCCTGGGCGCGACGCGTCTCGGCCTCGGCCACCTTGAGCAGGGGCTGACGCGCCAGCAAATCCCGGCGCAGCTCATCCAGCTCCGGCAGGTCGGCCGCCAGCGGCGGCTCCGGGGCTACCTCGAAGTTTTCCGCAAGCGGTGCGCCGATCAGTGCCCGCAGCCGGTCGCGGGCCTGGGTCACGCGCAGCTCGGCGCTTCTGGCGGCGCTTTCCGCGGCCAGCGCCTCGGCTTCCGACTTCACCAGCTCGTAGCGCGGCGATTCGCCGACTTCCACCTTGATTTTCACCCGGTTGCGGATTTGCAGGAGCAGGGCGTGGTTTTCCGCGGCAAGGCGGGCCTCCTCCTGGCGGCGCAGCACGTCGTAGAAAGCCTGCTTCACCGCGCTGTGCTGGTTGAGTTGCGCATCCCCCAGCGCCGCCGCGCCGGAGACGATGCCGGCTTCCGCGCCCTGCCGCCGAGCGGCGCGCAGGGAAGGCAGCTCGAATTGCTGGGACAATCCCAGCAATTCGTTGCGCCCACTGGTACCGCCGATCTGGCGCGGACGCGAGGCGCCCGAGGCCAGCTCGATCTCAGGATTGGGATAGGCCAGCGCCGTGTTCAGGGCCGCCTGCGCCCCCTGCTCCCGGGCTTTTGCCGCAGCGAGCGCCGGGCTGTGCGCCGCAGTGAGGCGCAAGGCTTCGTTCAGGGTGAGCGGCGCTGCATTGGCCGTGGGTGCGGCGATCATGGCCAGCGCCAGCAACCAGGCTCGGGCTGGCGATGGAATCCGTCGAATAAAGTGTGATGTCATGTTCAAATTTGCTCAGGTTAAAGGCAATACCTCCCCTACGGCTGAAAACAGCCGCAAGGCAGTACAGGTTTCAGGATTGGTAAGGGTAGAGCTAGCGCATGGGTCGCTGGGGTGGCATGTATTCGTTAAGGTGCCGGAGCATCTCGATGCGCTCGTCCAGCGGCGGATGGGTCATGAACAGGCGCTTCAGGCCCGAACCGAACCCGCCGGAAATGCCGAAGGCGGCCATTTTCTCCGGCAGCGGCGCGGGCTCGTGCTGGGCCTTGAGGCGCTCCAGCGCGGCGATCATGGCGCCCTTGCCGGCCAGCGCCGCGCCGCCCGAGTCGGCGATGAACTCGCGCCGGCGCGAGAACCACATGACGATGATCGAAGCGAGAATGCCCAGCACCATCTCGGCGATGATCATGGTCACGAAAAACGCCGGGCCGGTCCCACGCTCGGTCTTGAACACCACCTTGTCCACCAGATGGCCGATGACGCGCGACAGGAACATCACGAAGGTATTGACCACGCCCTGGATCAGCGCCAGCGTCACCATGTCGCCGTTGGCAACGTGGGAGATTTCGTGCCCCAGCACCGCTTCCGCCTCGGGCTTGGTCATGGCCTGCAGCAGGCCGGTGGACACTGCCACCAGGGCGCTGTTCTTGTTCATGCCGGTAGCGAAGGCATTGACGTCGGGCGAGTCGAAAATCGCCACTTCCGGCATGCCGATGCCGGCGATCTGCGCCTGACGCCGCACGGTCTCGACCAGCCAGGCCTCGCCGGGCGTTTCGGGAGATTCGATCACGCGCGCGCCCGTCATGCGCTTGGCGCTCCACTTGGAAATGGCGAGCGAGATGAAGGAGCCGCCCATGCCCATCACGGCGGCGAAGATCAGCAGGCTGCCGAGATTCAGGCCGGCTTCGGTGAGATAAGGCTCCACTCCCAGCAGCCGCATGGTGATAGAAAGCACCAGGACGATGGCCAGGTTGGTGGCGAGAAACAGGATGATGCGTTTCATGATTCAGTCTCCAGGATGTTCGGTTTCTTTTCCGTGTGCTTCGGCCTTGTGGGTCAGGAACAGCGCCGCGCCGATCAGGGCGATGGCGCCGCCGAGATAAAGCAGGTCGAGCGGGGACGATATCTTCATGTTCAGCGCTTCCTCGAACAGGGTGACGATCAGGATCATCAGGATTACCTTGGCCAGCCGGGCCTTGAGGTCGTCCAGATTCTCGATCACCAGTATCTTGCTGGAGGTCTTGCTGCCACGTGCTTCGTCGATGTCACTGACGAACAGCTCATACATGCCGAGCGCGAAAATCAGCATGAAGGTGGCG
>JAJYUW010000187.1 GCA_021792335.1 Pseudomonadota bacterium | reverse complement strand
TGGGCTCAGGCGCCGACCTTGCCCAGGAGGCCGGTGATGTGCTGCTGTTGCGCACCCAGCCGTCAGCCATCCCCGCGGCGCTGGGCCTGGCCCGTTCCACGCTGCGCATCATGCGCCAGAACCTCTATTGGGCCGCCGGATACAACGTCATCGGAATTCCACTGGCAGCGGGAGTATTCTACCCTTCGTTTCACGTGCTGCTGACGCCCTGGGTGGCCGCCGCCGCCATGGCCTTCAGCTCCGTATGCGTCGTCACCAACAGCCTGCGCCTGCGCGGCTGGTCCGGCTCCCAGGTCACAGAAGCGCGGCCCGCAGCGGCTGTTCGCGCCGCCGGTGCAGCGGCAAGCTAACGAAACAAGCGCATGACATGGAATGGCGCAATCTACGGCCGCGCCAGGGGCGGGAATGAGGCCAGTCAGCGCCTAACTGCGTAGCTGCGTTCTTTAGTTGTGAATCAGCTTGCCGCCATCGAGGAGAATGACCGGCGGAGGGACCGCCGGCCGCACCGTCAAGCCGTGCGCCGTCACCGTGGCGTTGCTGATCCGCATCCCTTTTTCCCCCTGCAGATGGACGTTGTTGAGGAACAGCGAGCGGATCGGGCTTTCCGGCAGGCCGGCGATGATGGCCGTCTGCATCGCTCCGGTAGCGGTTAGGTTGGAGATGTGGATGTCGTAGAAGTGCGGGGTTAGCCGCGTCACCGGCTGGGCAGTGTCGTGGTCGGGAATGTGCGGGTAATACTCGGTGATCAGCAGCGGTGTCTTCACGCCTTCCATCGTGAGGTTGCTGTACCACAGGTTGCTGATGTCCGCGCCGCGGTCACGCGCCGACTTCACCCGCACGCCGTTTTCCGTGCCCCGGAAAACGATATTCGACACGTGGACATCCTGCACGCCGCCAGCCGCCTCGCTCCCGATCGACATCCCGTGCCCGTGCAGAAAGGTGCAGTCCCTCACCGTAATGCCGGTGCTGGGCGAGTTGTTCGCCGAACCCGGCAGACCGGATTTGATGGCCACGTTATCGTCGCCGTCATCGATCACCATATTCTCGATCATCACGTGGCTTGACGAGAACGGATCGATTCCGTCGGTGTTCGGCGAGTGGGCAGGCGCGTAGATGCGGCCGTCGCGGATGGTCACGTAGTCAGAGTAGTAAGGAACCACCTGCCACGACGGAGAATTCTCGATGGTCACGTGATCGATCAGAATGTGCCGGCAGTGATCGAACACCACCAGGCGGGGCCGGAACACCACATCCTTCACCACTCCACTGTGCTTGTGCTTCCGTGCCTCGACCCACCAACTCGCGCCGTTGCCGTCGATCGTTCCTCCTCCCGTAATGGTCAGGTCCTCGGCATGGCTGGCGCTGATGAGCGACTGCCGTCCTTTGGCCCGGAAGACTGCCATCTCCGGATAGTCGTTGTGGTCGGGGGATCCCAGCAGCGTCGCGCCCTTTTCCACATCCAGCGTGATATGGCTCTTGAGCACGATGGGGCCGGAGAGGAACGTTCCTCCGGCCAGCCGCACGATTCCTCCTCCTTTTTTCTCGCAGGCGTCGATCGCGGCTTGGATGGCACGTTGGTTGTTGGTTTTTCCGCCGGGCTTTGCGCCGTACTGGGTCGCGTCACAAACTGGGTGGCGCGTGATGGCAGACGCTGGCGCAGCAAAAGCCGCGCTTGCAGCGGCTAAGCACAGCGCGGACAAAAACAGGACAAAAGTGCGGGGCCGAAGAAGGTTTTTCATCGTTTGCGCCATCCTGGAGATTCGAAAATGAAGAGGTCTGACCTCTCTTCCAAAATGAGCATATCACCAACCGCTGGCGCCCGCTCAGCGATTGCATGGGCCGGATTCCACACGCGCAACACCCGGTTTCCGCACAGTTTCGCCATGCGGTCTCCCTGAGGGGGAAACACCACGGCTGGGCTTCCGTGGACGGGAGACACAGGCTGCGGAAAAGACTGGAGCTTTCCGCAGGGGCTAAAGCCCTGTCTTTATTTTGTTGTGTTTGCGGCTCGGCAAAGCCGCACCCTTGTTACAAGACCCTCTCCTAATCGAGTTTTTCCGCAGCCTGGACAGTCCATCCTCTGCCGATTGTGATGCAGATCACTGAACGAGCTTCGACTCGGAGCCAAACTTCGGGCAGGAAGAAGGTGGGTCATGCTCTTCATCCTCTGGCTTGTGCTCTGCCTTGCCGCCGCTCCCTTGATGCTGCTCCCTCTCGCACTCTGGCTGCGTGAGGTTTACATGCGATATTCCGCCAGCCGGCTGATTGCCTGCCCTGAAAACCAGCAACCGGCCGCCGTCAACATTGATGCCCTTCATGCTGCTTTCACAGGAATTGATGGAAGTCCGGACTTGCGTTTGTGCGACTGTACGCGCTGGCCGGAACACTCAAATTGCAGCCGCGCGTGCCTGCCCCAGGCGATTGAAACCGAACCATACACTTTGGCCGAAGTGAAGGCGCGAACGAAACAGATCTACCATCTGCCCATTCTTTTGGCGGCGTTTGCGGCCTGGTGCCTGGGAGCCTTTTGGCATTCACAGTATCTGTTCCGTGCTCAGTGGATGGCCGCCGCTGGGGTCACTCATGCGCAGGTAGAGCAGTTCGTGTGGCGGTTTTCGCCGCACCTGCTCACGGTAGCGGTCTGTCTTCTCTTTGCCTACGGAGTCGCGTGGCTGCTGGCCGTGTTTCATCGCCGGGGTGTACTTCAGGGAATCCTGATGTCCGTTCTGCTTTGCGGAACATTAGCCGCGGCGAGTTGGTCTGGGATGGCGAGAATGCCTCATGGCCTGCTCGTGATTGAAGCGGGTTACATCATTCTGGCCACGTTAACCGTGGGGGCCATTGTCGGCGGCTTGTATGACAAACTCGTGATGCCGTCACGATCACTGTAGACTGCGCAAGGGAGACGCAGTCCATTCTGGTCAAGGCAGGCACAGGCGATCCTTAAATTGAGCATCGAGGAACCGGCTTGTTACGGCGGGTTCGGTAGTAGCTGAAGCTGCAATGAGAATGCAGGGCCGCTGCTGCCTGCCGGTCAACCCAACAACGAAAATCTGCCGTTGTGGGCCACGGCTGGTTGCGCCGGCTCGACAGCATCGGTTGTCCCTACAGCATTCCCTAAAATGCGATAGTTGTGAACCTTGTCAGGAAGAATTTGACCCTGCGCGCCATACCACCTATTGACAACAATACCATATCGTGAAAAGCTCGAAATATAGTTCGACAGGTGGAATAGGGGACCAATATGCGCAATGCTGCCCCGCAAGGCATTTATAAAGTTCAGGCTCTTGACCGGGCCTTTGCGGTACTGGATTTGCTTGGTGAAAGCGGTGCGCCTCTGGGATTGGCTCAGGTGGCTTCTTCGCTGCAGTTGCATAAGAGCACAGCCCACCGCTTCCTCATGGTTTTGGAGCGCCATCGCATGGTGGAGCGCACGGCCACTGGCAAATTTCGCCTCGGCCTGCGCCTTTTCGACTTCGGCAATCGCGCCATCGAGCAATACGATTTGCGCGACCGCGCGCAGCCGCACCTGCGCCGCCTGGTTGCCGAAACCGAGGAGACCGCGCACCTCTCCATTCTCGAGGCCGCGCACGTCATCTACATCGATAAGATCGAACCTGCGCACTCAGTGCGCATGATTACGCGCATCGGCGCCAGCAATCCCGTGCATTGCACTGCTGTGGGCAAGGCGATGCTGGCGTTTTTGCCCGAGGAGCGGGCTGCCGAAGTCGTGCGCCGCATCCGCTTTGAGCGCCTTACCCACCGCACGATTTCTACGCCCGAAGCCCTGCGCGCAGAGATGGAGAAGACCCGCCGCCGGGGCTACGCCGTGGATGATGAGGAGTACGAGGAAGGTCTGCGCTGCATCG
>JAJYUW010000186.1 GCA_021792335.1 Pseudomonadota bacterium | reverse complement strand
CCATTCGCCTGGTCAATGCCATCATCCTCGAAGCCATCCGTCTCGGCGCTTCCGATATCCACATCCATCCCCGCACCAAGAGCGTGGTGGTGCGGCTCAGGATCGACGGGGTGCTCGCCGACAAGATCCACATCCCGCACCAGATTCACGCCTCGCTGGTGTCGCGTCTGAAGGTGATGTCCGAACTCGACATCAGCGAGCGCCGCCGCCCCCAGGATGGCCGCATCACGGTGAAAACGCCGCTGCGTGTCGTCGATTTGCGCATCTCCACCCTGCCCACCATCAACGGCGAAAAAGTGGTGATGCGCATTCTCGACCGCAATTCCTCGGTGAAGAGCATCGAGGCGCTGGGCTTTTCGCCCGCCGACCTGAAAAAAGTGCTCAACATGGTGGACAAGCCGCAGGGACTCATTCTCACCACCGGCCCCACCGGCAGCGGCAAGACCACCACCCTGTACGGCCTGTTGCAGCACAACGCCGACCCCGGCAAGAACTACGTCACCATCGAAGATCCGGTGGAATATTATCTCGACATGGCTGGCCAGGTGCTGATCAAGGAAAAGATCGGCCTGTCTTTTCCCGTTGTGCTGCGTTCGATCCTGCGCCAGGATCCGGACGTGATCCTGATCGGCGAAATCCGCGATCTGGAGACCGCCGAGGTGGCGCTTCACGCCGCGCTCACCGGGCATCTGGTTTACTCGACCCTGCACACCAATTCCGCCGTGGCAACCATCGCCCGCCTCTTCGATCTCGGCCTCAAGCCTTATGTGCTGGCGACCGCGCTCGAAGGCATTATCGCCCAGCGTCTGATGCGGCGCATCTGCGACGGCTGCCGCGAGCCGGTCGTCCCCGCGCCGGAATTGCTGGCACGGCTCGGCCCCCTGTTTGAAGCGGCGAAGATCACCGCCTATCGCGGCAAGGGTTGCGCCAAATGTCACGGCATCGGCTACCGCGGGAGAATGGGCGTGTACGAGGTGCTGGAACCGGATGAAAAAATGCGCGACCTGATCGCCAGCGGCGCCAGCATCCTGGAAATGACGCAATTGGCCCGGCAGATCGGTGCCACGCCGATGATAGAGGATGCACGGGATAAGGTGAATGCCGGGCTGACCACGCTGGAAGAAGTGCTGCGCGTGTTGGGGCCGCAATAAATGCTTGACTGGAACGCCATCCAAACCGTTTTCCTCGACATGGACGGCACGCTGCTCGACCTCCATTTCGACAATCACTTCTGGCTCGAACATGTGCCGCTGCGCTATGCCGAGAAGTATGGGCTGAGCCATGAGGCGGCGCAGGAGGCGTTGGCGCCGCGCTACCGCAAGGTGGCGGGCACCATGGACTGGTATTGCGTGGATTACTGGTCGCGCGAACTTGAACTGGACATCGCCCGGCTCAAGGAAGAGGTGGAACACCTCATTGCCGTGCATCCTCACGTCACCGACTTTCTCGCGGCGGTCCGCACCAGTGGCCGGCGCACGGTGCTGGTGACCAACGCCCACCACAAGAGCCTGGCGCTGAAAATGTGCAAGACGCGTCTGGATGGGGAACTGGATGCGGTGATCTGCGCCCATGACTTCGGCGTGCCCAAGGAGCATCCGGAATTCTGGGGCAGACTCCAGGCCGTGGAGCGCTTCGACCCCGCCCGCACGCTGCTGGTGGACGACAGTCTGCCGGTGCTGCGTTCGGCGCGGAATTATGGCATGACCCACCTGCTCGCAGTGCGCCAGCCGGACACGCGCCAGCCGGAGAAGGATGTGGCGGAATTCGACGCCATCGGCAGCTTCCTGGATATCTTGCCTATAACTCAGTCCTGAGTTGAAAGTGCTGAGTCCCAAGTAAAATCACTCAGCACTCAGCACTCAGCACTCAGCACTCAGCACTCAGGACTCAGGACTCAGGACTCAGGACTCAGGACTCAGCACTCAGGATCAGCGCCGCCGCCACCTTCCTGCCTTCACCCGCGAGGATGTTGTAGGTGCGGCAGGCGGCCGGGGTGTCCATCACTTCCACGCCGATTTGCGCCAGGGTGAGCATTTGGGTCAGGCGCGGATGGGGAAAGCGCAGGCTGCATCCGGTGCCGAGCAGCACGATTTCCGGCGCCAGGGCCAGGATCGCCTCGAAATGAACGTCCAGAAGCCCCTCGAAGTCCGGCGGCGGCCAGGCTTCGACGATCTGATCCGGCAGCACGATCAGGCTGCTTTGATAGCGTCTGTGGTTGACGGCGACATAATCGTGGTCATAGGCGGTGAAAAGGTTCAGGCCGGCGTGGTCTGCCAGTTGGAATTTCAAGGGGGGCCTCCAATTGCGGGACACGGGGCGGTCGGGTAAGATTATACCTTTTAAGCGCACTCCATGCAGCGAACACGCCGTCAGCGCAAAAAGGGGCTCGAAGCCATGCAACCGGTACTCAAATCCGCCAAGCTCAACAACGTCTGCTACGACATTCGCGGCCCGGTGATGGACCGTGCCCGGCAGATGGAGGAAGAGGGTCATCGCATCATCAAGCTCAATATCGGCAATCCGGCCCCCTTCGGCTTCGAGGCGCCGGAAGAGATTCTCCGGGACGTGATCCACAACCTGCCCAACGCCTCGGGCTATTCCGACTCCAAGGGCTTGTTTGCCGCACGCAAGGCGATCATGCACTATACCCAGGAGAAAAAGATCCGCGACGTGCAGATGGAGGATATCTACATCGGCAACGGCGTGTCGGAGCTGATCGTGATGGCGATGCAGGCGCTGCTCAACAACGGCGACGAGGTGCTGGTGCCGACCCCGGACTACCCGCTGTGGACGGCGGCGGTAACTCTGGCGGGCGGACATCCGCATCACTACCTCTGCGACGAGCAGAGCGGCTGGCTGCCGGACCTGGACGATATCCGCGGCAAGATTTCACCCAATACACGGGCGATCGTGCTGATCAACCCCAACAACCCGACCGGCGCGCTGTACCCGGTGGAGCTGTTGCAGGAAGTCGTGGAAATCGCGCGCCAGCACCAGCTCATCGTCTACGCCGACGAAATCTACGACAAGGTGCTGTATGACGGCAATGTCCACACCTCGGTCGCCTCGCTGGCGGACGATGTGCTGTTCGTCACCTTCAACGGCCTGTCGAAAAATTACCGCGCCGCCGGCTATCGTGCCGGCTGGCTGATCGTTTCCGGCGAGAAGCGTCATGCCCAGGATTACATCGAGGGACTGACCATGCTGGCCTCGATGCGGCTGTGTTCCAACGTGCCTGCCCAGTACGGCATCCAGACCGCGCTGGGCGGCTACCAGAGCATCAACGACCTGGTTGCGCCCAGCGGCCGTCTGTGCCGCCAGCGCGACGTGGCCTGGAAGCTGCTGACGGCAATCCCCGGCGTATCCTGCGTCAAGCCGCAGGGCGCGATGTATCTGTTTCCCAGGCTCGACCCCAAGATGTACCCGATCGCTGACGATCAGGAGTTCATCCTCGAACTGCTGCTCGAGGAGAAGGTCCTGCTGGTGCAGGGCAGCGGTTTCAACTGGCCGAATCCAGACCATTTCCGGGTGGTGTTCCTGCCCAATGTGGACGATCTCACCGAAGCCATCGGCCGCATCGCGCGCTTCCTGGAGAATTACCGCAAGCGGCACGGGACGTGATTTATAAAAAACAGTTTGGCCACGGATTAACACGGATGTACACCGATAAAATGCAACAATGGAATTGTTGCCGTGAGTCTGTTTGCTTTATCCGTGTACATCTGTGTACATCCGTGGCTGATTTTAAAGAATCTAGAAATAGGAAAGTTACATGAAACCCATCAACGTAGGTTTGTTAGGCTTGGGCACCGTCGGCGGCGGCACGCTCACGGTATTGCGGCGCAATGCCAAGGAAATCACCCGCCGTGCCGGGCGCGATATCGTGATCAGGATGGCGGCAGTGCGCGATCTGGAGAAGG
>JAJYUW010000185.1 GCA_021792335.1 Pseudomonadota bacterium | reverse complement strand
TCACCGACATCAAGCATTGCGGCCCGTGCGATATCGGCATCGTCGAGGGCGGCGTGTGCAACGCCGAAAACGTTCACGTGCTCAAGGAATTCCGCAAGAACTGCAAGGTGCTGGTCGCCATCGGTGCCTGCGCCATCACCGGGGGCATTCCCGCCCTGCGCAACAACATCGATCTGTGGGACTGCTTCCAGGAAGTGTACTGCTACGAGGGCGGACTGGAGTGCGGCCAGATACCCAACGATCCCGAACTGCCTCTGCCTTTCGACAAGGTTCACCCGATTTACGAGGTGGTGAAGGTGGACTATTTCCTGCCCGGCTGCCCGCCTCCCGCCGACGCGATCTGGAAGTTCCTGACCGATCTGTTGAACGGCCGGGAGCCGAAGCTGGATTACGAAATGCTGCATTTTGATTAATTTCTTTACCGCAAAGGACGCAAAGGATCGCAAGGTAAATCAACCTAGAAACCTCAATTGAACCGCAGAGACGCAGAGGCGCCGAGAAAAAACAATGCGTTATAGCATTGTGCGACCTCACCCATCTGTTTCTCTGCGTCTCCGCGCCTCTGCGGTTAAGCAATTGCCATTTTTAGGATCAAGGTTTTTGTTTTTCCTTCGCGTACCTTGGCGTCCTTCGCGGTTAATGGGGTTTTGATTACATGACTTTTGAACTGGAAACTGCCGCCAACCCGGAAGGGCTCAAGCGGGTAGTGATCGAGCCGGTGAGCCGGGTCGAGGGCCATGGCAAGGTCACCCTGCTGCTTGACGACGATAACCGCGTCCATCAGGCGCGCTTCCACATCGTCGAATTCCGCGGCTTCGAAAAATTCATTCAGGGCCGGCCCTTCTGGGAAGTGCCGGTGATCGTGCAGCGCCTGTGCGGCATTTGTCCGGTGAGCCATAACCTGGCGGCCTCCAAGGCGATGGACATGATCGTCGGCGCGCAGCTCACGCCCACCGCAGAGAAGCTGCGCCGACTCATGCACCTTGGGCAGGTGCTGCAATCCCATGCGCTGCATTTCTATTATCTGGCGTCACCCGACCTGCTGTTCGGCTTCGACAGCGAGGTGGCAAAGCGCAACATCGTCGGCGTGGCCGCGGCCTATCCCGATATCGCCAGGCAGGGCGTTGCCCTGCGCAAGTATGGACAGGAGATCATCCGGCTCACATCCGGCAAGCGGGTGCACGGCACGGGCGCGGTTCCCGGCGGCGTGAACAAGAGCCTGTCGCTGGAAGAGCGCGATTATCTGCTCAAGGACGTCGGGCAGATGATTGCCTGGAGCCGGGATGCCGTGGAACTGATCAAGAAGGTCTATGGTGATCGTCCGGATTTTCACAACGGATTCGGCTACTTCAAGTCCTGCTTCATGAGCCTGGCGCGGGAAGATGGCGCCCTGGATCTCTACCACGGCGGCTTAAGGGCCAGGGACGAACACGGCCAGACCATTTTCGACCATGTGGATTACAGCCATTACTGGGACTATATCCACGAGGAAGTGAGATCCTGGTCCTACATGAAATTCCCCTTCATCCGGTCCAGGGGCAGGGAAGAGGGCTGGTACCGGGTCGGTCCGCTGGCACGGGTCAACAATTGCGACTTCATCCCGACGCCCCTGGCTGAGGCTGAAAGAAAGATCTTCAAGGCATTCGGCGGGGGTAGCGCTACCCAGGCCACGCTGGCCTATCACTGGGCGCGCATGATCGAGATGCTGCACTGTGCGGAAGGCGTCCAGGAACTGCTGCACGATGGTGACCTGCTGGGCAGCGAACTGGTGAGCCAGGGTGAGCGCTCGTTGCGGGGCGTGGGCGTGCTCGAGGCGCCGCGCGGCACCCTGATCCACCACTACCGCATCGACGAGGACGAACTGATAGTCCGAGCTAACCTGATCG
The DNA here is from genome assembly GCA_021792335.1 of Pseudomonadota bacterium. Lineage (GTDB taxonomy): Bacteria > Pseudomonadota > Gammaproteobacteria > Burkholderiales > Sulfuricellaceae > Sulfuricella. The sequence goes on along the minus strand of JAJYUW010000185.1, from coordinate 2,036 downwards.
TTTCCACCACCCATAACAACCAGGCCATGAACGAAGCGGTGCGGCAAGTGGCCCTGCAGTATCTGGACGGCCAGCAATTGACCGAAGGCCTGCTCAACCACATTGAAGTGGCGATCCGCGCATTCGATCCCTGCCTGTCCTGCGCCACGCATGCCGTGGGCAAGATGCCGCTGGAAGTGGAGCTGGTGGATGCGGGCGGAAACGTGATCGGCCGGCTGGCCAAGAATTCAGACGGGCAGTGCGCCGTTTGAGCGCTAAGCTGCTGATTTTCGGCTATGGCAACCCGAGCCGCGGAGATGACGCCCTCGGCCCGCAACTGCTCGACCTACTCGCCGCACAACTATCCAGCCAGCCCGGATGGCCGGAAATCGAACTGCTCACCGACTTCCAGCTGCAAATCGAGCATGCGGCAGATATGGTGAACCGCGAGCTTGTCCTGTTCCTCGACGCCAGCGTGTCCTGCCCGGCGCCCTGCCGTCTTTCCCGCCTGCATCCGGCGCAGGATGCCAGATACACCACCCACGAAATGTCGCCGCAAGCCGTGCTGCATGTGTTCGAGCAGGTTTACCAAAGGCCGGCTCCCCCGGCATTCCTGCTCTCGGTGCGCGGGGAACGCTTCGAACTGGGCGAGCCGCTGAGCCGAACCGCGGTCGAGAGCCGGGATGCCGCGCTGGAATTACTGATACAATTGTGCGCCCGGCCGCATCCCGCCGTCTGGCAAACTCTTTCCTGATATGCTCGATCTCGATACTATTTTCGCCGAAGATGGCGTGCTGGCCCATGCCTTCAAGGATTACCGCACCCGCCCCCAGCAGCTGGAGATGGCGCGCGCCATCGCCGCCGCGATCGACAAGCATGAAATCCTGGTGGCGGAGGCCGGCACCGGCACCGGCAAGACCTATGCCTATCTCGCCCCGGCGCTGCTGTCCGGCGGCAAGGTGATTATTTCCACCGGCACCAAGACGCTGCAGGACCAGCTTTATTTTCGCGACATCCCGGCCATGCGCGAGGCGCTGAAGGTGCCGGTGACAGTGGCGATGCTCAAGGGCCGCGCCAATTACGTCTGCCATTTTCACCTTGAGCGCGCCAAGAATGAAGGGCGCTTCATGACCCGCGACGATTCCCGCTACCTGACGCAAATCGAACGCTTTGCCAGGTCGAGCGACAGCGGCGACAAGAGCGCCCTGAGCGAAGTGCCGGAGAATGCCGGCATCTGGTCATACGTCACCTCGACGCGGGAAAACTGTCTCGGCCAGGAATGCGCCTACCACAAGGACTGTTTCGTGATGGAGGCGCGCAAGCGCGCGCAAGGTGCGGAGGTGGTCGTGGTCAACCATCACCTGTTTTTTGCCGACGTGATGTTGCGCGACGAGGGCGTTGCCGAGCTTTTGCCCGCCAGCAACACGGTGATTTTCGACGAGGCGCACCAGCTGCCGGACACCGCCAGCCTGTTCTTCGGCGAGAACCTGAGCACTTCGCAGCTGCTGGAACTGGCTCACGACGCCCACGGCGAGGCCATGGTTACGGCCAAGGATTTTACCCAACTGCCCGAAGGCGCTGCGGCGCTGGAGAAGTCAACGCGAGACCTGCGCCTGGTCTTTCCGCAGGACAGCGTGCGCCTGCCGCTGACTGCTGCGCAGGGAACGCGCGGCTTCGCGGATGCTTTGCTCGAAGTCAAGGCCAAGCTCGACGCGCTCAACAAACTGCTCGAATCCCAGGCCGAGCGCAGCCCCGGCCTGGAAAACTGCTGGCAGCGCGGCACCCAGTTCGCCGCCCAACTCAAACGCTGGATGGACGAGGAGAGCAACGGCAGCGTGCGCTGGGTGGAAGTGTTCAACCGCGCTTTGCAGCTCAACGCCACCCCGCTTTCCATCGCCGAGATTTTCCGCAAGCAGATCGACGACCACACCCGCGCCTGGATTTTCACCTCCGCCACGCTCGCGGTGAAAAAGGATTTCAGCCACTACCAGAGCCAGATGGGGCTGCTCGAAGCCGCCACGGGATTTTGGGACAGCCCGTTCGACTACGAAAACCAG
>JAJYUW010000033.1:12832-19233 GCA_021792335.1 Pseudomonadota bacterium | reverse complement strand
ACAAGGACAGAATGATGATTTGGGTCTGAATACGCACCAGAAGTCGGATTGATTAACCGAACAATCGCCCGGAACGGCGAGCGGATGCGTTCATGATCGCTCGCTCCTGGAGTTTTGCAAGAAGCTCGTCTATACTGTTTTTTTGCGCTTCACCCGTAAGTTCAACTTTTTAAGGAGAACACCATGCAACTCAAGGGATCCAAGACCCACCAACATCTGAAGGAAGCGTTTGCCGGGGAATCCCAGGCCAATCGCCGCTATCTGTATTTTGCAGCCAAAGCTGACGTGGAAGGCCAGAACGATGTCGCCACCGTGTTCCGCTCCACCGCCGAAGGCGAAACCGGGCATGCGCACGGTCATCTGGAGTATATGGAGGCCTGCGGCGATCCGGCTACCGACATGCCGATCGGCGGCACCCGCGACAACCTGAAATCGGCCATCGCCGGTGAAACCCACGAATACACCGACATGTATCCGGGCATGGGGAAGACCGCCCGCGAAGAAGGTTTCGATGAAATCGCAGACTGGTTCGAGACCCTGGCCAAGGCCGAGCGCTCTCACGCCAACCGCTTCCAGAAGGCGCTGGATAATCTGGTAGACTAAACAGCCGGAATGCCATCCCCCGCCACCATCATGCGGGGGAGAAGCGCGCCAGCCATGAAAAAAATTTGTGGCTGATCAAGATAAACAGATGCGAATAACCTGGACTGGCATTTTTATGCCAGCCCCAGTAGTCAGTCATGTTGAATTTGCGTGATTTTCTCGTAGGGCCGAATTCATTCGGCCAAATGTGCGAATGAATTCGCACCTACAAAGAAGGTACAGCCGTTTCAATTTGACTGAAAATCAAGTTGATTGAGCCTGTCATGAGGAGCCGAATATGAGCACGCGCGAAGGCAGCCTGGAAGCGTCGCAGCGTCACCCCATCAAGTGGCGCGATCCCGCCTTTAACGACGAAACCTTGCTGCTGGAGGAACTGCACCGGGTTTACGACATCTGCCATGGCTGCAGGCGCTGCTTCAATCTGTGCAACGCCTTCCCCCTCCTGTTCGACGCCATCGACGCAAGCCCCTCGGGCGAACTGGACAGCGTCGAGAAAAAGGTCTTTTGGGACGTGGTGGACCAGTGCTATCTGTGCGACATGTGCTTCATGACCAAATGCCCGTATGTGCCGCCGCACCAGTTCGATCTGGATTTTCCCCATCTGATGCTGCGCGCCAAGGCGGTGAAGTTCAGGAAGGGTGAAACCAAGTTCCGCGACAAGCTGCTGTCCAGCACCGATCTCATCGGCAAGCTTGCGTCCGTCCCGGTGGTGACCCAGGTGGTGAACGGGATGAACAATACGCCCGCCACCCGCAAGATCATGGACAGCGTGCTCGGCATCCATCAGGAGCGCAAGCTGCCGGAGTATTCCAGCGCTTCCTTCCGCGCCCATGCCGCGCCCAGCGAGCGGTTTCCGGTCAAGAACGGCGAACGCACGCCGGGCAAGGTGGCGATCTATTCCACCTGCTACATCAACTACAACGAGCCGGGCATCGGCCACGACCTGCTCAAGATCCTGGCCCACAACGAAATCCCCTCCCGCCTGGTGGAGAAAGAATCCTGCTGCGGCATGCCCAAGCTCGAGCTGGGCGATCTGGAAGCGGTCAACCGACTCAAGGAAAGCAATATTCCCCACCTCGTCAAGCTGGCCAGGGAAGGCTACGCCATCGTTACCGCGATCCCCTCCTGCACCCTGATGTACAAGCAGGAACTGCCGCTGATGTTCCCCGACGACGAGGACGTGAAGGCGGTGGCGGAAGCGATGTTCGATCCCTTCGAATACTTCATGCTGCGCCACAAGGACGGCCTGCTCAAGACCGATTTCAAGCACAAGCTGGGCAAGGTTTCCTACCATGTGCCGTGCCACCTGCGGGTGCAGAACCTGGGCCTGAAGACGCGCGAAATGCTGCAACTGGTGCCGGATACCGAGGTCAACACGGTGGAGCGCTGTTCCGGCCACGACGGCACCTGGGGCGTGAAGAGCGAGTTTTTTGCCGAATCGATGAAGATCGGCAAGCCGGTGTTCAAGCAAATGGCTGCCGGCGAGCCGGACTATATCAGCTCGGACTGCGCCATCGCCGGGCGCCACATCATGCAGGGCATCGGCGAAACGGGCGCGCAGAAACAGCACCCCCTCACCCTGATCCGTATCGCATACGGCTTATAAATCAAACATCAACCAAGGAGAAAAAAATGGCAAACGAAGGTTATCACGAGCCGGTGGAAAAACTTTCCGCCGCCACCATGGACATGCACCGCGCAATCGTTTCCCTGATGGAGGAACTGGAGGCGGTGGACTGGTACAACCAGCGCGTGGATGCCGCCACCGACCCGGAGCTGAAGAAGATACTCGCCCACAACCGCGACGAGGAAAAGGAGCACGCCGCGATGGTGCTGGAATGGATACGCCGCCATGATCCAGCATTCGATCACGAACTCAAGGACAACCTGTTCAAGGAAGGGCCGATTGCCGGCCAGCACAAATAACCATGGCAAAACTTACCCGAGACACGCTCATGCCGCTGGAAGCCTACGCCAAGGCGCGCAACGCTTTCCGCGCCGAGGTGATGGCGCACAAGAAGAACCGCCACGTCACGCTGGGCGAACACGTCAGGCTGATATTCGAGGATGAGATGACGATCCGCTACCAGGTGCAGGAAATGCTGCGCGCGGAAAAGATCTTCGAGGAAGAAGGCATCCAGGAAGAACTCGACGCCTACAACCCGCTGATCCCGGACGGCGGCAACTGGAAGGCGACCATGCTGATCGAGTACGAGGATGTCGAAGAGCGCCACCGCATGCTCGCCCAGCTGGTCGGCATCGAAGACCGGGTATGGGTGCAGGCAGCCGGCCACGAGCGGGTCTTCGGCATCGCAGACGAAGACCTGGAGCGCGCTACCGCGCAGAAAACCTCGGCTGTCCATTTCATGCGCTTCGAGCTGACGCCGGAAATGATACGTGCCCTGAAGCAGGGCGCGGGTTTGAGCATGGGTGTCGATCATCCCCGCTATCAGGCCACCCTTGATCCGGTTGCGCCGGCTGCCCGGGAATCGCTGCTGCGGGAACTGCAAGGCTGATATTGCGGTTAATTGCCGAATTTGGTTTATCCTAAAAACCTCTTTTCCAACGCAAAGATGCCAACCCTCACCCCAACCCTCTCCCGCAAGCGGGAGAGGGGGCGATCGATCCTTCCCCCTCTGGGCGAAGGTTTGGATGGGGGCTGAACGCAAAGTAACCAGAAGTAGGCGCCTCTAGGCGAAACAATGGGTTGCCTGGGTTTACTGGCTCACCCATCGGGTGCTGGCGGTTTAATAGGTAACCACTTTTTTTTCGGTTCTTTGCGCACTTTGCGTCTTTGCGTTGAGGAATTCAGGTTTATCGCTTGCCCGGCTTTTTCCTGCGGCTTAAGGTCGGAAAACCCGGTATATCCTGCAAATAACGCTCGCCCATCACCTTGCCTTCTCCGCGCAGGAATTCGAGAAAGGCAAGCGCGACAACCGATGGCTGCTTGTCCCTGGGAGAGGCCACATACCAGTGGCGCCGGATCGGAAATCCCTCCACATCAAGGAACACCAGTTCGCCGCCGGCCCTTTCCAGCGCCATGGTGTGCGCCGACAGCACCGCAACACCCAGACCGCCGGCAACCGCCTGCTTGATAGCCTCGTTGCTGCCCAATTCCATCCTGACCTTGAGTGACAGCCCGTGCTCAGCGAAAAACCGCTCGGTAGCGAGCCGGGTGCCGGAGCCGGGCTCGCGCATCAGGAAAGGCTCCTGCGCCAAACGCGGCAAAGGAATGTTTTTTACGCCTGCCAGGGGATGACTGCGCGGTGCGAGGACCACCAGGGGGTTTTCCAGAAACGGCTCCGCCCTTATGTCCACGTTTTCGGGCGGCTGACCGAGAATGTACAGGTCGTCCTCGTTGTCGGCCATGCGCTGCAATATCCGCTCCCGGTTAGTCACTTTGAGCGACACGTCGATGCCTGGATAGCGCTCGCAAAACGGCCCCAGCAACCTCGGAATGAAATATTTGGCGGTGGTGATCACGGCCAGCCGCAGCTTGCCCGACTTCACCCCTTTCATGTCCGAAACCAGCATCTCGAACCGGGACAGCCCCTCGAAGATATTCCGGCACACAACGAGCAGCTCGCACCCGGCATCGGTCAAATGAATGCGCTTGCCGATCTGTTCCAGCAAGGGCAACCCGACAATATCGCCCAGCTGCTTGAGCTGGATGGAGACGGTCGGCTGGGTCAGGTGCAGCTCTTCAGCAGCGCGGGTGAAACTCAGGTTGCGCGCCACCGCCTCGAACACCTTGAGCTGACGCAAAGTGGCATGTTTCATTGCCGTTTTCTCGAAGGAACTAACATAGATAATTATCTATGATTAACCTATAAATATACAATTGTTATTTATGATTTTTCTTGACTATAGTTGCAGCACGCTCAAACGAGCCACAAGCTTTCCACACCGGAAAGCATACGTTTTAACCTGAAATCAAGGAGCTTGCAATGGCAGTCAAGACCTACAACGCCGGTGTGAAAGAATACCGGCAAACTTACTGGACGCCGGAATACACCCCGCTGGACACCGACCTCCTCGCCTGTTTCAAAATCACCCCGCAGCCCGGCGTGCCCCGCGAAGAAGTCGCTGCTGCAGTGGCTGCCGAATCTTCGACCGGCACTTGGACCACGGTGTGGACCGACCTGCTGACCGATCTCGATTACTACAAGGGCCGCGCCTATCGCATCGAAGACGTGCCTGGCGACGATACCTGCTTCTACGCTTTCGTGGCCTACCCGATCGACCTGTTCGAAGAAGGCTCCGTAGTCAACGTGCTGACCTCGCTGGTGGGCAACGTGTTCGGCTTCAAGGCCCTGCGCGCCCTGCGCCTGGAAGACGTGCGTTTCCCGATCGCCTACGTCAAGACCTGCGGCGGCCCGCCCCAGGGCATCCAGGTCGAGCGCGACAAGATGAACAAGTATGGCCGTCCGCTGCTGGGCTGCACCATCAAGCCCAAGCTGGGTCTGTCCGCCAAGAACTACGGCCGCGCCGTTTACGAGTGCCTGCGCGGCGGTCTGGACTTCACCAAGGACGACGAAAACGTCAATAGCCAGCCGTTCATGCGTTGGCGCGATCGTTTCGAATTCGTGCACGAAGCCACCATGAAAGCTCAGCGCGAAACCGGCGAGCGCAAGGGCCACTACCTGAACGTGACGGCTCCAACGCCGGAAATGATGTACGAGCGTGCCGAGTTCGCCAAGGAAATCGGTGCACCGATCATCATGCATGACTACCTCACCGGCGGCCTGACGGCCAACACCGGCCTGGCCAACTGGTGCCGTAAAAACGGTATGTTGTTGCACATCCACCGCGCCATGCACGCCGTGCTCGACCGCAACCCGCACCACGGCATCCACTTCCGTGTCCTGACCAAGGTGCTGCGCCTGTCCGGTGGCGACCACCTGCACTCCGGCACCGTGGTGGGCAAGCTGGAAGGCGACCGCGAAGCGACGCTGGGCTGGATCGACACCATGCGCGACGAGTTCATCAAGGAAGACCGCAGCCGCGGCCTGTTCTTCGACCAGGACTGGGGCTCCATGCCGGGCGTGATGCCGGTCGCCTCCGGCGGCATTCACGTCTGGCACATGCCTGCACTGGTGAACATTTTCGGCGACGACTCCGTGTTGCAATTCGGCGGCGGCACGCTGGGTCACCCCTGGGGTAATGCAGCCGGCGCAGCGGCCAACCGCGTCGCGCTGGAAGCCTGCGTGGCAGCGCGTAACCAGGGCGTTGCCATCGAGAAGGAAGGCAAGACCATCCTGACCGAAGCCGCAAAATCCAGCCCGGAATTGAAGATCGCCATGGAAACCTGGAAAGAAATCAAGTTCGAGTTCGACACCGTCGACAAACTGGACGTGGCTCACAAGTAATATAGCCATCCCGGACGCGCCCTGGCGCGATCCGGGATCCAGAACCCAACATTGAAAGGATGAATCATGAGTGAAGTGATGGATTACAAATCGCGCGTTAGCGACCCTGCCAGCCGCAAGTTCGAGACCTTCTCCTACCTGCCAGCCATGACTGCGGACGAGATCAAGAAGCAGGTGGAATATCTGGTATCCAAAGGCTGGAACCCGGCCATCGAGCATACCGAGCCGGAGCACCTGACGGACTCCTACTGGTACATGTGGAAGCTGCCGATGTTCGGCGAAACCGACGTGAACAAGGTGCTAGCCGAAGCGGAAGCCTGTCACAAGGCCAACCCCAACAACCACGTGCGTCTGATTGGTTACAACAACTTCAACCAGTCACAGGGCGCGGCGATGGTGATTTTCCGCGGCAAGACGGTTTGATGTAGC
>JAJYUW010000033.1:0-12822 GCA_021792335.1 Pseudomonadota bacterium | reverse complement strand
TGTAGCACAACCCCGCCGCGGCCCTTTCGGCGGCGGGGATTTCTGCACACGGACGCAAGCGGCTGCAAGAACCGCGGCCGTTTCCGCCCTTGTGTTGACCGAGAGTTGGAGACATTCATGAGCGACATTATCCAGCAGTACCGAATCGAGAAAGAACCCTACTACCGCCCCGTCTCGGACGAGGTCGAGCTGTACGAGGCCGCCTACAGCGTACGCATGCCGATGATGCTCAAAGGCCCGACCGGCTGCGGCAAGACCCGCTTCGTCGAGCACATGGCCTGGAAGCTGGGCAAGCCGCTGATCACCGTGGCCTGCAACGAGGACATGACCGCCTCCGACCTGGTCGGCCGCTTTCTGCTCGACGCCAACGGCACCCGCTGGCAGGACGGCCCACTCGCCATCGCCGCCCGCTACGGCGCGATCTGCTACCTGGACGAAGTGGTGGAAGCACGCCAGGACACCACCGTGGTGATCCACCCGCTCACCGACAATCGCCGCGTGCTGCCGCTGGAAAAGAAGGGTGAGCTGGTCCATGCCCATCCCGACTTCCATCTGGTGATTTCGTATAATCCCGGCTACCAGAGCCTGATGAAGGATTTGAAGCAATCCACCAAGCAGCGTTTCGGCGGCCTCGACTTCAACTATCCCGAGCATGCCATCGAAACCGAGATCGTCGCCCATGAAACCTGCGTCAACGCGGAAGTGGCCGGCAAGCTGGTTTCCATCGCCGAACGCGCCCGCAACCTGAAGGGACACGGGCTGGACGAGGGCATCTCGACGCGCATGCTGATTTACGCCGGCAGCCTCATCAATACCGGCGTTGATCCGGTCAAGGCCTGCCGCGTGGCCCTGGTGCGCCCGATCACCGATGATCCCGACATGCGCGATGCGCTCGATGCGGCAGTAACTACGTTCTTTTGATTCTGAAAACGGCATCTCACCGCAAAGGACGCAAAGGTTCGCAAAGTAAAACAATAACTCATCTGGCAACCGATTAAGTTGTTTTAGTCTTTGAACTCCTTTGCGCCCCTAGCGTCCTTTGCGGTTCAACTGCTTTTTTGTCGAATGAATGCTGGAGTTACAATGTCTATCAATCTCGAAGACTATCAGGAACTGCTGGCCTCGCTTTCCCCGGAATTGCAGGAAAGCCTGCATGCTGCGTGGCTGGAAGCGGCCAAGGTGTTCAGCGCACGCGGCCTGGACAATTATCTCAAGGGTGCCGCCGCACTGAAGAGTCTGGGCAAGGGCGACGGCCTGGTCGCCACCTGGATCGACCATGCGCCGCTGGTGGCCAAGGAAATCGGCGAGGATGTCGTGCCGGACCTGGTGCAGACTGCACTGGAGCTGGCCTCAAAAACTTCCGGAACGGTAATCGAGCTGGTGCTCAGCACGGCTCCCACGGCGGCCAACCGCCTCGGCGACGAAGCCCTGTTCCGTTCCTATCTGCAATTCCTCAATACCCTGCTGTCGCAGGCGCCGCGCGGCGTGCGACCGATGCTGGAAAATCTGGAAGTGCTGTTCAGCCAGCTCACCCTGGGGGGCTTGCGCCGCTGGGCGCTGTGGGGCGCGCACGCCCACCGCACCAACTACCCGGAGCAGGCCAACTATTTCAGCCTGCAGTCCAAGGAATCGCTGGCGATGCTGCAGAAGGAGCGCAAGGGCACGCTGTTCGTCGACGCGCAGCGCCGCATCAACATGTATCTGCGCGCCTTGTGGGCACGGGATTTCTTCATGAAGCCCACTTCCGGCGACTTCGAGACGCGGGAGGGCTACCAGCCCTATGTGGAGGGCTATTTCATTCACCTGCCCGACGCCTACGATGATTTTATTCTCCCCTCCCCCACCGGGGGAGGGGCTGGGGGAGAGGGGAACAAGCTGCCAGGCCTGGAGATGTACCGCGCCGCCGCCGCCCATAGCGCCGCTCATATCGTCTACACCCGCGACCCGATTTCGGCCGAGGCGCTCAATCCCTTCCAGATGGCCGTGATCAGCGTGATCGAGGATGCCCGGGTGGAAACCCTGGCGGTACGCAAGTTCCCCGGCCTCAAGCACCTTTGGGCGCAACTGCACACGATAGAATCCGGGCAGGGTAAATCTGTTGGCGATTATCTCAACCGCCTGGCGCGCGCCCTGCTGGACGAAAGCTACCAGGACAACGATCCCTGGATTGCCCAGGGACGTGTGCTGTTCAAGCAGGCTGCGGAGCGCCTCGACACCAACCAGGTGTCCTGGGACATCGGCGTGCAGCTGGCGCATGAATTCGCCCATGGAGTTACAGCCAAGCGCATCGCCTTCAACCCGCGCAGCGACCTGCTCACTGCGCCGTACCGCGACGACAACCGCTATTTCTGGGAATTCGATTTCGACAAGGCCATGGCTGCCGGTTACGAAGCGCCCAAGCAGGTGCGCAAGCACGTCAGCCTGATGGAGTTCGCCAATGAAATCGACGTCGAGAACGCCGGCGACGACGCGGAAGAAATCTGGGTGCTGGGCACGGAACTCTTCCCCTATGAAGACATGGGCAAGTCCTTCAACGAGCTGGAAGGCAAGGAGCCGATTTCCGAGCCCTACCATTACTCGGAATGGGATTACCAGATCCAGCTCGAACGACCGGCCTGGGCCACGGTGCTGGAAAAGCGCCCGAAAGCCGACGATCTGCAGCTGATCGACGACATCGCCGCCCAGCACAAACGCACCATCGGCCGGCTGAAGTTCCTGCTCGACGCCCTGCAACCCCAGGGGGTGACGCGCATCCGCAAGCTGGAGGACGGCGACGAGGTGGACGTCAATGCCGCCATCCGCGCCATGATCGACATCCGCATGGGGCAGCAACCCGACCCGCGCATCATGATGAGGTCGGTGCGCAAGGTGCGCGACATTTCGGTGATGGTGCTGCTCGACCTGTCCGCATCCACCAACGACAAAGTGGCCGGGCAGGATTACAGCGTGCTCGACTTGCAGCGCCAGGCCACGGTTTTGCTGGCGGACGCCATCCACAAGATCGGCGACCCCTTCGCGATTCACGGTTTCTGCTCGGACGGGCGCCACAATGTTGAATATTCCCGTTTCAAGGATTTCGACCAGCCTTACAATGAAGTACCGAAATCCCGCCTGGCGGGCATGAGCGGCCAGCTCTCGACACGCATGGGCGCGGCCATCCGCCATGCCGGGCATTATCTGAAGCTGCAGAAATCGGCCAAGAAACTGCTGCTGGTGATCACCGACGGCGAACCGGCCGACGTGGACGTGCGCGATCCGCAGTATCTGCGTTACGATACCAAGAAAGCGGTGGAGGAAATGGCCCGTTCCGGCGTGACCACTTTCTGCATGTCGCTCGATCCGAGAGCGGATCAATATGTCTCCCGGATTTTCGGGGCCAAGAACTACATGGTCGTGGACCATGTGGAACGCCTGCCGGAGAAATTGCCGGTACTTTATGCAGGGCTTACACGATGACTCAACAAACTTATGTCGGTATCGATCAGGACACCAACGCCGGCCTGACCCATCTCGGGCGCATGGTGCGCGACGCCTGGGTATTCGGCATCCTGCCCGAAACGGAAACCTGCGCGGGCTGGGATTCCGCCCGGATGCAGAACCTGTACGAGCAGGTTTATGCCGCCTGGGAACCCTATGCGCACCTGCCCAGCCGTCTGCCGGAAGCGCTGCGCGAGCGGCACGGCCGGTTTTATGCCCAGGCCATCACGGCCGCCCGTGACGAAGGATGGGACCCGGAACTGGGAGAGGACGAATAAGGGAACGGCTGTTTACCGCCAAGGACGCAAAGGCACGCAAAGGAAAGCAAAAGAGCAGATCACTCCTTTCCTCGATTTTTCGGATGAACCATCGGTAATCCATATATTTTGTTTTACCTCGCGTACCTTTGCGTCCTTTGCGGTTCATGAGCTTTTCTGGATAAGGTTCTGCCACAGGATTCCCATGTTATTTCCATGCGCATGGACGGGGTGCAATAATTTTCGGGTAGATTGTCCGTATTTTGCGCGGCCTTGAGGAGATGAACGATGAAAAAACCGATCCAGGCATTCAACAAGTGGCTGCTCTCCCTGGTCGAGCACCTCGGCCTGCTGGTCATTGCCATTGCCACGGTGTTCGCCATGGCGAGCGAAATCATGGTCATGGTGCACGCGGCGCAGGTGACGCTGGCCGACTTGCTGCTGCTCTTCCTCTATCTGGAAGTGCTCGCCATGGTCGGGCTGTATTACGGCACCGGCAAGCTGCCGGTGCGTTTTCCGCTTTATATCGGTATGGTGGCCCTGGCGCGCTACCTGATCCTGGACATGAAGGCCATGGACGACTGGCGCATGCTCGCGGTGAGCGGCTCGATCCTGATGCTGACGGTGGCGGTGCTGCTGATCCGCTTCGGCCATGTCCGCTATCCGTATCCGGGCGACGAGCAGACAACAGAGTTGCAGAACATTAACCAGACGAAGAATTGAGCGAATTACGGCACCCCGGATCATGACCACCCGCGGCCTCGCGCCTTGCATCCATCCCGAATACGCAGCAACGTATGCTCAACTTATCCATTAACGAGCCCTAAGGTACACCATGCCTCTTGTCCACCTGACCGACATGCTCGATCACGCCTACCGCCACAACTACGCCGTCGGCGCGTTCGGCGTGGTCAATCTGGATTTTCTGGAAGGCGTCATGCAGGCTGCGGAGAATTACCGCGCACCGGTCATCGTCAACCTGATCGAATCCCATTTCACCCATTACGATTTCGAGCTGCTGATGCCCGCTGTCCTGGCGGCAGCACGGCGCGCCAAGGTGCCGGTGGCCATTTATCTCGACCACGGCAGCAGCATCGAATCGGCCAAGCGCGGCATCCGGGCCGGGTGCAACGGCGTGATGGTGGACACCTCGCAGCTGCCGCTGGACGAAAACCTCAAACTTACCCGGGAAGTCGCCGCCCTGGCTCACGCCTGCGGCGTGGCCGTGGAGGGGGAACTGGGTTATGTGCCGGAGAGCGAAGAAGACGGTGAGGAGAAAGATCTGGAAGGGCTGACCTACACCTTGCCCGCCGAGGCCAGTGCCATGGTGGAGCGCACCGGCATCGACTGCCTGGCGGTGTCGATCGGCACGGTGCACGGGCGGAAAAAGGGCACCCCCAAGCTGGATTTCACCCGGCTGGCCAAGCTCCGGGAGGCAGCGGGCATTCCGCTGGTAATCCATGGCGGCACCGGGCTTTCCGACGAGCAATACCGGAAACTGATCGCCCACGGCGTAGCCAAGATCAACTACTACACGGCACTGTCGGAGGTAGCGGCCAATTCCATCAATGCCAATGCCGGCCCCGACAGGAAGAGCTACAAAATGGTCACCCACAGCGTCAGGAGTGCCATCCGTGAAGAAGTGGAGCGCTGCATCCGCATCTGGGGCAGCAGCGGCCGCGCCGCGGAGGTCATGGCACAGTGCCGCCCATGGCGTGAAGTCGAACGCATCGTGCTGTATAATCAGCCCGCAAGTCTGTCTGAAGAGGCGGCCACCGCGATGGTGCGCCAGGGCAAGGAAACCCTCGCGGCCATTCCCGGCGTGCGGCGCGTGCTGGCCGGGACCGCGCTCAATGGCGAAAAGCGCCGCCGCTGCTGGCTGGTGCGCCTGGCCACAGCGGAAGTGGCTGCCAGTTTCAACAACCACCCGGACCAGGTCGAATTCGCCAACAGCCTGTCCCAGCAGGGCGCAGCGGATCGGACTGCGATGGATTTCGAACTCAGCGACTAGCGCCCCAACCAAAAATCGGGTGCCATATCCGCGTTTCTGGCCGACAACGGTCATGCCGCAGGCTGGCGCCCCATGGTGAACACAGAATAACGAAGGCATGTCTAGAATACCCAGCGATACCCAGTTGCGCGCCCGCGTAAAACTGCTCGGCAACCTGCTCGGCAACGTGCTGCGCCCGCTGGATGACGGCCGCGTGCTGGAGGCAGTGGAAGCCCTGCGCAAAGGCTACATCCGTCTGCACAAGGAAGATTCGCCCACCGGCCGGCGCCGCCTGGAGATACTCATCGAATCCCTCGATGCGGAAACGCTCACCCATGTGGTGCGCGCCTTCAGCATCTACTTCAGCCTGGTCAATCTGGCCGAGGAATCTTTTCAGCACCAGGCTCGCCGCGCCCAGGTGCGTCACGGCGGCCCCCTGTGGAATGGCTCCTTCGACGCCACGCTGCGCGAATTCCGCGCGCAGGGCATCAGCGCCGCGGAACTCCAGACCCTGCTCGACCGGACCGCGTATATCCCGGTGTTCACCGCCCACCCGACGGAGTCCAGGCGCCGCACCATCATGGAACACCTGCGCCGCATCTTCCTCACCGCCGAGCAGCTCGATGACCCGCGCACCGGAAAGGAACGGCGCCTCGAACTGGTCGGCCAGATCGAGGGGCAGATCCAGACCCTGTGGAAAACCGACGAGGTGCGCTCGCAAAAACCGCAGGTCAGGGACGAGATCAAGAACGGGCTGTTCTACTTTCGCGTAAGCCTGTTCAAGGCCGTGCCCGAAACCTATCGCTATCTGGAAAAAGCAGTTGATCGCATCTACGGGCCGGAGCTGGCGCAAGGCCAGTCCATCCGGGTGCCGAGCATTTTGCGTTTCGGTTCCTGGATCGGCGGCGACCGCGACGGCAACCCCTTCGTCACCGCCGAAACCACCGTCCTCGCCCTGCGCCTGCAAAAGCGGGAAATCCTGCGCCATTACCTGCTTGAAGTCGTGAATCTCGGCCATGTGCTGACCCACTCCAGGCGCCTGTGCGCGATCAGCGCATCGATGGCCGACAGCCTGGCGCAGGACGAGCTGCGCTTTACCTCGGTGTTCGCCGATTTCCCCCAGCACTTCAGCCAGGAACCCTACCGCCGCAAGCTTTACGTCATGCGCCATCGTCTGCAACACAACCTGAGCGCGGCGGATGCCCTGATCGAAGGCGGCGACGGGCGCCCGTTCGCCGACGGCTACCTGTCGGAGCAGGAATTTCTGGCCGACCTCTACCTGATCCGGGATTCGCTGGTCGGCCACGGAGACCGCGCAGCCGCCTACGGCGAGCTGCAGGACCTGATCCGCAAGGCGGAAACCTTCGGCTTTTACCTGGTTCATCTCGACATCCGCCAGGAATCCACCCGCCACAGCGAGGCCGTTGCCGAACTGCTCGCGCAGCAAACGGGCCTGCCCGATTACGGTGCGCTGAGCGAGCCCCAGCGGCTCGAACTGCTGGGCGACCTGATCACCCGCGCCCAAGGTTTTGAATTCAACCGGGAGGCGCTCAGCGCAGCCAGCCGCGAAACCCTGGCGGTGTTCGAGGTGATGGCGGACATGCGCCACGAAATCAGCCCCAGGGCTTTCGGCTCCTACGTCATTTCGATGACCCATGCCGCCAGCCACGTGATGGAAGTCATGTTCCTCGCCAGCCTGGCGGGGCTGGCCGGCCGCAACGGCCGCGACTGGTTCTGCCATGTCGGCATCGCGCCCCTGTTCGAAACCATCGCCGACCTGGAGCACATCCAGCCGGTAATGACGGCGCTCCTCGACAACCCGGCCTACGCGGCGCTGCTCAGGTGTTCCGGCAACAGCCAGGAAGTCATGCTCGGCTATTCCGATTCGGCCAAGGACGGCGGCATTCTCGCCTCGACCTGGTCGCTCTACGAGGCGCAGACCCAAATCACCGCGCTGGCCCAATCGCGCGGCATCGAATGCCGCCTGTTCCATGGCCGCGGCGGCACGGTCGGGCGCGGCGGCGGTCCCACCCACGAAGCCATCCTGTCGCAACCGGAAGGCACCGTGCGCGACCAGATCAAGTTCACCGAGCAGGGCGAGGTGCTGTCGTTCAAGTACAGCAATGCGGAAACCGCCTCCTACGAGCTGTCGATGGGCATGACCGGCCTGCTCAAGGCCAGCACCAGCCTGATCCGCGAGCAGAAGCAGGAGCGCGGCGACTTCCTCGGCATCATGGACAAGCTGGCTCAAGAAGGCGAAACGGCCTTCCGCGGCCTGACCGACCGCACGCCGGGCTTCATCGACTATTTCTACGAAGCCACGCCGGTCACCGAAATTGGCCTGCTCAACATCGGCTCGCGCCCCTCCCACCGCAACAAGGGCGACCGCTCCAAAGCCTCGGTGCGCGCCATTGCCTGGGTGTTCGGCTGGGCGCAATCGCGCCATACCCTGCCCGCTTGGTTCGGCATCGGCACCGCGTTGCAGGGCTGGCGCGGCGACGATCCGCAGCGCCTGGCCACTCTGCAACGCATGTACCGGGAATGGCTTTTTTTCCGGGCCCTGCTCGGCAACACCCAGATGGCGCTGTTCAAGGCCGACATGGGCATTGCCGCCCGCTATGCCGAACTGGCGGAAAACAGGGAAACCGCTGACGCGATCTACCGGACGATTAGCGACGAGTATCAGCGTACCGTCGCCCAGGTGCTGGCAATCGCCGGCGCCACCGGCCTGATGCAGGAAACGCCGCAACTGGCCTTGTCGCTGGCGCGCCGCAACCCCTACCTGGACCCGCTGAATCACATCCAGGTGCTGCTGCTGCGACGCTGCCGCGACGAAAGCCTGCCGCAGGCGGAGCGCGAGCGCTGGCTCAGCCCCCTGCTGCGCTCCATCAACGCCATTGCCGCGGGGCTGCGCAATACCGGCTGAGGAAGAACATGCAACCGATCACGGAAGATACAGAATGAGCGAACAAGTGAAAGTCGGCGTCGTCATGGGCAGCACCAGCGACTGGGAAGTCATGCGCCACGCCTGCGACATGCTGCGCAACTTCGGCGTGCCCCATGAAGCACGTGTGGTATCGGCCCACCGCACCCCCGACCTGTTGTTCAAGTACGCCGAAGAGGCCGCTGGCCGCGGGCTGACCTGCATCATCGCCGGCGCAGGCGGCGCGGCCCACCTGCCCGGCATGCTGGCGGCCAAAACGGCGGTGCCGGTGCTGGGCGTGCCGGTGCCGTCGCGCTACTTGAAGGGCATCGACTCGCTGCTCTCCATCGTGCAGATGCCGAAAGGCATCCCGGTCGCCACCTTCGCCGTGGGCGAATCGGGCGCGGCCAACGCCGCCCTGTTCGCCGCCGCCATGCTGGCGCGCCACGAGCCGGAAACCGCCCGCCGCCTGGACGCTTTCCGCGTCGCCCAGAGCGAGGCTGCTCTGACCTCTACGCTGCCGGAGCAACCATGATCCTGCCGCCGGCGACCCTCGGCCTCCTCGGCGGCGGCCAGCTCGGCCGCATGTTCGTCATCGCCGCCCGCACCATGGGCTACAAGGTCATGGTGCTGGACCCGGACGAGCCCAGCCCCGCCGGCATGCTGGCAGACTTCCACCTGCGCGCGCCCTACCGCGACCAGATCGCCCTGGAACAGATGGGCCGCGACTGCACGGCGATCACCACCGAATTCGAGAACGTGCCGGCCGACAGCCTGGAATGCCTGGCGCAGTTCTGCCCGGTGCGCCCCGGCGCGGCCGCCGTCGAGATCGCACAGGACCGGCGGCACGAAAAAACCTTCCTGCAGTCGCACGGCCTCGCCACGGCGCCGTTTGTGACCGTGGAAAAACACGCCAACCTGGCCGCGGCATTCCAGCGCATCGGCGCGCCTGCCCTGCTCAAGACCGCCCGCCTGGGCTACGACGGCAAGGGACAGGTGCGGGTTGCCAGCCTGGCCGGACTGGAAAAGGCTTATCAACAGCTGGGCGCGGTGCCCTGCGTGCTGGAAGCGCTGCTGCCCCTGAAGACCGAAATCTCGGTGGTGGTGGCGCGCGGCGAGGATGGCCGGATCGCCGCCTACCCCCCGGCCGAGAACCAGCACGCCAACGGCATTCTGGATGTCAGCATCGTGCCGGCGCGGATTTCCCCCGCCCTGGCCAGCCAGGCCAGCGAAAGCGCCAAGGCCGTGGCCGCCGCCCTGGATTATTGCGGCGTGCTGGCGGTGGAGTTTTTCGTGCTCGAGGACGACCGCCTGCTGATCAACGAAATCGCCCCGCGCCCCCACAACAGCGGCCATTACACCCTGGATGCCTGCCCCAGCTCGCAGTTCGAGCAGCAGGTGCGCACCCTGGCCGGCCTGCCGCCGGGCGCAACCGACCTGCTGTGCCCGGCCGTGATGGTGAACCTGCTGGGCGACCTCTGGCCTGAAGGCGGGGAACCCAACTGGGATGCCGTGCTCAGGGAGCCCCGCGCCAAGCTGCACCTGTACGGCAAGACCGAAGCGCGGCCGGGGCGCAAGATGGGCCATTTCACCGTCCTGGCCGACACCGTCGAAGCGGCCTTGCAAGCGGCCCTGGATATCCGGGCCGCCCTGGTCCGCAATGCCGCCGGGAACTAGCGCATTCATATGCTTTGAGCCATTTACGAACCCTATCAGGAAACCCGATCATGACGCCTCCCATGTTTAATTCCAGCATCAACAGCCTGAAGCTGCTCAACCGCGGCAAGGTGCGCGACATCTACGAAGTGGATGCCGATCATCTCCTGATCGTCACCACCGACCGCCTGTCCGCCTTCGACGTCGTGCTGCCCACGCCGATCCCGGGCAAGGGCGCGGTGCTGACCGCCGTTTCCAACTTCTGGTTCGACAGGCTCAAGCACTTCATCCCCAACCAGCTCACCGGCATCGCCCCGGAATCGGTGGTGGCGCCGGACGAGCGCGACCAGGTCGCCGGACGCGCCCTGGTGGTGAAGAAGCTCAAGCCGCTGCCGATCGAGGCCATCGTGCGCGGCTACCTGGTCGGCTCGGGCTGGAAGGAATACAAGGCGAACAGCAGCGTCTGCGGCATCCCCCTGCCCGAAGGCCTGCGCGAAGCCGACAAGCTGCCGGAACCGCTATTCACCCCTTCCACCAAGGCGGCAGCGGGCGCCCATGACGAGAACATCAGCTACGAACAGGCCGAGGGACTGCTCGGCAGGGAACTGGCCGCCCAGGTGCGCGACGCATGCATCGCCCTCTACAAGGAAGCCGCCGCCTATGCCGCAACCAAAGGCATCATCATCGCCGACACCAAGTTCGAGTTCGGCCAGGACGCCCAAGGCAAACTCTATCTGATCGACGAGGCGCTGACCCCCGACTCCTCCCGCTTCTGGCCCGCCGATCAATACCGGCCCGGCGCCAACCCGCCCAGCTTCGACAAACAATACGTGCGCGACTGGCTGGAGGGGAGCGGCTGGAACAAAAAATCTCCCGGCCCGGAGCTGCCGCCGGAAGTGGCCGCCAGAACCGGCGAGAAATACCGCGAAGCGTTAAAGCGCCTAACGGAGGCTTGATGATGAGTCACATCGAGAAACTTGTCGACGGCTTCAAACGCTTCCGCAGCGACAATTATGGAGAGAATCGCGCCCTCTTCGACCGCCTCACCAGGCAGGGCCAGTCTCCCAAGACGATCGTGGTGGGGTGTTGCGATTCCCGGGTGGATCCCGCCATCGTGACCGACTGCGACCCCGGCGATTTGTTCATCATTCGCAATGTCGCCAATCTGGTGCCGCCGTTCGAAACCAGCGGCAACTATCACGGCACCAGCGCAGCGCTGGAGTTCGGGGTGCGCAATCTGGAAGTGGAAGACATCATCGTGCTGGGGCACGCCCAATGCGGCGGCATTCGGGCATTGCTGAACCAGGCGCCGGGCGCCGAACCTCAGGAAGGGTTTATTTCCAGCTGGATGAAAGTGGCCAGCAACGCGCGCAACCGTGTGTTGTCCCGCATGCATGGAGAATCCAAGGAAAAACAGGCGCGGGCCTGCGAGCAGGAGGCCATCCTGGTGTCCCTGGACAACCTGCTGACTTTTCCCTGGATACTGGAACGGGTGGCACAAAAAAAACTGGCGCTGCATGGCTGGTATTTTGATATGGAGCACGGAGAATTGCTGCGCTACAACCCCAACAGCAACCGCTTCGAAGCTTTTGCCTGCCGATCAGCCCATCACTGCGGGCAGTTGCGTTGAAAGAGCGTTTTTCTCCGCCACGGCCGCGCCCAGCAAGGCAAAACCCAGCAGGTCGCCGCCACTGCCATGAAACAGGGCCTTGACGCCGTCTTCGCCTTCTTCGACCTGCCACTCGCCCTGTGCGCCAGGTTCCGGCGGTGACACCACGGACTGGCAGGCCGGGGTTTTCACCACCACTGGCATGGCCGGGTAGCGCACCTGGGTCGGGTTGCCGGCCAAGGTGGGTGCCAAGGCACGCGCCGCCTGCATGATGGGCATGACGAAGGGCAGCACTTTGCCCTCCACTTCCGCGCAGTCGCCGAGGGCGTAAACATCCTCGCAACTGGTCTGCAGCGAAGCGTCCACCACGATGCCGCGGTTGACCTTGATCCCCGCCGTTTCCGCCAGGGCGATGCGGGACCTCAAGCCCACCGCCGACAGGACGGCATCGGCCTCTATGGTTACGCCGTTGGCCAGCGACAGGCTCACGCCTTTGCCGGATCGCTCCACCTGCTGCGTGGTCGTGCCGAGATGGAACACGATCCCCGCCGCCTCCAGCCTGCGCTGCATGTAAGCAGCGGATTCCGGCGGCAGCAGCCTGCCCAGGACCTGCGGGGCGAGATCGATGACATGCACCTTGTAGCCTGCCCCGGAGAGGTCGTTGGCAAACTCGCAGCCGATCAGTCCGGCGCCGAGTATGGCGACGTCCTTTTTCCCCTCGATCGCCTCGCGGAAGCGCCGGTAATCATCGAGATCGTTCACCGACAGCACCGCCTCCGCCGCGCTGCCCTGCAAGGGCAGGCGGATGGGATCGGCGCCCAGCGCCAGCACCAGCTTGCCATAAGACAAGGCGGCGCCATTCACCGTCAGATGCTTGCGCTGCGGATCGATAGCCGTCACCTTGGCATGG
>JAJYUW010000184.1 GCA_021792335.1 Pseudomonadota bacterium | reverse complement strand
GGATTGGCAGCAGTTCTATTTCCCGCCCTACGCCCCGGAGCTGAATCCGGTCGAATATGTGTGGAGCTACCTCAAGACTAAGCCGCTGGCCAATCTCGCTTGCCCCGACGTCGATCTGCTCGCCGCCCCCGGCCGCCGACACGTCCGCTCCCTCCAATACAAACCCGGCCTGCTGCGCTCCTTCATCCGGCACAGTCCGCTTTCTTTGCGCCTCTGCTAGGACATTACTTTTGTAGGTATCAATACCATCTGTCCACCCTGAACATTGGCTCGTGGGCGATCCCTTTTGTAATCCTGTCTTTCAGATACTGCGCGCGCGCATCATCGATATAAGCCAGCACGGTCGGAACGGCCCGTAGCGCCGAGTAAACGGGCGAATTTCGCACTCGGTCGTGGCGCGGGTCGGGATCGCGGCCAGCGCGGACGCAATAGGCAAGCAGATCGGCAGCCTGTAACGGGAGAAACTGCTGATCGTCCTCCCAATGCGGTTCTTTTCTTAGAAGCCGGTCCGTGATCTTGGCGGGCCAATATGCGAACATTCTTTCATATGCCCGCTTTGCCTGTCGACGTGTAACTAGACCGCGATCAAACACGAGATCAGCGTGCTCCTCGTCGAAATCCGGTAGCATCTGAAGTAGCGCCGCGAAGCTCAGCGCATACATGAGGTCATAAGGATCTTTAAAATAGACGCGGTCTACATCTCGTAAATTCTTGATCCGGTCGAACGGCGTGCGATCAACTACGAAGGCAAGACCTTTTCGCGAACAGTCAGCTATGGCAGTAACGAATTTTAGCAACCGAGCATCGCGGTCCTGTTCACTCCAACCGGCGAATTCCCGATTGAGGCCAAACGCTTCATAGCCCTTGATATAGGCGAGTTTCGGAGGCTCATCGAGTAGCCGTCGCCACTCACCAGCCAGCGTCGACATTTCATCTACGGTCGCAACGTAGCCTGCTATCGTAAACGCCACGCTGATCCCGTCTTTCCCGCTGTCGTCAAGCACAGGCTGAAGCACTAAACATCGCCGCCCTTCCCGATCCCGACGCGCCATTCCAGAAACAAGCGTCCGAATCCAGATACAAGGTGTTCCATCACTAGAACTTCTACGTTCCACACCCTTCCCCTATTATTCGGTTAGGGGCGATAGGTGTCAATAGTCACCTAATCGCCGAGGGCAAAGGGGGATAGTATGACGGCAAGCGAATTGCGCGAGGAACTCGAGAAGCGCCTAAGCGGGACGTTGGCCGATTTTGCTCCCCATTGCGCAATCGGCGGGGCGGCGTCGGAAATGGGAAGGGCACGGAAAACGTGTCGATTTATTTGGCGCAGCTTCTGTTGGTACGCGGCTTTGGGCGTATCGGCGGAGCTTGTCGTGATTGTTTGCTCCGCCGCCGGATTCTCCAATTGGGATTTTCAAAACTGCTTGCCTGTCACCGCCTTGAACGTCGTGCCGGCCGCGATCACGTAGCGGCCGCTCGGGGTCGCATTCGCCTTCGCCCAGACACCCCTAGCGATTTATCTTGGCTGGCGTTCGATGAGTGGCTTGTTCTGGAAGGAAACCGGCAGGCTCGCGAGGGTTGGTTTCATAATTAAGCTGGCCTTTGTAGTCTCAAGTGTTCTCGTTAATAACGCTGATTTCCCGACGCGGACGGCATTTAAGCTTGCTAGACATGCATGTTTCGGCGAAGGGCCGCCAACACGAAATTAGTCCACTACCGAAGGGCGAACAGTCTCCCAAGGCCGCTCATGGGCGGTGAGTTCCAGCGCCATCAGCAGCCCCGTGGCGGCGTGCGCAAGGTGCGGCTCGGACGTCGTCAACAATGCGTTCAACCGATTAACCGGTTCAATCCCGACAGTCCGCTTTAAAGGGCTCCTTGGGGGATGCCTTAGGCCTTTTTTTTTCGGCCGTGCGGGGCCTCCCGGCGCCCAGGGTAGAACCCGTCCCTCGCTGAGTTTTGGGATTCCTTGGCGGCCTCGATATGGGGATACCTTGGGGCATGCAAGACTTTGCCCGGGGGTGAATTTCCGCGCTGCTCAAAGGCCACGCGCTGCGCAACATGGGCGACCCGAACGGGGCGGGCGATAAGACTTTTTAGAAGCAGTAAGTATTCCACATCGTCCCGGCTTGAAAAGTTGTGCAGGCAACACTCGATTGAGCCGCCATGGTGCGGTAGACAAAATAGGCGGTGCCCACCACAGCAGCGGCTACCAAGGCCGTCCCTACAACCGAAACCGCTGCCTTCAAATAAGGGTGGACCTGCGGAATCGAGCCCGGGGCTAAGGCCCTGCTCCCTTGGCTGCCTGAGGATGCTGCAAGACACCCACTCTGTCGGGCCTGATTGGCAACCGAAGCTAGATCGGGCCCGGCAAGCGCCTTCCCGCAAGCGAAGGCAATAAAGACCCTCGCCTGCGTGGAGGTGTCGGTCACCCATAAAAGGCTCGACTCTAAGACCGGCAGGCCGTCGAACGTTTCAACCTCGTAAAGATGACCGCTGGGACTACACTGGTTCCAGGTTGGATTGAGAATAAAGGTCGCCCGCCGACAAGTGGTGAAATCCGCGCACTGTGGGGTTTGATAGGAAGGTTTTCCCCAGATCACATCCCCGGTATCGTAGTGCAATACGATGAACTCTGGCTGAGCCCTCGGCGGCCATCCCGGGTAGGCGTTTATGTGACCGGCGGCTAGATTGATCGTATCGTGCTCGCCTTTGCAACCGCGCGCAGCCCAGTGTTCGATGGTCGGTTGGAACGGCGGCAAGCTGATTCGCTGCGGGGTCGGTTGGACGGCAGCGCACGCCGTTAGCAGCGTCAGGCAAAGCCCAAAGACTAACGGCACCCCCCCGTTGGCGTTCATTGCGCCTCCCTTAGCGCGCGCTGCTCACTTGCCAACGAATCCTTTTACCACTGGTCGTTCCGCATTCGCAAGGCCGGCCTTACGGTCGAGGAATTCGCAAAGCTGCTTTGAGGCGACCAACCGACGGCAAGCGGCGCGCTGCATACCCCGAATCGGCCCGCTCACGCCGACCGGGCGCCCGCCCCGAAGGACGGAAACCTCGTTTTACCCACGAAGTTATCGGTAGCCCCCGAGAAAGGGCGAAAACGCGCCCAGACCGGCGGCCCATCCATACCCCGGAACCAGAAAGTTTTCCTGGGGGTGGCATATGACGGCGACCGTCGAATCCTGCGTCAGTCCTTGCAAGGTGAAGGGCGTTTGATCTAGAAGGAGAACGCAGTACAACCCACGGCCTACCCTCGGCTGCCGGAGCCGGCGCCCAAATAATTTGTGATCTCCAGTGACTCGAGGCGAACACAACTGTGCGTCATACGCGTCTCTCGGCGCCAAGGTTCCCAGATGGCACTTATTGAGGCTTACACATTATAGCGACCGTGCCCTTCTTGCCGCAGCACCTTGGTGCGCCGTTGCCGCGCGTGCCCTGTTGCGAGGCTGACTCTGCTGCCACGCGAAGCGTAATCCGGGATTCCCCGCGCGCGCCAGGCCATTGCATGGCGGCAGGGGCACGCGTCGCGCCTCCCCGTATTGCGCTCCCGCTGGTCGGGCAAGCTGCCGTGCGGTCAGCACCGCGCGCGGGAATGACAGAAGCGCAGGCACGCGTTTTTCCTGTCCCGTCGCCCGCTTGCGCGGGTATGGCGGCGCCAAGCGGCCAGCCGCACGGCGCTAGCACCCTCACCCGCGCGTCACGGCGCTTGCGCAGGGCGGACGCACCTAAGGGCGGCAAGGTGTGGCGCCAGCAGCCCCCCTCACCCTTCCCTCTCCCCCCAAGGGGAGAGGGAGACAAGAACGAGTACCGCGCGCGGGAACGACAAACCGGAACGCTACTGGGCGAAGCCCGTGTAACTATATTGTGCAGTAGTCAACGATATTGGGTAATTTCTGTACGGCCTGAGAGCCTATCCCAAGCGGCGGCTACCGAGGAGCGGCGGAGGCACGGCCGGC
>JAJYUW010000032.1 GCA_021792335.1 Pseudomonadota bacterium | reverse complement strand
ATTCATGTCGGGCGCTCGATGTAGTCTTCAGAACCTCCATCTTGCCAGCAATGGCAGCGCCCAATCCACTTTTTCAGCCGTCAGCTGAAAATAATCCCGCTTTGCTTATGTGTTTTGCAAGAACATCGACCATTCATAAAAACCTTCGTTGTCAGCCAAATATGAATTACTAACTACTAATTAGACATAATCTAAACTGTGAATCAAGTCTAGTTTATGTGCGCAAGCATGTCAACCTTTTTTTATCCTAGAAAACTCAGTTGCCACCCCGCTCATGCTTCGATACGCGCAAGAAACCGCGCTACTCAGCACGAACGGGGTGGTCACCAGTTTGGTGAGAGACCGTTCGCCCTGAGTAGCCCGCGCAGCGGGCGTATCGAAGGATTTGCATCGTTCAACTGAGGTTTTTAGGTTTATGCGTTTCGGCCGGATTCTTGCGCCAGCAACACCGCTTCGGTATTGGTTGAATGCAATAATTTCAGAGAGTTATTGCCGAGTCCCGCATTGCTTCAACGGTTTTCCTTGCCCGCGACCCAAACATAGAACATCGGCAGGTAAAACAGCGACAGCACGGTACCGATCAGCAGCCCGCCGATGGCGGCGTCGGCCAGCGGGGAAAGCCGCTCCAGTCCCACGGCGCGCTGCATGGCGATGGGGATCATGCCGGCAATGGTGCCGAAGGCAGTCATCAGGATAGGGCGGTAACGCAGCCTGATCGAATCCATCGCCGCTTCGAAGGCGCCCTTGCCCTCGCGGCGGCGCTCATGGATGAAATCCACCATCAGGATGGAATTCTTGATAATGATGGAAAACAGCAGGACGATGCCGAGAATGGCGGGCAATGCCAGCGCCTTGTTGAAAGCCAGCAAGCCCCACAGCGCGCCGATGGCCGACAGCGGCAGTATGATGATGGACAGCAAAGCCAGCGCAATGCTGCCATAGGCCGGAACGAGCACGCCGAATAACAGCAGCACGCCCATTCCCAGCCCGGTCAGCATGCGTTTGCTGGAATCCGCCGCCGCCGCATTGTCGCCCTGGTCGGTGGCTTCCACGCCCGGTGGCAGCACTTCAAGCGCTGCGGCCACTGCATTTTCGCTCAGGATGCTGATCGGTGCCGTGTTGCGGTAGGCCAGTACATCCAGGCTGTAGCGGTTGCCGTTGGTGGTGAGCAGGGAAAGTCCAGGCTGGTGCACGATGTGGCTGATTTCGCCGAGGCTCACCGTGCTCCCGTCCGGCAAGGGAATGGGCAGCAGGCTCAGGGTGGCGGGGTTGGAGCGGTAGGGTTCGGAGAAATAGCCGCGCACCGGAATGGAACTCACCGTCGGCAGCTTGCTCATGCTCGCCACGGCCGAGCCCTTCAGCGGCAAGGCGGCGGCGACGGCATCGGGCGTGAGGCCGAGCGCGCGCAGCTTTTCCTCGTCCAGCACCAGATTCGCTTCCATGGTGTTGGCGTCCCAACTCATGGAAACGGAGGACAGCCCGGGCACTTTCAGCAGGGCAGCCTTGACGCGCTCGGCTGCGTCCGGCAACAGGCGCCAGTCCTCGGCATAGAGGCGGATATCGACCGGCGACTTGATGGTGGACAACGCGGTCGCCCCCGAGTCGAAGGCATCGGCGACGGTCACGCCCGGCAGCGCCGCGAGCTGGCGGCGCAGGTCGGCTTCGATCTGCCAGCTGCTGTCCTTGCGTTCCAGCCGGCTGACGTAGGTGACGGTGAGGGTCGCCTCCGCCGGCAACTGGCCGGAGCCGAGGGAAATTACCCCGGCCTCCGAGCCGAACACCGAACTGACGCGGGTCACCCGCTTGTCCTGCCTCAGGCCCGCCTCGAATTCCCTGAGCCGGGCTTCCGCCGCCGCAACCGCCTCGTTGGCGCCGAACTTGACGTGCACCCGCACGATGCCGGTATCCATGGGCGGCAGGGCATCCTTGCCGATCAGGGGGATGATGGTCTTGAAGCTGAACCCCAGAAGCAGGAAGGCCGGCACCACCAGGAGCAGGCGGCGGAGAAAACCGCCGCCGAAGGCGAAGCGCAGGGCGCTGGCATAGAGGCTGGCGCCGTGGCCCAGGGTGCGCTGGTAGAGCTTTTCCATCAAGCGTTCCAAGCGGTTCTTGGGCGGCAGGCCGTTGCGGTACCAGAAAGCGGAAAGGCGCGGGATGAAGGTGACCGCCACGAAATAGGAAGTGAACACAGCGATGACCACCGCCAGGATGAGGTGCTTGAAAATCTGCTGGGGAAAGTCGCCGATGAACATCAGCGGCGTGATCACCACGGCGGTGGCAAGGGTGCCGATGAACACCGGGAACAGCACCTCTTTGGTGCCGCGGCGGATGGCGGTATCCATGTCCTCGTGGAGCTCGTCCAGATGGCGTTCGATGTTTTCCAGCACCACCACGGCATCGTCCACCAGCATGCCCAGCGCCAGAATAATGCCGGTCATCACCAGGATATTCAGCTCCTTGCCGGACAGCCACAGGATCGCCAGGGTGGAGAGGAATACCAGGGGGATGGATACCAGGGCCGTCACCACCGCGCGCCAGTTGCCGAGGAAGAACAGGATCACCACGCTGGTGAAGATGATGGCATCGCGCAGCGCGTCCACCATATTGCTGTTGGAGGTCTGGATCAGCTCCCCCTGGGTGTCGCCGATGGAAAAGTCGATGTTGGGATAGCGCGCCCTGAGCCGGGGCAGTTGCGCCTCGACGTCGTCGATTGCCGCCTGCACCGCCCCGCCCGGCGCGCGCATGACCGCCACGGCGATGGCTTGCTTGTTGTTGCCGTGATAGGCGGAATAGCGCTCGGCATGGCCGAGTTTCAGCTCGGCCACGTCCCCCAGGGTCACTCCCTGCAGCAGCGGCAGCAGGCGCAGGCTTGCCGGATCGGCGCGCTCGCCGTAGATGGTGAGCGTCAGGCTGCTGTCCTTGCCCTGGGCGGTGCCCAGCGGCCAGTCGCGGTTTAGTTTGTTGACGAGATCCTGCAGTTGCGCCTGGGTGATGCGGTAGCGGGCCAGCTTGAGGGGGTCGAAATCCACCCGTAAAGCGGGCTCGTAGCCGCCGAAAACCTCCACGTTGGCAATGGCGGGCTGGGTGACGAGGGCGGTGCGGATGTCGTTCTCTGCCAGCAGGCGCACCTGGTCCAGGGAGAGGTTGCTGCCCGCCTTGGGGGACAGCGCCAGGATCATGACCGGCGAGGTGAATCCGCCCACCGCGTAGACGCTGGAGGGGGGCACCTCGGGCGGCAGTTTGCCGCGCACCCGCGAAAGCGCGTTGTTCACGTCCAGCAGCGCGGCATCCAGGCCCTTCTCGTAATTGAACTCGGCGCGCACGATGGATACTTCGTTCTTGTTGGTGCTTTGCACCTCGCGCACGTGGCTCAGGGCATACAGCTCCTGCTCGATCGGGCGCGACAGTTTCTGCGTCACGGTCAGCGCCGAGGCGCCGGGCAGCTGGGTAATCACCGTCACCTGCGGACGCTCCACGTCGGGATACATGTTGCGCGGCATTTTCAGGTAGCCGACCACGCCCAGCAAGGAGGTGATGGCCAGCACCATCATCAACAGCAGCGGGCGGCCGTGGAAGAATTTGAACAGCATGGCTTACTCCCGGCCCGGCTGGAGGCGGAACGGCACCCCGGCGGTGAGGCGGGTGAGGATGTCCGGGCTGGCGCAGGCGACGCGCTGGCCGGCGAGCCGGTTATCGAGCGTTGCCGCGCCTTCTTCCCCCGCTGCCGCAAGCGCGATGTGCAGCGTCTCCACCTTCTTTTCGTCCGCCAGGCGCAGCACCGTGGCGGAACGGCCGTCGTCGTCGAGCAGGCAGGCGCGCGGCAAAAACACGGCCTGGGCAGACTGGAAGGTCTCCAGCCGGACTTCGATACGCGTCCCCGGAACCAGGCCGCCGGACCGGGTGCGCGCCTCGTAGCGGCGCAGTCCCTGGGGACCTGCCTCCGGCCAGGGGCGGAGCGCCAGGGTTTGCCCGCCGACGCGCAGCGCAACCGGCTGCACCGCATCCGGCACGCCGATCAGCAGGCGATTGCCGGATGAGGTGTCGACGATTTTCAGCAAGGGTTTCCCTGGCGTGACCAGATCGCCGGGCTGGACCAGGCGCTGGCTCACCACCCCGGCGAAGGGTGCGGTCACCGTGGCGTTACGCAGGTTTTCCCTGGCCACCGCATGGCGGGCCCGTGCTGCCTCCAAGGCGGCTTCGCTGGCCTGGAGCTGCTCCTGGGAGATGCCCTGGATCGGGTACAGGGCCTGGGCGCGGCGCAGGCGTTCCTGCTCGGCCTTGAGGCTGCTTGCGGCGGCGGCCAAGTCGGCGTCGAGCGAGCTTACCTGCGCCTGTCCGCGGTCGGATGGGCTCATGTCGAGCCGCACCAGCAGGTCGCCGCGCTTGAAACGGTCGCCCTCGAACAGCGGCAGGGCGGTGACGTAGGCGGTGAGGCGGCTGGACACCACGCTATCGCGCACGGCCTGGACGTCGGCGCTGGTGCGCAGGGTCAGCGTGACCGGCCCGGATTGCAGGCGCTGTGCCTCGACGACCACCGGCATGGACTGCGGGGCGGTTTCCCGGGCGACCTGGCCGCGCTTCTTCTTGATCAGCACGGCGCCGCCACCAACCAGGGCGAGCATGATCAGCACGACGACGAGTTTCTTTTTCATTTCGCGTCCATCCGGGCAATATAGGTTTCGGTCGGCAAGCCTGCCAGTACCTGGACGGCGGACCAGGCTACGGCTGCGCGCGCCCTGGCCTGGGCCAGGCGGTAGCGGGCGTCGAGCAGGTCGCGCTCGTGGCGGAACAGGTTTTCCAGGGTCTGGCTGCCGAGGCGCTGCATTTCGCGCTGTACCGCGGCGACCTGGTCGCGGTAGGCCACTTCTTTTTCCATCGCCTTTGCATCTGCCACGGCCGCCTCGTAAGCGGCGTGCAAACTCGCCAACTGGCGTTCGCTGTCGCGCGCGGCGGCCTCGTTCTGTTCGCTGGCGGCCTGGGCGTTGAGCCGCTGCGCCTGTGCCTGTTTGTATTGGGAAACGCCCAGCGGCAGGCTGATCACGCCGCCCAGCGCCCAGGTGTCGCGGTGATCGCCGCCGCCGGCATTGCGGAAGTAACTGGCGTCCAGGCTAAGAGCGGGGTACAGCGCCTGGCGCCCCTCATCGGCCTGGGCACGCGCCGCTTCGCGCCTGGCCAGGGCGATTTGCGCCGGGAGAGTGGCGTCAGCCGCCACGCCCTCCCAGGCGGGCACGTGGATTTCGGCATGGTCAGGCAGGACTTTTTCACGCCCGCTGGCTTCCGCGAGATCGGCCTGCGCCTGAACCAGGGCGCCGTCGAGCTGGGACTTGTCGGCGGCCACGCGCGCCAGTTCGATCTCGGCGTAGCGAGCTTCGACGCCCGCCGTTTTGCCCAGCCCGACTTCCCGCAGTATGCGCTGGTGCGTGGCGGCGACCCGCTGGCGGTAAAACGCCAGCGCCTCGCGCTGTTTGAGCAGCGCCTGCAGGGTGGCATAGGCGCTTGCAGTCTGGTGCAATTTCAACAAGGTCTGCTGGCGCGCCAGCAACTCGGCGGCGGCCAGGTCGTGCCTGGCCCGGTCCCGGTTTGCCGCGATGACGCCGAACACGTCCACCGGCAGGCTGTAGGTCAGCCCGGTTTGGCTGATGTTGTCCGAAATGAGGGGGACGCCGGGCGTGGTCGGGGTGAAAACGCCGACGACGCGCCGGTCTTCGTACTGGTGCCAGCCGGCGGACAGTGCCGCGCTGCCGAAATAGCGGCCGCCGGCCGCATCCATTTGCGCCTGCGCCGCGCCGCTCTGGCTTGCCGCCGCGCGCACCTGGGGATGCTGCAGGGTGGCCTGCAACAGATCGCCCAATTCGCCTGCCTGCACCGCAATGTTCCACGCGATTCCCGTTAGCAGGAGGGCGGGACAGACGAGGCGTTTCAGGGCGGAGGTCTTAGCAAGGGAGCGCATATGCCTGCTGAGGGATATTTTAGAATTTGCTTATGTACCGGCACTATGCACCAGCTTTTGCGCCTCGTCCAGTGCATCAAAAGCCGGGCAGGCGGGGACTCAAGCCCCGGAGCGTCATGGCCTGCTCCGGGTTCTTGGATTCAGCGTTGCTAATGCAACAAGATGGAGCGTCAGTCCTTGATCGCTTCGACCTGGATCGCGATTTTTACTTCGTCGCCAACTGCAGGCACGTACTTGGCGATGCCGAACTCGGAACGCTTGATCGAAGTCGTCGCATTGGCGCCGCAAGTGGGCTTCCTGCTCATCGGATTGGGGGCGCACTTGAAGTGGTCGATCTTCAGGCTGACCGGCCTGGTTACGCCGTGCATCGTGAAATCGCCGTCGGCGCCGACCAGCTTGTCGCCGTCGAATTTGAGCGACTTGGATACGAAGGTGATGCTGGGGTACTTGGCGGCGTCGAAGAAGTCTTCGCTGCGCAGGTGTTTTTCCAGGTCGGGCAGGCCGGTGCTGATCGAAGCGGTGTCGATGGTCACATCGATGCTGCCGGATTTGGCGGTGGTGTCGAGCGTGATTTTGCCTGCGGTCTTGTCGAAGCGGCCGCGCTGGATGGAAAAGCCGAGGTGGCTGACCTCGAAGCTCGGGAAGGTGTGGCGTGCATCGATGGTGTAGCTGTCGGCGGCAAAAGCGGATGCGCTCAGGGTGCTGGCGAGGGCTAGGGCGATGAGTGTCTTGTTCATGGTGTGCTCCTGTTTGGGGGTGGGTTGGGATTACTTTAAAACGAAATGAAACTTGACCTGGACTTCATCGGCAACCACCGAGGTGTCGCTCCAGACACCCGAGCCGATGCCGTAATCAAGGCGCTTGAGCGGAAAGCTTCCGTCCAGGATGAGGACGCCCTTTTCCTGTTTGAGGGTAAAGGGCGCGCGCACCTCCCGGGTCCTGCCCTTGATGGTCATCTTGCCGCTGGCTTCGAAGCGTCCGCCGCCGAGCGCCTTGACCGAACTGGAGACAAAGCCGGCTTGGGGAAATTCGCGCACGTTGAACCAGTTCTTGCCTTTTACTTCGTCATTTGCTTCCGTACCGCCGGCATCGATGCCGGCAAGGTCGATCTCGATCCGGGCTCGGCCGGCTTCGGCTTTGGCCGGGTCAATACGGATTTGCGCGGTGAATTTCCTGAACACGCCTTCGACCGGTACGTTCATCTGCTTCGTTATGAACGAAATCGTGCTTTTGTCGGACTGCACGGCGCTGAATTCTGCCGCCTCGGCGTTGGCAAACAGCAGCAGGGAAAGGGCGGCGAAAAGGCGCATCATCATGAAGACTCCCTGTCGAGGAAAGGCAGCATCCGGGCGAGGATGCTGTCGCGGTCGATAAACTGGTGCTTGAGCGCAGCGGCAACATGGGCTGTGACCAGTGCCAGCAGCCCGTAGTTCAGCATCTTGTGCACTTCCTTGAGCGCATCGCCGAGCGCCTTGTCCTTGCCGATCAGATCGGGTAGCGGCAGGACGCCGAAATAGACGGTCTGAAAACCCTTGGCGGAGCTCATCAGCCAGCCGGAAAGCGGAATCGCGAACAGCAGCAGGTAGAGCAGGTGATGCAGGCCGCTGGCGGCGCGCCGCTGCCAGGCGGACATGGCATCCGGCGGGGGCGGCGGCGTGTGGGCGGCGCGCCAGGCCAGGCGCGCCGCAGCGAGCAGGAATATAGTGACGCCGAGCCATTTGTGGTAGCTGATCAGCTTGAGCTTGAGCGGCGACAGCGGCAGATCGCTCATGGTGAGGCCGAGCGGGAAGGCGGCGAAGATGAGGATTGCCGCCAGCCAGTGCAGAGCGATGGCGGTGCGGGTGTAGCGGGTGGATTGCGTCATGGCGCCGCCTTCGTTTGTGCGCGCGCGGTCGTGAAGGCTGCGCGCAGGCGGCGCAGGGCATTTTCCATGGCGGCCAGTTCCTCCGGCGAGAGCTCGACGAAAGCGCGCTGCAAGTGTTCGAGATGTTCCGGGAAAATGCGCGCGAACATCTCCTCGCCTTTCCTCGTGAGCTGCACGGTCTGGCTGCGGCCGTCGCTGGGCGATGCGATGCGCCGCACCAGTTTCTTGCCGCTCAGGCGATCGACCACGCCGGTGAGCGTGCCCTTGGTGATCAGCGATTTCTCGCCAAGCTCCTTGAGCGGCATGCCGGGCGTGTTGCCGAGCGTGGCGATGATGTCGAACTGCGACGGCGTCAGGCCGATGGAGCGGATGTGCGCGGCGGAATAGGCTTCGAACGCCTGGTAGGCGCCGGCCAGTTCGCGCAGTGCGGGCAGGAATGGGGCTTGGGGCATGGTGATCGGCAGCTTTGGCTTCAGTTAAAAAATTATAGTTCTAATTAGAACTAAATGTCAACGCTGCGGTTTGACAGTCCGCAACAGGCAGGCGCATGCTTTTGCCGAAAAGGAAGCAGGAAAAATGAACGTAGGGTGCGCCGTGCGCACCAATTCAGAACAATTATGGTGCGCATGGCGCACCTTGTATTGCGCTCGTTTAAGTTGGCTGACTGTTCGCGGCAATGCGTCGCGATAGCTCCGAGCCGCGTCCCTTGATGAAGCTGATGAGCTTTTGCGGGTAGTCGGCGGCAACCCCTTTCTTTACCGATGGCCTAAGCGCCAGGGCCAGGCGCCATGCGCGTACCTTCGGCGTGTTGGCAAAAACGCCGAAGTCGGCGATGCTGTCGTAGACGTCGAAGTAGCGGAAGATCGGGCCGAACGCGGCATCGACCAGGGAGAAACTCTCGCCCGCAAAGTAGGGTCCCTCCTTCAGCGTTTTTTCGACAATTTCGAATTTTGACTGCAGTTCCTTGCGCTTGGCCTCCAGCGTTTCTGCGTCGGATGCCGTATTGAATTCCCATATCGTGGCCAGGATGGCCGAGCCGAACTCGATCCAGGCGCGGTGCTGTGCGCGCTTCAGCGGGTCTTCCGGGTGGAGGCGCGGCGCGATCGTTTCGTCCAGATATTCGCAAATCACGGCCGATTCGAAAATGACTTCCTTGTCGACCTGTAACAGCGGCACCTTGCCGAGTGGCGAAATTGCTTTGAACCAATCCGGCGGGTTGGTGAAGTCGATATTGGTGCGCTCGAACGGGGCGTTTTTTTCGAGCAGCGCGATGACCGCCCGCTGGACGTAGGGGCAGATTGCGTGGCTTACCAGATGCAGTTTCGGCATGGACTTTACTTCCTGTCAGGGGTGGCAATTATTCGCCAGAAAATGAATAAAGTCTCTCATTTCCAGTTCGTGGGGGCAAGCACAGACAGGCTGCTAGCTTTAGGTTTACTTTGATATATAATGGCATTCAAGGTGATTTATGCCCTCATAAATAAAAGTAATCTGTGCTAAACTAATACAAAATAAAAGGAGGCGGAGAAAATGCAGGTCACACGTAGGCAATTCTTCAAAATTTGCGCCGGCGGGCTGGGCAGTTCCAGCCTGGCGATGCTGGGCTTCTCGCCCAGCGACGCGCTGGCGGAGGCGCGCGAGTTCAAGCTGGCACGCACTACCGAAACCCGCAATACCTGCCCGTACTGCTCGGTGGGATGCGGCATCCTGATCTACAGCCTGGGCGATAAAGCCAAGAATGTCCATGCGCAAGTGGTTCATATCGAAGGCGACCCGGATCACCCGGTAAATCGCGGCACGCTCTGCCCCAAAGGCGCTGGCCTGCTCGATTTCGTGCGCAGCCCCAACCGCCTCAAGCATCCCGAATACCGCGCCCCTGGCAGCAAGGAATGGACGCGCATTTCCTGGGACGAGGCCTTCACCCGCATCGGCAAGCTGATGAAGGAAGACAGGGACAAGAATTTCATCGCCAAGAACAAGGACGGCGTCACCGTGAACCGCTGGGTGACCACGGGTTTTCTGGCCGCTTCCGCTTCCAGCAACGAATCAGGCTACCTCACCCACAAAGTGGTGCGCAGCCTGGGAATGCTCGCATTCGATAATCAAGCACGCGTCTGACACGGACCTACGGTGGCAAGTCTTGCCCCTACGTTCGGCCGCGGCGCCATGACCAATCATTGGGTCGACATCAAGAATGCCGATCTCGTCCTCATCATGGGCGGCAATGCCGCCGAGGCCCACCCTTGCGGTTTCAAATGGGTGACCGAGGCCAAGGCCCAGCGCAAAGCCAAGCTCATTGTGGTGGATCCCCGCTACACGCGCTCCGCCGCGGTATCGGATTTTTACGCGCCGATACGCGCCGGATCCGACATCGCCTTTCTGGGCGGGCTGATCAATTACCTGCTCAGCAACGACAAGGTTCACCACGAGTATGTGAAGAATTACACCGACTTCAGTTTCCTGGTGAAGGACGAGTTCAAGTTCGAGAACGGCATTTTCTCCGGCTATAACCCGGACAAGCACAATTACGACAAATCCACCTGGGGCTACCAGATCGGCAAGGACGGCTTCGTGGTCACCGACCCGACGCTGCAGAATCCGCGCTGCGTGTATCAGTTGATGAAGGCGCACTACTCCCGCTACACGCCGGGAATGGTGTCCAATATCTGCGGCACGCCGAAGGATGCCTTTCTCAAAGTGTGCGAGATGATCGCGGAGACCTCCAAGCCCGACAAGACCATGACCATCATGTATGCCCTGGGCTGGACGCAGCACTCGCAGGGGTCGCAGATGATCCGCAC
Source organism: Pseudomonadota bacterium (assembly GCA_021792335.1). Classification (GTDB taxonomy): domain Bacteria; phylum Pseudomonadota; class Gammaproteobacteria; order Burkholderiales; family Sulfuricellaceae; genus Sulfuricella. Next base: position 8,685 of record JAJYUW010000032.1, on the reverse strand, counting down.
CGGCGCCATGGTGCAGTTGTTGCTGGGCAACATCGGCGTGGCGGGCGGCGGCATGAACGCCCTCAGAGGCCACTCCAACATCCAGGGCCTGACCGACCTGGGCCTGCTGTCCAATCTGTTGCCGGGTTACATGACGCTGCCCGGCGAGGCCGAGGCGGACTACAAGGGCTATGTCGAGAAGCGCGCCTTCAAGCCGCTGCGGCCGGGCCAGATGAGCTACTGGCAGAACTATAACAAGTTCTTCGTCAGCACCATGAAAGCCTGGTTCGGCGATGCCGCGACCAGTGACAACAACTGGTGCTACGACTGGCTGCCCAAGCTCGACAAGGGCTACGACATCCTGCAGGTGTTCGAGAATATGAGCCAGGGCAAGGTCAACGGCTACTTCTGCCAGGGCTTCAACCCGCTCGCCTCGGCGCCGTGCAAGGTGAAGGTCTCCGGCTCCCTGGCGAAGCTCAAGTACCTCGTCGTGATCGATCCGCTGGCGACCGAAACCTCCGAGTTCTGGCAGAACCACGGCGAGTACAACGACGTGGACCCGGCCAAGATTCAGACCGAAGTGTTTCGCCTGCCTTCCACCTGCTTCGCGGAAGAAGACGGTTCCCTGGTCAGTTCCAGCCGCGTGCTGCAATGGCACTGGAAGGCCACCGAGGCGCCGGGCGAGGCGAAAGCCGATCCTGAAATCATGGCGGGCATTTTCCTCAAGCTGAAGGAGATGTACAAAAAAGAAGGCGGGGCTTTCCCCGAACCGATCCTGAACCTGACCTGGAAGCACCGCCAGCCGCATTCGCCTTCTCCCGAGGAACTGGCGAAGGAGTTTTCCGGCAAGGCCTTGAAGGATGTGACCGACCCCAAGGACCCGACCAAGGTGCTGGTCAAAGCCGGCGAGCAGTTGAACGGTTTCGCGGAATTGCGCGACGACGGTTCCACCTCGTGCGGTTGCTGGATCTTCTCGGGCAGTTGGTCGGAGAAGGGCAACCTGATGGCGCGGCGGGACAACTCCGATCCGTTCGGCATCGGGCAAACGCTGAACTGGGCCTTTGCCTGGCCGGCGAATCGGCGCATTCTCTATAATCGCGCCTCCTGCGATCTCACCGGCAAACCCTACGATGCGAAACGCAAGCTGATCGGCTGGGACGCCGCCGCGGGCAAGTGGACCGGCTCGGACATTCCAGATATCAAGCCCGATTCCGCGCCTGAGGAAGGCGTCGGTCCGTTCATCATGAACCCGGAAGGCGTGGCGCGCTTTTTCGCTATCGACAAGATGGCGGAAGGCCCTTTCCCGGAGCACTATGAACCGATGGAATCGCCGCTGGCCAGCAATCCGCTGCATCCGGACAATCCCAGGGCGCGGGCCAATCCGGCGGCGCGGGTGTTCAAGGGCGATTGGGACACGTTCGGCAAGCCGGACAAGTTCCCGCATGTGGCGACCACCTACCGGCTCACCGAGCACTTCCACTTCTGGACCAAGCATGTGAAATTGAGCGCCATCATGCAGCCGGAACAGTTCGTGGAAATCGGCGAAGACCTGGCCAGGGACAAAGGCATCAAGGCCGGTGACCGCGTCCGGGTGAAATCCAACCGCGGCTTCATCATTGCCGTGGCCGTCGTCACCAAGCGCCTGAAGACGCTCACCGTGACAGGCAAGAAGGTGCATACCGTGGGAATTCCTATCCACTGGGGCTTTATGGGGTTGGCCAAGAACGGCTACATCACCAACACCTTGACCCCTTTCGTGGGCGACGCTAATACGCAGACGCCTGAATTCAAATCGTTCCTCGTGGACGTTGAGAAGGTATAGGGGGCGATATGGCACTGCAATCATTAGACATCAAAGCCCGTTCCGCCACGACGACGCCTTCTCCCGCCGTGCGGGAAACGATGCCGGTGGCGAAACTCATCGACATCTCCAAATGCATCGGCTGCAAGGCATGCCAGGCGGCCTGCATGGAGTGGAACGATTTGCGCGACGAGGTCGGCACCAATGTCGGCGTGTACGACAACCCGGCCGATCTCAGCGCCAAGTCCTGGACGCTGATGCGCTTTTCGGAAGTGGAAGTGGAGCAGGGCAAGCTGGAATGGCTGATCCGCAAGGACGGCTGCATGCACTGTGCCGATCCGGGCTGCCTCAAGGCTTGTCCGGCGCCAGGCGCGATCGTCCAGTACAGCAACGGCATCGTCGATTTTCACGAGGAGAACTGCATCGGCTGCGGCTATTGCGTGACCGGTTGCCCGTTCAACGTGCCGCGCATCTCGGCGCAGGACAGCAAGGCATACAAGTGCACCCTCTGCTCCGACCGTGTCGCAGTAGGCATGGAGCCGGCCTGCGTCAAGACCTGCCCCACCGGCGCCATCGTGTTCGGCGCCAAGGAGGACATGATCACCCATGCCGAGGGGCGCGTTACCGACCTCAAGAGCCGCGGCTACGCGAATGCCGGGCTGTACGACCCGCAGGGGGTGGGCGGCACGCACGTGATGTATGTGCTGCAACACGCCGACAAACCGGAGCTGTACAGCGGCCTGCCCAGGGATCCCGCCATCAGTCCGATGGTCGGCCTGTGGAAGGGCGTAGCCAAGCCGCTGGCATCCTTCGCCATCGGCCTGGTTGCCATCGGCAGCCTGTTCCACTACGTCATGAAAGGCCCCAATGAGGTCTCGAAAGACATCGAGAAGGAGTTCGAAGAATGAAACGCGATCCCAAGGACTTAGCCCGCTATACGGCTTCCGAGCGCGCCAACCACTGGGCGGTGGGCATTACCTTCATCCTTCTGGGGCTATCCGGGCTTACCTTCTTCCATCCGGCGTTCTACCCCTTGAACCAGCTGTTCGGCGGCGGCGTCTGGGCGCGCATTCTTCATCCCTTCATCGGGGTGGTGATGGCGCTGTCTTTTGTCGCCATGTTCTTCCGTTTCTGGAAGCTGAACGTGATAACGCCGACCGACAAGGAATGGCTGAGCCGTATCGGGGAAATGGTGGATGGCGATGACCACAACATGCCGGAAGCTGGCAAGTACAACGGCGGCCAGAAACTGCTGTTCTGGTTGCTGGTGGCCTGCATGGCGCTGCTTACCGTGTCCGGCATCGTCATTTGGCGCGCCTACTTCTCGGCCCTGTTCCCGATCGGCCTGATCCGCCTTTCCTCGGTCGTGCATGCGGCTGCGGCGGCGGGCATGATCGTCCTGATCATCGTCCACGTTTATGCGGCGATCTGGACCCGTGGCACCATCCGCGCCATGTGGTACGGCACGGTCAGCCGCGCCTGGGCGAAGCAGCATCACCCGGCATGGTTCCGTCAGATTACCGGTGGAGGAAAATGAATACCCAAGCACGCATCCTTGAGTCCGGCCAGATCGAGGCGCCGGCCGGGCAGATTCCCTTTCTCCGCCTGGCTGGGGTAGATGTTTTCAGTCATCGGGCAGAGCGTTTCCGGCAGCTTTCCCAGGGACACCCCCTGGGCGGCTACCTGGCATTTTTAGGAACCCTGGCGCAAGCGCAGCAGGAGGCGCTGGCTCATTTCCCGGCGGTGCCGTTGCCCGCGCCCGAGCAGCAGGTGTTGTGCCGCGAGCATGGCATGCCGTTGCTCGGCGCTCAAGCCTGGCCGAGAGACCTGGCTTGGCGGACCGGGCTGAAAGTGATTTTGCGGTACATGTCGGTTGTTTCCCTCCCCGCTCCCGCGAGCGAGGCCGTTGCCCGCCTGATGCAGGCGAGTGAAGCCGAGCTGGAGGAGACAGCCGGCAAGCTGCTGATGGGAGACCTGGCCGCTGTCAATGCGCAGGACATGCCGTTCGTCGCCGCCGCCTTGCAGGTTTATTGGATCCACATGGCGGCAGCCTTGGGAGAGCATGCCTTCGGGCGGCTGGAGCAGGGCGGACTGTGCCCGGCGTGCGGCTCCCACCCGGTTGCCGGTGTTGTGCGCGTCGGCGGCGAGGAGCAGGGGCTGCGCTATCTTTCCTGCTCCCTGTGCGCCACGGAATGGCACATGGTGCGCATCAAGTGCAGCAGCTGCGAATCCACCCATGGCATCCACTACTACGCCCTGGAAGGCTCGAACGGCGCGGTCAAGGCGGAGAGTTGCGATGACTGCGACACATACCTCAAGCTGTTGTATATGGAAAAGGACAGCCAGGTGGAAGCGCTAGCCGACGACCTGGCTACGCTGCCCCTGGACGTGTTGATGGACGAGGCTGGCAAGGCGCGCGGCGGTCCCAACCTGTTTTTCCATCCGGGCGTTGTTTGAGGGGTTGTTGCCGCAACGTCGTCCTGCATCCATAATAAGCTCGAACTCAGAGCCTATGCCTTGAACCCTCAATCCCCCTTTCCCTCAGTGGACCGTGTTCTCAACCTGTCCGCCATGCAGGCGTTGATTGCCCGTTTCGGCCGGACGCGCACGGTCGAGACGCTGCGCAGCGTGCTGGATCAGGCGCGGGCGCGGTGGCGGGACGGCGCGCCGGGTGCCCTGCTGAGCGAGGAAGATGCGCTCGCTCGTTGCGCCCACCTGCTGGAGGCCGACGAGCAGCCATCCTTGCGCCCGGTCTTCAATCTTACCGGCACGGTGCTGCACACCAACCTCGGCCGCGCCCTGTTCCCGGTTGAAGCGGTGCAGGCGGTGATGGATGTGCTGACCCGGCCCTGCAACCTGGAATTCGACCTCGACAGCGGCCGCCGCGGCGACCGCGATTGCCACGTCGAAGACCTGCTGTGCCGGCTCACCGGCGCCGAAGCCGCAACCGTGGTCAATAATAATGCGGCGGCGGTCTTCCTTGCGCTCAATGCGCTGGCCGGGCGCAAGGAAGTGATCGTTTCGCGCGGCGAGCTGGTCGAGATCGGCGGCGCATTCCGTATTCCCGACATCATGTTCCGCGCCGGCTGCCGCCTGAAGGAGGTGGGCACCACCAACCGCACCCACCTGCGGGATTTCGAAGCGGCCATTTCCTCGAAAACGGGGCTGCTGCTCAAAGTTCACACCAGCAATTACGCCGTGGTCGGCTTTATCGCCACCGTGCCGGAGCAGAATCTGGCAAAACTTGCGCATGAACATGGCCTGTCCTTCATGATCGACCTCGGCAGCGGCACTTTGGTCGATCTCGCGCGCTGGGGCCTGCCATCCGAGCCCACGCCCCAGGAAGCCCTGAAGGCGGGTGCCGATCTTGTTACTTTCAGCGGCGACAAGCTGCTGGGCGGTCCCCAGGCGGGTATTATCGTCGGACGGCGGGATCTGGTCGTCAAGATCAAGAAAAATCCTCTGAAGCGCGCCCTGCGCTTGGACAAGATGACGCTCGCCGCGCTCGAAGCCATCCTGCGGCTTTATCGCGATCCCGACCGCTTGGCTGACCGCCTGCCCACATTGCGGTTGCTGACCCGCCCGGCGGGCGATATCGAGGCGGCCGCAGCGCGGGTACTGCCGCTGCTGCAGGAAAAACTGGCGGGAAACTACGCGGTATCGTCCTGCGCCTGCGCCAGCCAGATCGGCAGCGGCTCGTTGCCGGTTGAACGTCTGGCCAGTCACGGCTTCGCCATCCGCCCCGCCAAGAAGGGACGAGGAGAGGGCTCGGCCTTGGAAAGACTCTCTGCCGCGTTCCGCGTCCTGCCTGTACCGGTGATAGGCCGCATCGAAGACGGCGCGCTGGTGCTGGACCTGCGCTGCCTGGAGGATGAATCCGGTTTTATCCGTCAACTTGCGAAATTGAGCGTATAGCCGTGATCATCGGTACCGCAGGCCACATCGACCACGGCAAGACCTCCCTGGTGAAGGTGCTCACCGGTGTGGATGCCGACCGTCTCAAGGAGGAGAAGGCGCGCGGCATCACCCTCGACCTCGGCTACGCATACTCGCCCTTGCCCGACGGCGAGGTGCTGGGGTTTGTCGACGTGCCGGGTCACGAAAAGCTGGTGCACAACATGCTGGCGGGCGCGACCGGCATCGATTTCGTGCTGCTGGTGGTGGCCGCCGATGACGGCCCCATGCCGCAGACCCGCGAACACCTGCAGATCCTCAATTTGCTCGGCCTTGCGCGCGGGGCGGTGGCACTGACAAAAACCGACCGGGTGACGAAGCAGCGCCTGGATGAAGCGCGGTCCGAGGTGGCGTCGCTGCTGAGTAGAACCCCGCTGGAAGGCAGCCCGATTTTTCCGCTTTCTGCTGTTAGCGGCGAGGGGGTGGAGCCGCTGCGCCATCATTTGGCGGAAGCCGCATCCGCATTGCCGATGCGCCCCGAAGCGGGAAATTTCCGGCTGGCCGTGGATCGCTGCTTTACCCTGGCCGGCACCGGCACAGTGGTCACGGGTACGGTATTTTCAGGGGCGGTGCGGGTAGGCGACCATTTGCTGCTGTCGCCTTCCGGCATTGCAGTGCGGGTGCGCGGCATACACGCGCAAAACCGCCCGTCGGAAGCCGGATTGACGGGCCAGCGCTGCGCGCTCAACCTGGCGGGAACGGATTTCGACAAGCACGATGTGCGCCGCGGCGATTGGATTGTGGCCGAACCTGCTCATGGGCCGACGCAGCGCCTCGATGTGCGGCTGCAGTTGCTGACCGGCGCCGACCGGGCGCTGAGCCACTGGTCCCCGGTGCATTTTCATCTCGGCGCGGTCGATGTCACGGCGCGGGTGGCACTGCTGGAGCATGATGTACTCGAGCCGGGCGCCAGCGGTTTGGCGCAGATCGTGCTCGACCGGCCGATCGGTGCCCTGCGCGGCGACCGCTTCATTATTCGCGACCAGTCCGCCAGCCGGACGGTCGGGGGCGGCAGGGTGCTCGATCCTTTCCCGCCGGCGCGCAAACGCCGCACACCGGAACGCCTGGCCGTGCTCGCCGCGCTCGAACAGGCAACCGCCCAGGCGGCGTTGCAGGGGCTGCTCGCCGCTACACCCAATGGGGTCGACCTGGCCCGCTTTGCCCTTTCCGCCAACCTCAGCCGGGAAGAAGCCGAAGCGCTGCGCCGCGATGTGCCGCTGGCCGCGGTTGGCGGCACCGCTTTCCCGGTGCGGGCCTGGGCTTGTTTGCGGCAGGCCGTGCTTGACCGGCTGGCCGAGGAGCACCGGCAATCTCCCGACGTGCTCGGGCCGAATGCGGACCGGTTGCGCGCGCTGGCGGCGCCGCGTCTGCCTCGTGCCCTATTCGCCAGCCTGATTGGGGCTTTGCGGGAGGAGGGCTCTGTTATCCAGAGCGGACCCTGGCTGCACTTGCCGGCGCACCGCATCACGCTTTCCGCCAATGACCAGAATATCTGGTGCAGGGCGGTACCGCTGTTGCTGGAGCAGCCGTTCCAGCCACCCAGGGTGCGCGACCTGGCCCATGCCTTGCAGGAGGGGGAAGCGCGCATGCGGCTACTGCTGCAGCAACTGGCGGCAATGGGGGCGGTTTACCGGGTGGCTCACGACCATTATTTCATGCCGCAATCGGTTGAGCGGCTTGCCGCCATTGCCCGCGAAATCGCAGCGGAACATCCGGATGGCAGGATAACGGCAGCCCTGTTTCGCGACCGAATCGGCACCGGACGAAAGCTGGCGATCCAGATCCTGGAGTTTTTCGACGCCATCGCCCTCACCCGGCGTGCAGGCGACACGCATCACCTGCGTTGAAGAGTTTGAGGTAGTATTGCATACTGCCAGTCAAATGGCTTGATTTACATATTGGAAGAGATACGTTCCCCGGTGGGGCGGCCAGACTTCAAATCTGGCAAGGGCCGTCAGTCGGTTCTTGGTGGGTTCGACTCCCACTCTTTTCCGCCAACGATTTCAGGCGGCCGGCCTGCAATTTCATGTTTTCCGTTCAGGGTGATTCCTCGGTCGCAGTTTCTCCTGCCAGGTCTTGAATACCGGGTACATGGAAGATGCCTTGCAGCTTCAGCAGTTCATCGCGGTGCAGGCGCGCGAGCTTCCCCACCGTCTTTTCGCCTTCCGGGGTGAGGTGCACTTCCACCGCGCGCTTGTCCGTCTTGCCTTGCTGCCGGTATACCAGACCCAGTTTCTCGCAGCGCGAAACCAGAGAAACGACCCCGTGGTGATGGGATTGCAGCCGTTCTGCCAGTTCACCGATGGTCGCCCATTCCCGGCCCTGATAGCCCTTGATGTGAAGCAGCAGGAGGTATTGAAGATGGGTGATGCCGAGATTGTGCGTTGCCTCCTCGCTGAAACGCAGGAAGCGGCGCAACTGATAACGAAAGTGGGAGAGGGTTTCAAACTCCCTCTTGCTGAGCACGTCTTTAGCCATGAGCGAATATTACCCATTTTATGAATACGCATACAATATCATGTTGTGATAATATCAATCTATGATATACAATTTTAATTGTTGTATGGATGATCCTTTTTCGTGGAGGTGAATGATGGATGAGATGGTGCAGTTACCGGCGGTTGATGCCGAGGGGTATCTGGTGGACCCGCAGGATTGGAGCGATGAACTGGCGGTAGAGTTTGCCGGCCAGGAAAATATCCCGCTCACGGATAATCATTGGGATGTGATCCGCTTTATGCGCGAATATTACGAGGAGCATCAGGTCGCTCCCGACGCGCGCTATGTGATCAAGCATCTGGCGCAGCGGCTCGGCGCCGAATCGCGCAACAAGCTGTTCGAGCTGTTCCCCTATGGGTACGTGAAACAAGCCTGCAGGATCGCCGGCATGAAGCGGCCCCGCGGTTGGAGTACGGGCTGATTTCATTGCCCGGGTCCAGGCTGTCTTTATT
>JAJYUW010000183.1 GCA_021792335.1 Pseudomonadota bacterium | reverse complement strand
ATCGGAAAGCTGCGCTTCCAGCGGCTCGTAATAAAACGGCAAGGGGTCGAAATAGGTTTCGATGCGCTTTTTCAGATGTTCCGGCGGCTTCTTGCTCATCCCCTTTCCCTGCGCGGCACGCCGGAACTTGTGCAGCACCTCGGAATAGATATGGATCATGATCGGCTCGGCGTAGCGGGTCAGACGATGATGCTGCGCCCACTCCAGGTAACCCTGGTTCCAGTTGCGCATATACTGGTAGGAACGGGGCAGATGATAATGGTAGATGCAGTTGTTCTTGGCATACATCTCCCATTGCCGCGGATTGGGTTCGCCGCGCATGAACTTCTCGCCCCCCTTGCCGCGCCAGCCGGCCAGGAAGCCGATGCCCGAGCCCGGCTCGGTTTCGTAGTTGATGACAAAGTCGGGGTAATCGCGGTACTTTCGCGAACCGTCCTTGTTGATAAACACCGGCAGCTTGAGGCGCGAACCCAGCTCGATCAGCACCTCCTGGAAAGGCTTGCAGTCGCCCTTCGGCGGCACCACCGGAATGCGCACCGCATCCACCGGGCCGTCGTACTCGGAAATGGGACGGTCGAGGATGGACATCACATCGTGACGCTCGAGATAGGTCGTATCCGGCAGCACCAGGTCGGCGAAGGCGGTCATTTCCGACTGGAAAGCATCGCACACGACGAGGAAAGGGATCTTGTACTCGCTGTCCCCGTTCTTGTCCTTCAGCATGTCCCGCACCTGCACGGTGTTCATGGAAGAGTTCCAGGCCATGTTCGCCATGAAGATGAGCAAGGTGTCGATAGGGTAGGGATCGCCGCGCCAGGCGTTGGTAATGACGTTGTGCATCAGGCCGTGGACGGCAAGCGGATATTCCCAGGAAAAAGCCTTGTCGATCCGCACCGGTTCGCCGTTCTCATCCACGAACAGATCGTCCGGCTCTGCCGGCCAGCCCAGCGCCATGCCCGCCAATGGCGTATCGGGCTGCACCCCTTCCGGCCCTCTCGGCGTCTTGGCGCAGGGCGGAATGGGGCGCGGGAAAGGGGCCTTGTGGCGGAAGCCGCCAGGCCGGTCGATGGTGCCCAGGATGCTCATCAGAATGGACAGTGCGCGGATGGTGTGGAAACCGTTGGAATGCGCCGCCAGGCCGCGCATGGCATGGAAGGCGACCGGATTCCCGGTGATGGTGTTGTGCTCCTTGCCCCAGGCGTCCGTCCAGGCAATCGGCAGCTCGATCTTCTGATCGCGTGCCGTGACCCCCATTTCATGGGCAAGCCGCTGGATGGTGGCGGCGGGGATACCGGTGATACCCTCCGCCCATTCCGGGGTGTAATCCTTCACCCGCTCCTGCAATAGCTGAAAGGAAGGCTTCACCCGGGTGCCGTCCTTCAGCCTGAATTCTCCCAGCAGGAAGGGGTCTGCCCCCTCGGCGTGGGTCACTACCGGCTTGTTGGCGATGCGGTCCCACCACAATTTGTTCTGCGGGTCGAAACAACCCTCCTCCTCCGGCACCTCGGCGCGCACGAACATGCCGTATTCGTCGCTGGCCTCGTTCATGTTCACCAGTTCAGCCGCATTTGAGTACTGCACCACAAAATCCCGATCGTACAGCCCCATGCGGATAATTTCGTGGATCAGCGCCAGCAGCAGCGCCCCATCGGTGCCGGGGCGGATCGGCACCCACTCGTCGGCGATGGCGGAATAGCCGGTGCGGACCGGATTGATGGAGATGAAGCGCCCGCCGCTGCGCTTGAACTTGGAGATGGCGATCTTGAGCGGGTTGGAATGGTGGTCTTCGGCGGTGCCTATCATCACAAACAACTTGGCGCGATCGAGATCGGGCCCGCCAAACTCCCAGAACGAGCCGCCGATGGTGTAGATCATGCCGGCGGCCATATTGACCGAGCAGAAACCGCCGTGCGCGGCGTAATTGGGCGTGCCGAACTGCTTGGCAAACAGCCCGGTCAGCGCCTGCATCTGGTCGCGGCCGGTGAACAGGGCAAACCTCCTGGGATCGGTCGCACGAATCCTGGCCAGGCGCTCGGCCATCACGCTGAAGGCCTCTTCCCAGGAAATCTCCTCGAATTCGCCATCGCCCCGCTCGGCACCCGGTTTGCGGCGCAGCGGCTTGGTCAACCGGGCCGGAGAATACTGCTTCATGATGCCGGAGGAACCCTTGGCGCAGATCACCCCCTGATTCAAAGGGTGGTCGGGGTTGCCCTGAATGTAGCGCACCTCGCCATTTTTTACCGTGACGCGAATGCCACAACGACAGGCACACATGTAACAGGTGGTATTTTTGACCTCGATGCGGTCCTGGCTGGTTTCGGTATTGTTGGCCACTGTTTACATGCCTTTATCCAAATAATAGAAAAACCGTGTGCTTATCATCATATATAAAAGCACCGGTTTACTTCTGCAGTTCAGACTGATTCTACCGATTTTATTGCGCCGGCTTAATTCACAATTATTTATATAGATATAAGAATATTGATGAAGTCTAATTTACATACCAAATAAATATTTAATCGCTACAGGTCAACAAAGCCCTGGAAATCCTCAAGGATATACATGAGGTCAAGCAAAGCGACTATGTTTTCCCGGTGCCCGGGTCAATAGACCCCTTTCCAACATGTCATTCCTGATGGGCCCTACGCCGCATGAATCGCCACGGCTTGACAAGCGTATATATACGCTATACATTAAAACCATGATTAAATCATTCCGGCACAAGGGCCTTGAAGACTTCTTCAAGAGTGGGAGCAAAGCCGGAATACAGCCGGCCCATGCCAAGCGGCTGCAGTTGCAGCTGGGCAAGCTGGACACGGCGAAAACGCCAGAGGACATGGGACTGCCGGGCTGGAAACTTCATCCGCTGACCGGTGACCTCAAGGGACATTGGGCGGTGTCGGTCAGCGGCAATTGGCGCATGACCTTCGCCTTTGAAAATGGCGATACCGTCTTGGTCAATTACCAGGACTATCACTGATAGGATCATCGAAAATGACACGAATGTACAACCCGCCTCATCCCGGCGAAATTCTCCGCGACGGGGTCTTCACCGATACCGGGATCACCGTGACCGAGTTCGCCAAGCGCATTGGCGTGACCCGCGTCGCGCTGTCCCGTGTGCTGAACGGCAAGGCAGGCATCAGTGCCGACATGTCCGTGCGCCTCGCTGCCGCCCTCGGCGGTAACGCTGAATCGTGGCTGCACATGCAGGCGAATTATGACCTGTGGCAGGCCGAAAAAGCGCTGAAGCACGAGGTAGCGAAAATTGAACGGCTGAAACAGGCCGCGTAGGTTCCACCCGCACCCGACGCGGGTTATCGTCGGGAAAGCGGCGGGCAAGGTGTTGCGAGCACCGAACCCGCCTGACTACAACGCAACCTGAAGAGAGATGGACTCCGAAAACCCCGTACAAACCTGACAGTAAAAAAGCAGGCTGAGCGCTATCAGGATGAGGATGAATTTGCGGGTAGAAAACAAAAACGCGCCAAAAAGCGCGTCATTGCTATGTAATTGGCGGAGAGGGTGGGATTCGAACCCACGGTAGGTTTGAACCTACGCCTGATTTCGAGTCAGGTACATTCGACCACTCTGCCACCTCTCCGCGAGGCTCGCATTCTACCAGTTACGAACGGATAGTTGAACCCGGATTATCCATTAGAGCCAAAACACCGCTGTGGGAGCGGCGCCAGCCCTCCCCTCAATCCCCTCCCGCGAGCGGGAGGGGAGGCCGGCCCCCTCTCTAACTCTCCCCCGCTTGCGGGGGAGAGGACGATCGCTCCCTCTCCCTTCGGGAGAGGGTTGGGGTGAGGGTTGGCTCCTTCCCCCGCTTGCGGGGGAAGGTTGGGATGGGGGTTGGCCGCGATTTGCGGCCGCATTCGCGCCGGGGCGGCGCTCCTTGTATTATTGCTTTGCATTGAATCAGACGGTGTTGTGCAAGATAGCGCAGTCCGTCGGAACCGAGTAGTAAATCTTGAGGGGCACCTCAAGACTGAGCGACTGGATGCTGTGC
>JAJYUW010000031.1 GCA_021792335.1 Pseudomonadota bacterium | reverse complement strand
CGTGGGCCGCGTCTCCCACCCGGATCATCTGGACGGCCGCCTGCCCGTCGCTCCCAGCGCCATCGCCCCCGACGGCCACGTCAGCCTGCTGCGTCCGCAGCGGCCGTACGTCATCCCCCGGGCGCTGGAGGCGAGCGAGATTCCGGCCATCGTCGAGGCCTATCGCAAGGGCGCTGAGAACGCCAAGCGGGCCGGTTTCGACGGCGTCGAGATTCACGGCGCCAACGGCTATCTGCTCGATCAGTTCCTCCAGGATGCGAGCAACCGGCGCGCCGACCGCTACGGCGGCTCCATCGAGAACCGCGCCCGCCTGCTGCTGGAGGTGACCGATGCCGCCATCTCGGTCTGGGGCGCGGGCCGGGTCGGCGTGCATCTGGCGCCGCGCGGCGACGCCCATTCCATGGGCGATTCGGACCCCTTGGCCACCTTCGGCTACGTCGCCAAGGAGCTGGGCAGGCGCGGCATCGCCTTCATCTTCGCGCGCGAGTCCCTGGGCGAAAAGCGCATCGGCCCGGAGCTGAAACGGCTGTTCGGCGGCGTGCTGATCGCCAACGAAGGCTTCGATCGGGAGAGCGCGCAGCGCGTGCTGGATGCGGGCGAAGCCGATGCCGTGTCCTTCGGCAAGCTGTACATCTCGAACCCGGATCTGCCCCGCCGCCTGCTGCTGGGCGCGCCGCTCAATCCCTTCCATCCCGAGACCTTCTACGGCTACGGCCAGCCCGATGCCCGGCTCGGCTACACCGATTACCCGAGCCTGGCGGCATAGGCGTCATCGGCCGCGGCGGTCTGGATCGCCGCGCTACGCTCGCGATGACTGGCTGGCTGGCATTGCGCGCCGCAGGCGAAGCCATCTTGATGGCTCCGGAAGGCGGGAAGGGCTTGGGGAGGGCGGGGAGTGGTGGGGAGTACTGGGTTCGAACCAGTGACCCTTCGCGTGTGAGGCGAATGCTCTACCGCTGAGCTAACCCCCCGATTGCGGCGCGGATTATAGCCCGACAAGCGAAGGCGGCACAAGTCGAAGCGGCGGTCGAACGGTTTTGCGCGGCCGCGGTCGGCGCAGGGTTTTCTGCTAAAATGCGCGGCTCGCGCGGAGAGGTGGATGAGCGGTTTAAGTCGCACGCCTGGAAAGCGTGTTTAGGTTAATTCCTAACGCGGGTTCGAATCCCGCCCTCTCCGCCAGAATCCGCCGTCACGGCATGAGCTTTTCGCGCCGCTGTCCGTTGCCGGACTTAAGCTTGCGGCCGTTGCGGACTCTGGCCGCTGCCACTAGGAATGGAAATGTTCTTCTTCGGCAAAAACCCCGCCCACCCTATCGTCGTCCTGCCGCACCCGGAGCTCTGCCCGTCGGGCGAAGCCGTCTCCGCCTCCGTCGAACTCAGCTATTCCTGCCAGTTCCAGTGTTCCTGCAGCACCTGTCACGTCTTCGTGATGGAGGGGGCGAGCATCTCAGCTCCAAGGGTACGGAGGAGGCGCAGATGCTCGCTGGTACCGAGAGCGATGAGCGCTGGTCCCGGCTCGCCTGCCAGAGCGCATTTAGGGGCGGGGGCGACCTGGTGGTCGAGATCCTCAACGCCTAAATGAACTGCTGCCCGAATACCGGAACTGCGAGTACCAGTCGGCGCAACATGGCTCGCCGTATCCATCCTTGCCTGCTGCGCAGTCTCGCCATCGACCGTCCGAATCAGGTCTGGGCGATGGCTGATTCATCCGTTCGGCCTTCATCGAGCAGGACACCCAGGTCATAGGGGAACTGGCGGGAAACGTCTTCGTCTGGCTACCTCACTATTGACGTGGGTATCGATAAAGTTATACATTACAATGAAATATATAAATCAAATGTGACTGATACGTCGCAAGTGGGAGACGATGTTTCAAAAAACAATCTTTCAACGAGACTGCGCACTGTCACAAGCCCTGCGGAGTCAACGGGTGTTTACCTGCCGATGAATGGCCGGCCACTTTGTGACGATAAATCCAAGTTCTGGGCGATGCTAGTCGACCACGAGTTCCTGAGCCTGTTCCCGATTTTCGGAAGACCCGCCTTCATTGGCGCGAATGCTTTCGTCAGGCGACGCCGAAGCTCAATACCATCAAGACTACGACTCCCATGATGCAGGTCGATGGTTCGATCAAGGCCATGCCGATTGTTGTGGCAGATATCGGCGCCGGTGGTGCTAGATTCAACTTCCCGCAGGACGACGCCAGCCTGGAAGATGACGAGCACGGCGTCAGCACAAACTTGCCCGACGTCGGCATAGTCACGCAGATCTGCAGGTTCGCAAAATTTACGACGTGACCATGGCCAACGGAAAGAGCCTAAATGCACTGGCCGCCAGACCAAACTGCCGCCGTTCAAATCGACACCCCCCTTCATCGCTTGGAATCCCGCTTCAGGCTTATGGCTTTCAGCGTCTCTATGCTTCATTAACCGGACAGTCGTGAAGGATGGGCAACATGAAATATCGCGATAGCGTCGAAAAAAGTGCGGAATACCTCAGACTCGCGCTGCCATTGATGGCGAAACAGTCGACGGCGCTGCATCCGGTCAGTTATGCCGTCTGGTACGAATATGTTTCGGGCGGCAATTTGGCCCTCAGGGCCAGTATCGACAAATACCTGCAGAGTGGCGCGGTCCTCGATGAGCAGACCACCGACGACATTTTCCAAAAGCACATCGCCGAAATCAACGAACTGGTTGCGCAGCGGGTCAGCGAAGGTTTGCAGAAGGTGATGGCTGACATGTCGAGTTCCGCCACACAGGCTGGTGATCAGGCCGACCAATTCGGCGGCGCGCTGGAAAAATGTTGCGTTGACCTGGACCCGCTCAATCCCGGCGCCACTATGAGCGCCGACGCGATTCTTGGCCTTACGCGCAACATGATCGGCTCCATCGGTTCCCTCAAGGGACGCCTGGATGAAAGCCGCCGCGAAATCGAGCAATTGCGGCAGGACGTGGTAAAGGCACGTGAAGAGGCACTCGCCGACGGCTTGACCGGATTGACCAACCGCCGTGGATTCGACTTGGCGATGGCGGCCTGTCTGATAGAGTCGGACACCAGCGAATATGGACTGAGCGTACTCGTTTCCGATATTGACCACTTCAAGCAGGTCAACGACACCTATGGTCACCTGTTCGGTGACAAGGTTATAAAGGCCGTGGCGCAGATTTTGAAAGACAACGTGAAGGGCAAGGACACCGCTGTGCGATTCGGTGGTGATGAATTTGCCGTCCTGTTGCCCGACACCTCCATCGAAGGCGCGCGTCAAGTCGCCGAAAAAATCCGAAAGAAGGTTGAGGGATATTGCATCAAGCGCACCATCGATAACGAGGCAGTAGCGAACATTACGGTTTCGATGGGAGTATCCAGCTATAAGGCCGGAGAATCGGTGACCGATTTTTTTTCGCGCGCCGACGCCGCTCTATATGCCTCGAAGACCGAGGGACGCAATCGGGTCACCGTCGCACGGACTTAGCGGCACTGCAGTCGTGAGGCCACGGAAGATCAGTTGATCCGTTTTCAGTCGATTTGAGCCCATCGCTTAACCGGGGAGTGAAGTAATGGAATGGAACCCTTCTTTGTCAGTCGGCGACGTGCGGATCGACGATCAGCATAAGCGATTATTCCAGTTGCTCAAATCGTTGGAGGGCACTCCCGCCGGTGAAAACACCGCCCAGGCCTACGCGGCAGTCGCGGAGCTCGAGCGCTACGTACGAGAGCATCTGCGCGACGAAGAGGCCGTCATGCG
Source organism: Pseudomonadota bacterium (assembly GCA_021792335.1). Classification (GTDB taxonomy): domain Bacteria; phylum Pseudomonadota; class Gammaproteobacteria; order Burkholderiales; family Sulfuricellaceae; genus Sulfuricella. Next base: position 15,811 of record JAJYUW010000031.1, on the reverse strand, counting down.
AAGCTTCAAATATAAATACTACGCTGCCCATTGCGAACTCCACCGCGAGTTCGAGGAACAGCTGGAAATTCTGGTCGCCCGGCTGACCACCGAAGACCACAACATCATTCTCCAAGACATCAGAGTCTTCGTTCAGAATTGGTTGGTCCAGCACATCAGCTCGGCAGACCTCCGCTACAAGCCGTTTTTACTTTCGTGAGGCATTTCGCCCGCAGGCAGCATCGCCGTGACGAGCACGAGCGATGCCAGCATTGGGATTTCTCGAGGGAAGCCGGGGCGGCGGCGATCCCGTGGTCGAGATCCGCAACACCTGAAGCGGAGAAGCGCGCATGACCCGTCCGGAAAAAATTCGCTTGGGCGACCTGCTGGTCAATCAGGGCCTGCTCACTACCGAGCAGTTGAAGCTCGCCCTGGATGAACAAAAGCGCACCGGCCGCAAGCTCGGGCGCATCTTCGTCGAGAGTTCCTACGTCACCGAGGACGGCATCGCCAAGGCGCTGGCGCATCAGTTGCAGGCGCCGTTCATCGACCTCAAGAGCTTCCGGCCGAAGCCGGAGCTGATCAAGCTGCTGCCCGAATCGCAGGCGCGGCGCCACCGCGCGCTGGTGCTGGGCGAACAGGAGGGCGCGCTCCTGGTCGGCTTCGCCGATCCCACCGACCTCTCGGCTTACGATGAGGTCGCCCGCATCGTCGGTCGCGACGTGGCGCTGGCGGTGGTGATGGAGAGCCAGTTGCTGGCGCTGATCGACAGCGTCTATCGGCGCACCGAGGAAATCTCCGGCCTGGCCAAGGAGCTGACCGCCGACATGGCCGACGTGCCGGTGGAGTTCGGCGGCCTGCTGGGCCTCACGCCCGGCGCCGAGGATGCGCCGGTGGTCAAGCTGCTGCAGATGGTGTTCGAGGAGGCGATGAAGACGCGGGCCTCGGACATCCACATCGAGCCGCAGGAGCAGTCGCTGGTCATCCGCTTTCGCATCGACGGCGTGCTGCACATCCAGACCGAGGCCGATCCGAAGATCTCCACCGCCGTGGTGCTGCGCTTGAAGCTGGTGTCGGGCCTGGACATTTCCGAGAAGCGTCTGCCCCAGGACGGCCGCTTCAACATCAGGGTGCGCAACAATTCGGTGGACGTGCGTATCTCTTCCATGCCGACCCAATACGGCGAGTCGGTGGTGATGCGCCTTTTGAACCAGAGCACGGGCATCCTGGGTCTGGACCGCATGCGCCTGCCGCCGAACGTGCTCGCGCGCCTGCGCCACGCCATCCACAGGCCCAGCGGCATGGTGCTGGTGACCGGACCCACCGGCAGCGGCAAGACCACCACGCTCTACGCGGCGCTGTCCGAGCTCAACACGCCGGAGAAGAAGGTGATCACCGTCGAGGACCCGGTCGAATACCGCTTGCCGGGCATCAACCAGGTGCAGGTGCACGAGAAGATCGATCTGTCCTTCGAGCGCGTGCTGCGTTCCGCCCTGCGCCAGGACCCGGACATCATCCTGATCGGCGAAATGCGCGACCAGGAGACCGCCGAGATCGGCATGCGCGCGGCGCTGACCGGCCACATGGTGCTGTCCACGCTGCACACCAACGACGCGCTATCGACCCCGGTGCGCCTGCTCGACATGGGCGTGCCGCGCTACATGGTGGCGCTCTCCTTGCAACTGGTGCTGGCCCAGCGCCTGGTGCGGGTGATCTGCGACAACTGCAGCGAGCCGCATGATTTGCTCCCGTACGAACGCGAATGGCTGCGCTACGAACTGGGCGACCGGGTAGACGAACACCGCTATCGCCGGGGCCGCGGCTGCGCCCATTGCAACAACGGCGGCTACGTCGGGCGGCAGGGCGTGTTCGAACTGCTGGAGATGAGTCAGGAATTGGTCGAGGCCGCCAACCACGGCGACCCCGCCGAATTCATGCGCGTCGGCCGCAGCCAGATGGCCGGCGACACCCTGCGCCGCGACGCGGTGCGCCTGGTGCTCGAAGGCCGCACCACGGTCGATGAAGCGATGCGCATCAGCAACCAGTTCGAGGACTGAGGCATGCCCAACTATGCCTACCGCGGCCGCGACGCCGGCGGCAACGAGGTCAGCGGCCAGCAGGAGGGCGCGAGTCCGGCCGGGGTCGCCGACTGGCTCGCGGGCCGCGGCATCACGCCCTTGTCCATCGATCCCGCCACCGCCGCCGTCAAGGCCGCCGCCGGCGGCAGCGTCCAGATCCAGTGGTTCAAGCCCAAGGTCCTGCACATGGACGTGATGCTGTTCACCCGGCAGATCCACTCGCTGCTCAAGGCCGGGGTGCCGATCATGCGCGCCCTGGCCGGCCTGCAGGAATCGAGCAGCAATCCGGCGATGAAGGAGGTGCTGCAGCAGATCCGCGAGAGCCTCGATTCCGGCCGCGAGTTGTCGGTGTCGATGGCGCGCCATCCCAAGGTATTCACGCCCTTCTATCTGTCGATGGTCCGGGTCGGCGAGATGACCGGCCGGCTGGAGGAGATCTTCATCCGCCTGTTCGAGCACATGGAGTTCGAGCGCTTCATGCGCGGACAGGTGAAGTCGGCGCTGCGCTATCCCAGCTTCGTCGTCACCGCCATGGGCATCGCCCTGGTGGTGGTGAATATCTTCGTGATTCCGGCCTTCGCCCAGGTGTTCAAGGGCTTCGGCGCGCAACTGCCCCTGATGACGCGGATCCTGCTCGGCTTCTCCGGCTTCATGGTGGCCTGGTGGCCGGTCATGCTCGGCGGTGCGGCCGCGGCGGCCTTCGCATTCACCAGCTATACCGCGACCGTCGCCGGCCGCTACTGGTGGGACAAGACCAAGCTCGGCTTTCCCATCGCCGGCAAGATCGTCCGGAAGGCCACCCTGGCCCGCTTCGCCGGCAGCTTCGCCCTGGCGATGAAGAGCGGCGTGCCGATCATCCAGGCGCTCACCAACGTGGCGCTGACCGTGGACAACGCCTACATCGCGAAGAAGGTCGAGGGCATGCGCGAGGGCGTCGAGCGCGGTGAGAGCATCCTGCGCACGGCTGCCAACGCCGCGGTATTTACTCCCATAGTGTTGCAGATGATCGCGGTGGGCGAGGAGTCCGGCGCGCTGGACGACATGATGCAGCAGGTCTCCGAGCTCTATCAGAACGAGGTCGAGTACGAACTGAAGACCCTGGCGGAGCAGATCGAGCCGATCCTGATCGTCATGCTGGGCATCATGGTGCTGATCCTGGCGCTGGGGATCTTCCTGCCGACCTGGGATCTGGGCCGGGCGGCCCTGAAGAAATGATGGGGCCGCGCGGGCTCTCCAAGCTCGAGTTTCTGGTCGCCGTGGCCGTGATCGGAACACTGGCGCTCACCGTCCTGGCGCGCCTGCTGGAAATCGAGGAAGCTTCGGAGAAGACGGTGGTCGACTCGACGCTGCGCAACATCGACTCGGGCCTGCGCCAGGCCATGGCCGGGGACATCATCCACGGCCAGGAGGGCCGCATCGCCGACCTGATCGGGGCCAATCCGGTGCGCTATCTGGCGCAGCCGCCGGCGGGCTATCTCGGCGAATATCCGGGCGGGCCGGAACTCGTAGCCGCAGGCGCCTGGTTCTTCGACGGCACGCGCCGGGAACTGTGCTACCGGCCGAGGCTCGGTTGGCATCTGGTCATCGCCGGCGGCGCATCGCTGCTGTGCTGGCGTATCGAGCCGGTGGGCGGCAGGCTCGCCGGCGGCGGCGTCGGCAGCGTCCGGCTGGTGGCGACGCGGCCTTACCGCTGGTTCTGACTGCCGGCTATCTTGACCAACCCTTGACTTGACGACATGAGCCTCAACGCAAAAATACTCTGGATCTTTTCCGCTCTGATGGGGGTGGTGCTGTTGGTGGTGCTCGTCGTCGGGCTCTACACCCTGCGGGAGTTCTCCCTCTACACTGCCGAGCGCCACGCCCGTTCGGTAGCTGAAACGGTGAGAGAGAGTCTTACCGAAAGCATGGTCAATGGCACGATAGCCAAACGCGCGGAATTCCTGGAGCGTCTCAAGGGGGTGCCCGGCGTCCAAGGCGTAAGGGTAATCCGGGGGCCCGCCGTCGATAAGCAGTTTGGCCCGGGGCTCAGCATGGAGAGCCCGGCGGGCAAGGAAGAAGCCGAGGTCCTCGAACATGGACTGGCGGTCTTCAAGGCCACCGAGAATCATGGCGCGAGGGTGTTCCGCGCCATCATCCCCTATATCGCCAGCGCCACCGGCACGCCCAACTGCCTGCAGTGCCACATGGTCAGCCAGGGGACCGTGCTCGGCGCCATTTCCATCGACATTCCCCTGGACGATGTCCGGCAACAGGCCATCACCGCCGTTTCCCTGCTGGGCTTGTTCATGTTCCTCACCGCCCTGTTTGCCTTGTTCTTGCTGCGCCGGCTGCTGCATCCGCTGGTTGAAACCGCCAACGCCGTGAAGGAAGTGGTGGCCCAGGCGGTCGGTGGCGTTTTTAGCGGGCGCATCGAACGGCGCACGTCCGACGAGTTGGGCGAGATCGCCAGCCAACTCAACCGGCTGATGGAATTCCTCGACGAGGGGATCACCGCCATCGGCCATCGCGTCGGCGAATTGATGGGTTATGGCTATAGCTGCCAGAATGTCGGCAACCAGTTGGTCACCACCACCGAGATGGTGGAGGGCCTGGTGGAAGCCTCCCGTTTCAAGCAGGCGATCGAGGAAGACCAGAGCAAGCTGGAAGTCTATCAGCGCCTGGCGCATGTGCTCGGCGACCAATACGACTTCCATCATTTCTCCGTCTACGAGGTGGCATCGAGCAAGAACCGCATCACGCCGATCGTGGTTGACGGCGAACTCGACGCGGCCTGCCGCTGGTGCGACCCGCAAATCCTGATCGATGCCAATGCCTGCCGGGTGAGGCGCACCGGCCATGAAGTCAATGCGGTGGACTTTCCCGGCATCTGCACCATGTTCCGTGCGGGAGACGAAACCCACATCTGCCTGCCGATCACCCAGTCCGGTTCCGTCGGCTGCGTGATCCAGATGGTTTTCCCCCGCGATCACGGGCAGCTCGCCAAGCTCATGATCCCGTTCATCGCCGTCTATCTGCGCGAAACCGCGCCGGTGCTCGAAGCCAAACGGCTGATGGAGCACCTGCGGGAAAGCTCCTTGCGCGACGCCATGACCGGGCTGTACAACCGGCGCTTCCTGGAGGAATACGTCACCACCCTGGTCGCCATCAGCCAACGCCGGAAGGGCATCTTCTCCATACTCATGCTCGATCTGGATTACTTCAAGCAGGTCAATGACACTTTCGGCCACGAAGCCGGCGACAAGGTGCTCAAGACCCTGGCTGAAATCCTGCTCAAAAGCGCGCGGACATCGGACATGGTGATTCGCTACGGCGGCGAGGAATTCCTGATCATCCTGATGGACACGGGTGCCGAAGATGCGGCCAGAATCGCCGAAAAGATCCGCGCCAAGGTCGAGGAAACCAAGGTTTCGCTGCCCGGCACGGTAGTGCAGAAGACCATTTCCATCGGTGTCTCCGAGTTTCCTTCCGATGCGGACACTTTCTGGCAGGTGGTCAAATACGCCGATGTGGCCCTCTATGAAGCCAAGAACACGGGCCGCAACCGCGTCGTTCGCTTCCTCCCTGCCATGTGGAAAGAAGACGAAAAATACTAGGCCGCGGTTGTCGCCGGGGAGCTTTTACCCGGAGACGGGGCATTTTGCCGCGCGCCCTGGAAAGAATTTTTCTGTCGCGCGAAAACCCTGTTGATGCTATGTCTTTTGTGAGACAATCGCCGCAACGCCATGATTCCAAAATATACTTTAGGCTTAATCGATTGAATCCGAGCGACAGGCAAGCGGGCTTCACGCTGATCGAACTGGTCATCGTCATCACCATCATCGGCATCCTCGCCGCGGTGGCGATGCCGCGCTTCATCGCCTTGCAGCGCGACGCCCGGGTCGCCAAGCTGAACGCCGCGCGCGGCTCGGTGGCGGCGGCCACCGCCATGGTCCATGCCGCGATCCTGACCCGCAACGGCGTCAGTGATCAGACCGCCTGCGCGGTGGGCGGCACCGCCGACAATCTGCCCGGAACCCCCACCACACCCGGATCGGTGTGCACCGAAAACGGCCTGGTCGCCACGGTGTTCAGCTATCCCGCCAGCACCGCGATTCCCGCCGCATCGGGCACCAATCCGGGCATCGTGTCGGCGGCGGGCCTGTCCACGATCTTCAATCCGACGCTGGCCAATCTGCAGAATGAAGGCTATTACGCCATCTTGTCGGGGACCGTGACCACCTTCGGGGTCCAGGGCGCATCGGACACCAGCCATTGCATGTTCACCTATACCCAGGCCGCTTCCGCTTCGGTGCCGGCGCAGATCTCGGCGGTCGATACCACGGGTTGTTGAGTTTTTTTGGAGGAGTCAATCTTGAATATAAAACACATGAGCATAAAACACATGAGCAAGGAACAGGGCTTCACCCTGATCGAACTGGTGGTGGTCATCGTCATCCTCGGCATCCTCGCCGCGACCGCGCTGCCGAAGTTCGTCGATCTGTCGTCCGACGCCAAGACCGCCGCGGTCCAGGGCGCCGCGGGCGCGCTGACCTCCTATGCCGCGATCAATTATTCGGCTTCACTGGTTCGGGGCGCCAGTGCAACGGCGAACGGCGTCGTCCAATTGAATGGGGCGAGTGCGGGAGCAAAGTTGGCATCGAACATGGCCACTTGGGACAGCACCAAGTTTGTGATCCCCTCAGCCTCCGACGCGACTTGCGGCACTACTGCCGGCGCAACGGAAACTGCCCAGGTGTCCTACGCAGGCGGTTCATCAGCGAATACCGCGACTGCGACCATCATCTGCACCGGCTGAGCTTTGTCATGACTTGCCGAGAAACGATTCGGCGCCTGTAGCGCCGACGTGAGCAAAGCCGCGCAGGTCGCCGCCGAGCTGGAGGCCGCCTTCTTCCGCTGCGCGCCGCAAGCCAGGAAAAAACGGACGAGCGAGGCGGAGTGGGCCGGCGCGCTGGGCAGGTTCCAGGCGCAGGCCAGGGAGATACGCCGCCGCCACGCGCTGGGCGTGATCGGTCGGGCGCGCGCGGCTTTCCTGCTGCAGCCGCGCCTGATCGCGGCGGGCATACCGCCGGACGTGGTGCGCAAGCTGGTGTTTTCCCTCGTTCTGAATTCCTTTTCCTGAGCGCCATGAGCCGGGGCCGCGTGATGCGCTGGATCGCGCGCTGGCTCGACAGGCGCGGGCTCGGCGCGGTCGCCGACGTGGTCGATGCGCGGGTCGCCGGGGCGGGCGACGTCGAGGCGATGCACGCGCTGGCCCGGCGGGCGCTGTCCCGGGGCGAGGCCGAGGCCGCGATTTTGCAGCTCGAAACGGCGCTGGCGGCCAGGCCGGAGGATGCGGGTCTCTGGTGCAGCCTGGGCGCCGCGTATCGCCACGCCGATCGTCTCGACGGGGCGCGGGACGCCTACCTGCGCGCGCTGGCGCTCAAGCCCGATTACCCGCAGGCCCTGAGCAATCTCGGCGAATGGTGCATCGCCAAGGGGCAACACGAGGAGGCGCTCGTCTGGTTCGATCGGGCGCTCGCCTGCAAACCCGGCTTCTTCGAGGCAAGACTGAACAGGATCGCGGCCCTGTTCGAACTGGCGCGTTTCGACGAGGCGCGCGCGGCCGCGGAAGGCCTGGTGGCGGACGAGCCGGACCGGCCCGAGGCGCGCCTCAACCTGGGCAACGTGCTGATCCAGACCGGCCGCGCCAAGCAGGGCATCGCGCAGTACCGACGGGCGCTGGAGCTGCGCCCGGATTACCCGGAGGCGCACTTCAATCTCGCGACGCTGCTGGGCTCGCGCGAGGAAATGGCCAACGCCATCGGCTACATCGAGCGCCAGATCAGGGAGCGCGGCGAAACCGTCCAGGCGCTGGGTTTTCTCGCCGCCGCCCATCAGGCGGCCGGCCACCTCAGCCAGTCGGAGGAACTGTGCCGGCGCATACTCGCGCGCCAACCGGAGAGCATCATCGCCCTGGTCACGCTCGGCTCCTGCCTCAGTTCGGGCGGCGATTCGGCAGCGGCGCTGCCGCACTACGAGAAGGTCATCGAACTGGACGGCCAGCAGCCGGGCATGTATTCGAACGTCCTGTTCGAGCTCAACAACCAGTCGCGGATCGCTCCGGAGGCGGTTTTCCAGCGCCATCTCGACTGGGCGCGGCGCTTCGAGCTGCCGCTGCGGGCCCCGGACGATTTTGCGGCGCGCGACCGCGATCCGCAGCGCAAGCTGCGCATCGGCTACGTCTCCGGCGACTTCGTCCGACACCCGGTGGGCTTCCTGCTGCGCGACGTGCTGCGCCACCATGACGGCAGCCTGTTCGAGATTCATTGCTTCTCCATGGTCGTTCGGGAGCAGGACGTCCTGCCCGAACTGCGGCAGGCGGCCGAGCATTGGGAGGACATCTTCTTCCACAGCGACGAGGAACTCGCCGATCTGATCCGCAAGGCCGAAATCGATATTCTGGTCGATCTGTCCGGCCATACCGCCTTCCATCGCCTGCTGGTCTTCGCCCGCCGGCCCGCCCCCGTGCAGGCCGAGTGGATCGGTTACTTCCATTCGACCGGATTGAGCGCCATCGATTACTTCATCACCGATCCGTTCACCACGCCGCCCGGGGGCGGGCAGCTTTTTTCAGAAACTCCGGTCTTTCTGCCGCATACCCGCTTCTGTTACGGGCCGCCCGAGTACGTGCCCGAGGTTGCAGCGCCGCCGCTTGAGAAGTCGGGGAGCATCACCTTCGGTTCCTTCAATCGCCTGCCCAAGATGACCGACGAGGTCGTGTCGGCCTGGGCCAGGATTCTTCAGTCCGTCGCGCAAAGCCGGCTCGTCGTCAAGTCCGGCGCGCTGTCCGAGGAAGCGGTCAAGGATCGCCTGGCCGAACGCTTCGCAGCGCAGGGCATCGGACGGGATCGCCTGGACTTACGCGAAGGCTCTGCGCATGGGCAGATGTTCGCCGAGTACGGCGACATCGACATCGCGCTCGACACCTTTCCCTTCAACGGCGGCATGACCACGCTCGAAGCGCTGTGGATGGGGGTGCCGGTGGTGACCATCGCCGGCGACAGCGTGGTCTCGCGCCAGACGACTTCGGCGCTGACCAATATCGGCCTGACCGAATTGATCTTCGCCGATGTCGATGCCTACGTCGCCGGCGCCGTTTCGCTCGCCGGCGATCCCGGGCGCCTGCGCAAACTGCGGCGCGAGCTGCGCGGGCGGATGAAAGACAGCCCGCTGTGCCAGCCGGAGCAATTCACCCGCGACCTGGAACTGCTCTACCGGCGCATGTGGCGAGCCTGGTGCGAAGGGGAAAAGCTGGACGGCGGAATCCATGCCGCGCCTGCCGTCGCGAGCAAGACCGTGCTTCACGTCGGCTGCGGCCGAGCCGATCGCCGCTCCATGCCGCGCCTGTTCCAGAGCCGCTGGCGCGAGATCCGCCTCGACATCGATCCGGACGCCATGCCCGACGTGGTCGCCAGCATGCTCGACATGTCCTCGGTCGAGAGTGCCAGTGTCGATGCCGTTTATTCGTCGCACAACATCGAGCATCTCCACCCGCACGAAGTCCCGGTGGCGCTCAAGGAGTTCAGGCGGGTTCTCAAGCCCGAAGGGATGCTGGTGCTGACCTGTCCCGACTTGCAGCCAATCTGTGCACTGGTCGCCGCCGACGAGCTGGAGGAGCCCGCCTATGTTTCGCCGGCAGGCCCGATCGCTCCGATCGATATGCTCTATGGCCACCGGGCATCGCTGGCCAAGGGCAATCTCTACATGGCGCACAAGACCGGCTTTACCGCGCGCAGCCTGGCTCGGGAACTGGAGGAAGGCGGCTTCCGGGCGATGGTCGTGGAACAGGGAGCGAACTTCGACCTTTGGGCCTTGGCTTATCCCGAAGCACCGGCACAAGAACGGATCGAGTCGGAGCGCAATGCGTGTTTTCCTCTGGTCTCCAGGGCGACTGGGTCGGCTCCATAGGCCCATTGTCAGACTAACATGAGTATTTCACCGTTCCGGCAAAGTTGGAGTTTGTTCGAGCCAATGACAGCGTCTGCCCCGATGCGAAGAACCGGCCTGATCCGGCGAGGCGGTCGGTCGGGCTTCACCCTGATCGAGCTGATCACGATCATGATCGTCGTCGGCATCCTCGCCGTCGTCGTGCTGCCGCGCTTCGCCAATCTCAACGACTTCGAGGCGGTGGGCGCCGCCGACCAGTTGAACTCGCTGATCCAGTACGCGAGGGAAACCGCGGTCGCCCAGCGGCGCATGGTCCGTCTCGACTTCGCCGCCGATCCGCCGACGCTTTGCCAGTTGGGCACGGCCACGACCTGCAGCGCCGCCTGCATTTCGACCGTGGCGCTGCCCGCAAGCTATCACCAGGCCAAGACCCCCGTGACCGTGACGGACAATCTGGCGACCACCGGGCAGATCTGCTTCGACGCCCTGGGCAGGCCCTACGACAGCAGCGGCTTGCTCTCGGCGCCGAAAACCGTGAGCGTCAAGGATCAGACCGGCGCCACCGCCGAGACCATCACCGTCGAGAACGAGACCGGCTATGTGCATTGAGGGCACCGCGCTCGCCCGGCAGGCGTCGAGATTGCTTCGCCTGCTGTCACTGCGAGGCCCGCAGGGCCGCGGCAGTCCAGGTCGCCGCCAGTCGGGCATGACCCTGATCGAGCTGATCATGTTCATCGTCATCGTCAGCGTCGGCATCGTCGGCATCCTCACGGTGTTGAACATCACGGCGAGGAACAGCGCCGATCCGCTGATCAGGAAGCAGATGCTGGCGATCGCCGGGGGCCTCATCGAGGAGGTCGAGATGCAGCCCTTCACCTGGTGCGATCCCAATGATCCGAATGTGGCGACGGCAACCGGCACGGCAGGCTGCACGATAGTGGAAGGCCTGGGACCGGAAACCGTAAACGGGGTAAGCGAAGCGCGCACCAGCACGACATACCCGTTCAACAACGTCAATGACTATTACGTCAATGGCGGCTATCAACTGCCCAGTCCGATCACCGACATCACCGGCAACAACCTAGCGCCCGCGGGCTACAGCGCGACCATTACCATCACGCCCGAGGCGCTCGACGGTGTGGGCGACACCACGCCGGGATCGGCGGCATTGCGCATCGCGGTCACGGTCACGCACGGTTCCGACAGCCTGACGCTGGAGGGCTACCGCACCCGCCATTCGCCCAACTTCGCGCCATGAGCCATCGAGATTGCTTCGCCTGCGGCGCGCAAAGGCAAACCCTTTTCCTCCGGTCGTCCCACAGGGACTTCCTCCGGTCGTCCCACGGGGACTTCCTTCGGTCGTCATCGCGAGCGCAGCGTGGCGATCCAGCTTGCCGCGGCTTCACCCTGATCGAGATGATCATGGTGATGGTGATCACCGGCATCATCGCCGCTATGGTCGCGGTGTTCATCACCAAGCCGGTCGAGGGCTACGTCGATTCCGCGCGTCGCGCCAAGATGACCGACGCCGCCGACACCGCGCTGCGCCGGCTCGCGCGCGACGTCCGCCTGGCGCTGCCCAACAGCCTGCGCGTGACCAGCGTCGGGGGCACGAGTTACATCGAATTCATCATGACCAGTTCCGGCGGCCGCTACCGCGACGCCGCCGACGGCTCGACCGGCGGCAAGGTGCTCGATTTCTCCAACGCCGCGAACCTTGAATTCGACGTGCTGGGACCGCCCCCCGGCATCTCGGCCAACGACTACGTCGTGGTCTACAATCTCGGCCCGGGCTTCTCTCCCGCCGACGCCTACAGCGGCGGCAACATCGCCCAGGTCGCCAGCGTCTCCGGCAACACCGTCACCCTGGCGTCCAATCCCTTCGCCGCCGAATCGCCACTCCTGCCTTCGCCCAACGACCGCTTCCAGGTGGTGCCCGGCGGCGTTCAAGCGGTGACCTACGCCTGCCCGACGACGGTGCCGGGCAGCTTCACGCGCACCTGGGGCTACGGCTTCAACGCCGCCCAGCCGACGCCGCCCTCCGGCGGCAGTTCGGCGCTGCTGGTCGATAACGCCACCTGCAGCGTCGATTACGCGGCCAACGCCGAACAGCAAAACGGCCTGCTCAGCATCGATCTGACCCTGAGCGAGAGCGGCGAGAGCGTCAGATTGTTCGACCAGATCCACGTGGACAACTCGCCATGAGCCTTCGAGCTCATCCCTCGTGGCGACTGCCGCGGCCTGCGGCCGCGCAGAGACGACAGCGTTCAGCGGGCTTCGCGCTGGTCGCGGCGATCTTCCTGCTGACCGTGCTGGCGGCGCTGGGCGCCTTCATCGTTTCCATCTCGACCAGCCAGCAGTTGGGATCGGCGCTGGACGTCGAGGGCGAGCGCGCCTATCAGGCGGCGCGCTCCGGCATCGAGTGGGGCGTCTATCAGGTGCAGGCGACCCCCGCCTACAATTTCAGCTACGGCACGCCGCCGGTGGCCGTCGGCAGCGCCAACCCCAACAGCCGCGTCTGCCCCGCCTCGCCCACCTCGTTCGCCTTCCCCGCCACCGCGCCCACGCTGTCGGCGTTCACGGTGACGGTACAATGCACCACCTATCCCGATACCACCTATCACGGTCCGACCGTGTACCAACTCATCGCCACCGCCTGCAACCAGCCGGCCGCCGGCGCCTGCCCGAACGCTTCGCCGGGACAGGGTTATATCGAACGGCAAGTGCAGGTCTCCTTCTGAGCATTACAGGAAAGGCCATGAAAAGAGCGCGTATGAAACAGACGGCCTACCGCACAGGACAAATTTTATTACTCGGTTTGGGCATGTTGCTGGCTCACACCGCGCTGGCGACCAACTACGATTTTCCGAATAAGCTGCCCGCTGGATGCAGCAACGCAGGGAGCGGCAATTACACCTGCGGAAGCCTCAGTCTGAATTGGAACGACACGGTGACCATCAGCAGCCCGAAACCCGCCAGCATTACCTTCGGCGGCCCCTTATCTATCAGCAGCTATGTGCAGATCAACACTGGGGGATTGGCATCGGACTTGGTCATGACGGTGAACGGCGCCGCGCAATTTGGGTACGATGACCAGATTACTGGCAACATCAATGCTGCGTCAGTGAGCGATGGCGGATTCTCGACATACAACGGCAGCATCACGGCAACCAACGGGGTGTCCTTCGGCTGGTTGGATACGATCAACGGCAACGTCAATGCGGCATCGGTGAGCGATGGCGGAGGCTCGACGTACAACGGCAACATCACGGCAACCAACGGGGTGTCCTTCGGCTGGTTGGATACGATCAACGGCAACGTCAATGCGGCATCGGTGAGCGATAACGGAGGCTCGACGTACAACGGCAACATCACGGCAACCAACGGGGTGTCCTTCGGCTGGTTTGACACGATCACCGGCAACGTTGTTGGGGCATCAGTGAGCGACGGCGGAGGCACCCGCTACGGCAAGTCGATAACGGCGACCAGCGGATCGATCACCCTGAATAGCGGGGACCGAGTAGACGGCGATGTTACGGCTCAGGCAAATCATGGCGGGAACATCACGCTCGGCTACAACACCCCGGTGTCGGGATGCGTCCAGTCTTCCAGCAACAGCAGCGGCAGCATCAGCCTCGCCTGGAATGCCAGTGCCGGCGGCGTATGCTGTCTCAGTGGCGGCAGCTGCGGAACCAATTGCGTATCGAACGGCAGCGGACAGCCCATGCCGCCCGCCTGTACTCCTCCAAGTGTTGGCCCCGATCATATTCGCATTACGGATGATGGCAACGGCCTGACTTGTACGCCGGAAACTTTAACCGTCATAGCCTGTGCCAACGCTGCTTGTACGGCACCTTACTATACTGCCAGCGCAGTGACGGGCAATGTGACTTGGGCAGGTGCGCCCGGTGGCTCCGTGCCATTCAATATCACCGCCGGTGGCACGACCACGGTCAGTCTTCCGGTGACCACGGTACAAACCGTGACGCTGGGAACCAGTGCGGTTAATCCGGCAGCGATCCATCCGAGCGACTGTTGGAACACCGCGACAGCAACAGCAAGTTGCAGCTTGCCATTCGCGGACTCCGGTTTGCTGGTGAGCGCGCCGAATCATGTTGCGGAAACTGTGCAGAATATGACTATCAGCGCGGTGCGCAAGGCCGACAACGCACTGAATTGCGTGCCAGCTTTCGCGAATGTGTCGCGCACGGTCAACCTGAAGTGCGCGTACGCCAATCCCACCACCGGCACGTTGTCGGCACGCGTGGCCGGCGTAGCGTTGAATGCGGGGAACAATGCAACGGCGGCCTGCGATGCCACAGGCCAGAGCCCAAGCTTGACATTCAATGCCAGCGGGACGGCGACCACCACGCTGCAATATGCCGATGTCGGGCAGATGACGCTGAATGCGACCTATACCGGCAGTACCGGCACCGGGGATGCAGGATTGGTGATGACGGGCAGCGGCAGCTTCATTGCGGCGCCGGCCTCGTTTGCCTTCAGCGGTATTACCGCAGGGCCGATCAAGGCGGGTAATAACTTCAGCGCCACCGTCACGGCGGCGAATGCAGCTGATAACGCTACGCCCAATTTCGGCAAGGAAAACTCACCGGAAGGCGTGACGCTGACTTCGACCCTGGTAACGCCGGCAGGTGGTCACAATCCGGCACTGGGTAACGGTATGATTGCTGGTGCTACGTTTACCAATGGCATTGCGACTCTTAGCAACCTGAATTGGAGCGAGGTCGGTAACATCAATCTCAATGCAGTGCTGACCAGTGGCAACTACCTTGCTTCCGGCCTCAACGCGTCGGGAGTGACAGCCGCAACGGTAGGTCGATTCATTCCGGATCACTTCGATACTGCGGTGCTACAAACAGGTGTTGCGCCAGCATTCGTACCGATGGCTTGCCCGTCGGGCTTGACTTGCCCGACGCTGTATAACGGTATGGTCTATTCAGGTCAGCCGTTCAGCGTGCAGGTGACCGCAAGGAATCTGGGGGGGGGGGCGACCACCAACTACGATGGCCTGCTCGGCTTTTCAAAAGCCGTGACCCTGACCGCGTGGGATGCGCTGGGCAGTACGACGACGCAGAATCCGGGTGGCGGTGCGGTAGCGAACGGTGCCATCGCGGCAGCAGCGTTCAGAGCGGGCATTGCAACCACGGCTACGCCGGCTTATACCTTTGCAATGGCACCGACTAGTCCGACCGACATCTATATCCGCGCGGCAGATACCGATGGTGTAAGTTCTTTGCGTGCAAACCCATCCACGTCGGTTGAAGGCGGGATCAAGGTGGTAAGCGGGCGCCTGCAGATCGCCAATGCCTACGGCTCCGAACTGCTCGCCCTGCCGGTGAATGTCTCCGCCCAATACTGGAGCGGCAGCGCCTACGTTCCCAACAGCCTCGATAGCTGCACGTCGATCGCAAACACCAATTTCACCCAGACGCCAGGCCCCGGTGCCGCCATCACGACCACGATCCTGGGAGGCGGTATGCTCTCTTCGGGAGCCGGCGCGATCACGCTCACCAAGCCCGCTCCGACGCCCAGCGGCAGGGGCAGCGTGAATCTCGCCTCGACCATCGCCTGGCTGCCGGGCTCGGGCCGGGCCACCTTCGGCATTGCCGCGAGTCCGTTCATTTACTTGCGCGAGAACTATTGAAAGCTCCGCCGGATGCGCTTTTCGCCCTCTGTTCCGGCGTTAAAAACCATTGAGAAATAATGGATTAAACTGTATCCTTAAGGTTATACTTTGCGGGGATTTTGAGCTCGACGATGCTGCGCCGGAAATTACATGACGGTTGGCTGTCCGTGACGATCGCCCC